>CAZCEW010000057.1:0-16367 GCA_964497775.1 uncultured Rhodobacterales bacterium
CGTGCCAGCGGCGCAGTGTCTGGCTGTAGCTTTGGCCAAATTCGACCGAGCCGCTCAGCACAAGCCCTGCCTTTGATATTTCCGATTTCAAGGCTTTCGGACTGGGCAGCATGCCGCCCGGAAAGATGTATTTCTGAATGAAATCCACGCCGCGTTTATAGACGTCCCAACGGCTGTCATCGACAGTGATGATCTGCAACGTCGCCCGCGCGCCGGGCTTGAGACGTTCGCGCACGGCCTCAAAGTAAACAGGCCAGTATTTCTCGCCCACGGCCTCAAACATCTCGATACTGGCGATGCCGTCATATTGCCCGGTTTCGTCGCGGTAATCTTGCATTTTGATTGTCACTTGATCTTGCAGCCCCGCCTTGGCGATGCGCGCGACCGCGTAGTCATGTTGCTCTTGGCTGATCGTAAGCCCCGTCACTTTGAGTCCACGTTTCGCGGCGGCATATTCAGCAAATCCGCCCCAGCCACAGCCGATTTCCAGCACATGATCACCGGGCTTTGCGCCCATCTGATCGACCATCGAGGCATATTTCTGTTCCTGCGCTTTCTCCAGACTTTCCTGACCCGTCTCGAACAGCGCAGAGGAATAAGTCATGCTATCATCGAGCCACAATGCGTAGAACTCATTGCCCAGATCATAGTGATAGCTGATGTTCTTCTTGGCTTGCGTCTTGGAATTCGACTGCATCCAAAACCGCATCTTCTCATAGGCGCGCACGAGGGCCATGCCGGGATAGCCGTCATAAACATCCTCATTGCCCGCGTGGACCAAATCCATAAAAGCCTGCAAGTCGGGGGTCGTCCACCAGCCATCGAGGTAAGCATCACAAAAGCCCAGATCACCTTCGCGCACCAGTCGCGCGAACAGATCGTCATTATGCACGGTAAATTCTGCCACAGGGCCCGGCGCGGCACCCTCAGCGCGAAAAACGCGCCCGTCTTCAAGCTTCATGTCCAAACGCCCAACGCTGAGCTGTTTGGCTGTCTCGAACGCTTGATGAAAATAGCGCGGCAGATCCGTCTGTCCGCTCGTGCTTGTCAGGACATCCATCCGCCCGACCTCCCCATTTAATGCTAGGATAGCCACATAGCCCGTTGATGCTCAAGGGAAATCACGAAATCGTTTGGACCTAACGTCACTCTGCACTGACACGGTTTTTGTACGCGTCGAGCGCGCGCGCGCGGCCCTCTGGCAAACCCACAAGCGGGTCAGGATATGCGTCATCGGGCGACAGGCCCCAGCTGCGCGGGATGGCGTCATAGTAGTCCGATGCTTCTTGGCCCGCGATGCCGTGTTGCTCTGCGAGATACTGGCGTCGATACTGGCGGTCTGCGTCAAACTTGGCGGCTTGCGTATCGGGATTGAACACGCGGAAATACGGCGCTGCATCTGGCCCAGAGCCCGCCGCCCATTGCCAGCCCATCGCATTGGAGGCCGGGTCCCAATCGGTCAGGCAATCGTCGAACCACGCTTGGCCCACGCGCCAATGCGTCATCATATGTTTGGTCAAATACGAGGCCACAATCATCCGCCCGCGATTGTGCATGTAGCCTGTGACATACATCTCGCGCATCGCAGCATCGACCAGCTCGATCCCTGTCCGGCCTTGGCGCCATCGTAACACATCGTCGCCGCCATCAGACCACGGGAAAGCATCCCATTCGGGCCGCCAGTTTTGATCGATGATATGGGGCGTGTGATAAGCCAGATGATAGGCAAACTCGCGCCAGACAAGTTCTTTGAGGAAATGCTCCGCACCCGCTTTGCCGTCATGGACCGCGCGCCAGCCCTCGTGCCAGCAGGTGCGCGCGCTGATCTCTCCGTAAGTTAGGTTTTCTGACACGCGCGAGGTGGCATCGACGCTCATGAAATCGCGAGCAGCTTTGTAATCAGCCACGCGGGTGTCGATGAAATCCGCCAAGCGCTTTGCCGCTGCCGCCTCGCCGACGCAGATATGTTTGCCCACAATCGCAGCCCCGCGCCGCATGGCAGCGCCCATGTTCCAATCTGCAATGTCGTCGCTGGCAGGCCACGCCTCAGGCGCGCTCAGCTTCGAGACTTTCGGCAAAGGAGACGCAAGCTCCCTGCCCCGCACTTCTTTCCACATCGGTGAATAGACTTTGTAATAGCCGCCCGTTTTGGTCTCAACCGTCCAAGGCTCGAACAAGACATGGCCTTTATGGCTGACAGCTTCGATGCCATCCCCTTGCAGCCCCGCTTTGACCGCCTTGTCGCGCGCGATGCTGGCCGGATCATAGGCGCGCGACCAATGCACGGCCTCGGCGCCCGTCTCAGCCACCAGAGCGCGCAGCACGTCCAGCGCAGGCCCGCGCCGCAAGATCAGGTTCGACCCGATCTCGCGCAGGGTATCGCCAAAGGCCTCCACCCCTAGCCCCAAGCGCCATTTGGGAGCCGCGCCATGGGTCTCGACCACTTCGTCATGAATGAAGACCGGGATGACGGGGCGGCCCGTGGCGGCCACGGCGCTGAGCCCTTCGTGATCGCTTAGCCGCAAATCACGTCTCAGCCAGAAAAGTATCGGTGTCATGCGCGCGCCTTGATTGCCCTACAAGACGCTATCTAGCGCGCCCATCAATTGGTCAACCTCAGCTGCGTTGGTGTAATGCACAAAAGACAGGCGCAACACGCCGTGATCCATATCGACGCCCATGGCCTCTAGCGCGCGGTTGGCATAGAAATCCCCGCCGCCCGCCATCACACCATGCGGGGCCAATGCGGCTGCCGCCTCTTCGGCATTGCTTTGCAACGCCAGCGCGACAGTCGGCGCGCGGTTGGCCGCTTGCGCAGGCCCGATCAAGCGCACCGAGTTCTTTGACCCGACATAATCCAGCAAAGGCTGCAACAGCGCCGCCTCATGGGCTTGCATCAAATCATGCACGGCAGCGCCTTTGGCGCGTGCGGTCGCCTCACCGCCCAAATGGTGATCATAAAGCGCATCGATATAGTCGACCATCCCGGCGCTCGCTGCCACTTGCGCATGATCCGGCCCCGCGGGCGTGAAGCGTTTCGACAGATGATCGGCGTTAAAGTAATGCCCTTGATTGGGCAGCGTCATCCCCAAGCCTTCGCGCATCACCATGATGCCTTGATGGGGCCCGTAGGTTTTATAGGCGGAGAACAGATAGATATCCGCGCCCAGCGCTCCGACATCAGGCAGGCCATGCGGCGCGTAACTGACGCCGTCGACACACACATAAGCGCCTGCGTCATGCACCAGCTTGGTGATCGCGGCCACATCATTGATCTCTCCGACCACGTTGGAGCAATGCGGGAAGCACACGAGCCGCACTTTATCGTCCAAAAGCTGCGCCAAGGCGTCGTGATCCAGATGGCCGGTCTCTGGATCGATCTGCCATTCTCGGACCTCAATGCCGCGATCAACCAAGCGCCGCCACGGGCCGGTATTGGCCTCGTGATCTTGGTTGGTCACGATGATCGCATCGCCCGAGCTCATCCATTGCCCAAAAGCCTGCGCCAGAATGTAAGTGTTTTGCGTCGTTGACGGCCCGAAGGACAGCTCCTCTTCCGCGACGCCCAAAACCGCCGAGAGCCGCGTGCGCGCCTCATCCATCTCCGCCCCGCCCAGCGCGGAGGCCGCGTAAGGCGCATAGGGTTGAACTTTACGCTCTGTATAAAAGCGGTGGAGGCGGTTGATGACTGCCCCACAGGTATAAGACCCGCCCGCATTCTCGAAGAAGGCTTGGCCATCCAGCGAGGGTTGAGAGAACGCCGGAAACTGCGCGCGAACGAAATCAATATCCAGTTGAGCCATAAGGGCGTCCTCTCACTTGTTTAACTGTTCACATCAACCACGACGCGGCCTTTGATTTGACCTTTCAAGATATCGCCGCCCAGCTTCGGCAAATCGCTAAGGCCTGCGGGTTGGATCATCGCGTCGAGCTTGTCCATCGGCAGATCCTTCGCGATCCGCTCCCACGCGCGCAAGCGGTTGTCATAGGGTTGCATAACGCTGTCGATGCCCAACAGGTTTACCCCGCGCAGCAAGAACGGGATCACTGTGGCAGGCAGGCCCGCGCCCCCTGCAAGCCCTACGGCTGAAACGGAAGCGCCGTATTGCATCTGGCCCAAGACGCGCGCCAACATCGCGCCACCTACGGCATCGACGCAACCGCCCCAAATTTCCGCTTCCAACGGCCGCTTGGTCGTCTCGTTGATTTCTTCGCGCGCAACAATCTGCGTGGCGCCGAGCCCTTTGAGATAATCAGCCGTTTCAGGCCGCCCCGTGACGGCTGCAACCTCATGGCCGAGTTTGGCCAGAATTGCCGTGGCAACCGAGCCCACACCGCCCGCAGCACCCGTCACCAATACAGGGCCGTCTTTGATGCCGTGATCTTCCAGCGCCATCACCGCCAGCATCGCGGTAAAGCCCGCCGTGCCAACGGCCATTGCCTGACGCGTATCGAGCGCTTTGGGCAAAGGCACCAGCCAATCCCCCTTCACGCGCGCTTTCTGGGCGTACCCGCCCCAATGCGCCTCACCCACGCGCCAGCCAGTCAGCACGACCTTATCACCGGCCTTGTAGCGTGCGTCCGAGGAGGCTTCGACCGTGCCAGCAAAATCAATGCCCGGCACATGCGGATAATTACGCACCAACCCGCCGCCCGGCCCGATGCAAAGCCCGTCTTTGTAATTGACCGTGGAATACTCCACCGCCACCGTCACATCGCCCTCAGGCAATTGGTCCTCGGATATAGATTGGACAGAGGCGCTGGTTTTGCCCTCGTCATCTTTCTCGACGATCAATGCGTTAAACATGGTCTCTCTCCTTTAAAGCCAGAATTCTTCATGGACGACCGCATCGCGCAGCCCGTCCGGTGTTTCAACTTGCACTTGCGTGCCCGCGTCCCAATGCGTCATCCGCACCATACCAATCGCAACATTCGTGCCAAAGTCAGGACTTGCAGCGGCCGAAGTGACCTGCCCCACGCGCTTGCCATTTGCCACGATCCGCCAGACGCGGTCGCAGCCCGGGATGTCACCGTCGATCGACAGCGCCCGGATTTGTTGGATCGGGCCTTCCTTGGCCACGCGCAGCAGCGCATCACGGCCCACACAGCCAATCGCCGTCTGGGTGGAGCAAAACCGCCCCAGCCCGCATTCATGCGGCGTGTTATCGCGTGTCATGTCATTGCCGTAGCTCAGCAAACCGCCCTCAATGCGCTCGATCAGGTTGGGGCAGCCCGCATACACATCCAGATCACGGCCCGCCTCCATCAAAGCGTTCCACAAAGGCATGCCCATGTCGGAGCCTTCGACGTAAATCTCAAACCCGCCCTGCTTGGAATAGCCTGAGCGCGCGACGATCATGTCGCGGCCTTGGAAATCGAAATGGCCATAGCGGAAGAATTTGATGTCGCGCACGGCATCCCCAAAGACCCGCGCGGCCAACTCGTCGGCTTTCGGCCCTTGGATCGCCAAGGGCGACACATCCGGCTCATCGACAATCACGTCAAGATGCAGCGCATAGGCCAGACCTTTGACCCAGAGCAACAGGTCACTGTCTGCGATTGAAACCCAATAGCGATCATCCGAGATTTTAACTGCGACCGGATCGTTGAGCATGCCGCCTGTCTCATCGACGGTCGGCACGTAGTAGCACATGCCGGGCAGCATCGGGCGCAGGTCGCGCGGGGTCAGCATTTGCATCAAGCGCCCCGCATCAGGTCCGCGCAGTTCCACCTGCCGCTCGGCTGCGACATCCCAAACCTGCACTGCGGATTTCAAATGGTGGTAATCCTCCTCGACGGAGCGGAACACGGTCGGCAGTAGCATCCGATTATAGACCGTATAGCCTTGGACGCCTGCTGCCTCGACCCCTTCGGAGAACGGCGTACGGCGGACCCGGCGCGATGGAGCGATAAGTGCCATTACAAGCCTCCCCTTAGGTTCTTTTTACACATTGTCGGCGCTTTGCCTGTCCGGCTGTAGGCCGCGATCCCGCAAGCGGCGCAGCGATACTCTGCCAGCGTCGTCTTCACCTCACCCGTAGCGCGCCATTTGCAATCCGACTTGCGAAACAGCCGTGACGCTGAGGCGCGCGCGCCTGTCCCCCGGCGCGACCAGGTCCAGATGACAAAGGCCCCAATGCCCAATGCGACTGCAATCAAAAACGGCATCAAATCGCGTCCGGCAGCATAAGAAGATCCGTAGGTCCGACAGATTTTCCTGCCGCCGTCAGCATCGCATGGATTTGGCCGCGATGGTGTGTCTGGTGGTTAAAGAAATGCGCGATACATATCGCCTTGCTCATCGTCTTGGATTTGCCCTGCGAGTTCGTCCACACCAAAGGGCCCACCAATTGCACATGGGTCAGCTTCTCCGCCCAGCGTGTAATCCGCGCATCTGTGCGCATCCGGTCGCCCAACATCAGTTGCACGTCATCATGCAGATCAACGCTGTCTTCAATGCCACCTGTCGGCGCCATCCCGCCATCGATGCGCGACATCCAAATCTGGTCGGCCCAGAGCAGATGGTTACATGTGGCCATGATCGAGCCAAAAAACGCCTTGCGGTTCTTCTTCAGCTCCGCAGGGCTTATCTGGGCCAGAACCGCGCTCTGACTGCCATTTTGCCACACATTATAGCGCGCCATAGTCTTGCAATACTCGACCGAGAGCACCGCGGTTAAGGCCCCGACCACTCAATCGGGCAGATCTCGGCGGACTTGCCGCCAAAGTCCCAGACGCGCCCATAATCACGGATGCGGGACTTCGTGCCCACAGCCGCGATAATATCGGGCCCCATCCAATATTTCGAATTGCTGACCATGACAGGGTGATCAGGACTCTTGCCGTCTATCATCTCGATCTCGCCTTGGATTTTGCGCCCTACTGTGATCGAGCGTTTCTTGCCGTCACGCACGATCTCGACCGGAGCACGTTCCGCGCCGATGATCTCGGAGACCAGCATCGTGAACAGACCCGTGGTGCCGCCGGCGGCGCCTGAGAAGATTTTCAAAATGCCATTGTAGGCCTTTTGCGTTGCACGTTCATCGACATATGCCGCCACGCGCCAATTGCCCTCGCCCATCCGGCCCGGAATATCGACCAAAAGCCCGACATTGAGCCCCGCAAGGCTTTCGCCCTCGAAATGGCCGTCATCAATCGCAATCGCCATCCACGCATGGCAATGGCCTTCGGTGGGCGGATGCGCGCCAAGCGAGACAACGCAAGGGCAAAACACGGTACACGAGCAGTTCAGAAACAACTCTCCTTTGATCGCCCAATCGGTGGGCTCGCGCCTGCGCCGCGTCGGGCTCATCCGCGCGTCGATCTTTTGCATGACCTGCAAGCGATCAGATGGTTTGCGGTCTTTCTGGGCCATGGGCCTCTCCCTTATAATGTCGTGCCGTATACGGCGACGCTGAGCCCTGCGAGAATCAAAACGACCCCTGCGGGTTTTGTTACGTAATGCCCGATCTGCGGTAATTTCTCGACCACCATGAACAGCGTGGCAAGCCCCATCCATAAAAGGCTCATCACACCACCTACGAAACCGA
Organism: uncultured Rhodobacterales bacterium; assembly: GCA_964497775.1. Taxonomy (GTDB): domain Bacteria; phylum Pseudomonadota; class Alphaproteobacteria; order Rhodobacterales; family Rhodobacteraceae; genus Litoreibacter. The sequence goes on from CAZCEW010000057.1 coordinate 7,551, forward strand.
GGCTCATGAAGCCCCAGCAGCAACCGACACAGAACGCACCCAGCCCCAGCCCCATGCGCAGTCCGCCAGCAAATCCGGGCTTCCAATGGCCCAGAAAATACATCGCTGGCGAATGACACACGCCGTGGCAAATCTCTTTGGCGCGGGTGAATTGAAACGCGCCAACAAGAACAAGCAGTGCGCCTGCAAACCATGTCGAGTTGGCAATCCCAAGATCATTGATCACGCCCGAGCGCATCAGCGCGATCTGGACGCCTGTGATCAAAGCGGCAAAGCCCACCCATGTGATGAAATAGCCCAGCACTACGCCCGACCACCCGGCCCGCGTGCCATTGGCGCTTACCATCAGATCTTCATAGGCGAAAAGTGTAGGTACCATCGTGGGCAGCATCATCGCGGCCATCATAATGGCCCACATCGCAAATAACGCTCCAAAGGAGGTCATCTGCATCATGTCATCCATCATCATGCCAGAGGGCCTGCCGATCCAATCGACACCCATCATTTGCGCCATGGCGAACATCATCCACCATGCCAACAAAATGGCTGCAAAGAATGTCAGCCACAGGACTGATCTGGTCAGCGCAGGCATTTGCCCTCCCGCAATTTAAAACCTCACGAAGTGTTGGCAGAAAGTTTGCGGCGTGACAATTGTTTATGACGCTGACCGTGAGGCAATTTTTGCGCGCTATGCTGTCGGAGGCCACACAAAACTTGACACCAACACCCCTGGCCCCGTAAGCCGCCTCCGAGGGTCTGGCCCCTGCCGTCTGCAAGCATCCGCTTTGGCGAAGTCAGTTACATCTTATCCTTTCGCGCTCATGTGCAACATGTCGCCCGGATGGCAATGCAGACCCCACCCGCCCTATTCGACATGTTTGACCTTGAAATGAGACCGAAACATGCAAGACCAATATTCACTGGAAGACTACAAGCGTCAGGCGAAAGCCTTGCGCGCTGAACTTGGCGATCTGTCACATGCCCAAGCGCTCGAGCTTGTGGCCAAGCAACATGGCGCGCGCAATTGGAACACGCTTCATGCCAGCCTCGCAAACGCGCCGCGCAAGGCCGCCTATGCCCCGGGCCAACGCGTCTCGGGCAGCTATCTGGGGCAACGCTTTGAGGGCGTGATCAAGGCTGTGCGCGCGATAGGCTCTGACGGGCATTGCGAGATCACATTGCGCTTTGATGCGCCTGTGGATGTGGTGCGCTTCCACAGTTTCTCGTCGCTGCGCCGCCAAGTGATCGCGACCATTGACTGGACGGGGCGCACGTTGCGCAAGACCAGCGATGGCCAACCGCATCTGATCTTGGACATCTAAACTGCGCTTCATCGTGATCGGCAGAGCAAGGTTTTCCCTTGTTCTGCCATCGCCATCCGCCTAGCGTCTTGTGCAGTCACATGAAAATTCGCTTTTGGGAGAGCATTTATGACCAAACTCACAACATTGATGGGCACTGCCGCCATTGCCCTGACCGCCACCGCCAGTTTTGCCGCAGACCCCGATCTTCTGGTCTTTGACTGGTCGGGCTATGAGGAAGAAGGCTTCTTCATCAACTACGCAGCCAAGCACGGCTCCGGGCCGACTTACGCGTTTTTCGGGGAAGAAGAGGAAGCGTTCCAGAAACTGCGCTCCGGCTTTAAGGCCGATGTCGCGCATCCGTGTTCGCAATCGGTCGACAAATGGTTCCAAGCCGGTTTGATCGAGCCTTGGGACATCTCGAAAATCCCCACCTATGACACGCTGGCCGACCTTTATAAGACGGACCCGACTTTCGTTCGTGATGGTGAGGTCTATTTCATCCCCGCCGATCTGGGCATGACAGGGCTGATCTATAACACCGAGAAAGTGACGGCCGATCAAATCGCCTCGCTACAAATTTTCCTTGATCCTGCGATGGCGGGTCGGATTTCTCTGCCTGATAATGTTGAGGATGCCTACTCCTTGGCGTATCTGGCAACAGGACTGTCAGACTGGACGAAAGCCACGGAAGAGGATTTCCAAAAAGCCTCGGAATGGATGCGCAAAGCCCATGCCAACACCCGCGCCTATTGGGCTGATGGCGCAGAGCTCGCGCAACTCATGGCCACCGGCGAAGTTCTGATCGCTTGGGGTTGGAATGAAACGCCTGTGCAAATGGTAGGCGACGGCTTCCCTATTGGCTTTCAGCGTGAAGCGGCGGAAGGCTCTTCAGCTTGGTTCTGCGGCTATGTGAACCTCAAAGACGGCCCCGGTTCTGAGGACAAAGCGCATGACTTTATCGAGAGTTTCCTGAGCCAAGAGACCGCCGACTATATCGTCAACGAATGGGGCTACGGCCATTCCAACACAAAAGCGATGGCGACCTTTGGGGCCGAGACCCTGACGGAAGTGGGTCTCAACGACATCACGGTGCCGCAACTGGCACAACTGCCCATGGACAACGCGCTGCGCGAGAAGATGATCAAGGAATTCGAGCGGATCAAAGCGGGCTTCTAGGCCATACGCATACAATAAAGAAACGGCCGCGCCTTGATCTAGAAGGCGCGGCCGTTTTCATTTTGTCAGACTGCCTCGGGGGCCGAAGCCCTCTGACGCTTTAGCCCATACCGCGCCATGGAATGGTCTTCTGGATAACCCAGCGCATGATCAGATCGAAGATCAGGCCCAGCACACCCATGATCAGGATCGTGACCCAGATCAGCTCGTAATCTGACACGGTCCGCGCGATGTTCTCAACAAAGCCGATCCCTGTCGTACCCGCCAGCATCTCGGCGGCGACAAGCGTGCCCCAGCAGACGCCCACGGCGATGCGCACACCAGTCAGGATTTCCGGCAGAGCATTGGGGAAGATCACGTTCCACATAATCTGGCGATCACTGGCACCCAGCGAGTGGCTGGCGCGGATCTTGGACAGTTGAACCCCAGACGCGCCCGTGCGCGCCGAGATCACCATGATCGCGAAGGCCACCATGAAAAGCAGGAAGATCTTACCGTCATCTTGGATGCCGAAAATGGTCAAGATCAGCGGTGCCCAAGCCAAGGGAGGCACGGGACGGTACAGCTCAATCAGCGGATCAAAGAAGGATTTGAAGAACCGCGACACACCCATGAACAGCCCCAAAGGCACGCCCAGAAAGACGCCCAAACCAAGGGCCACAAGCACCCTGAAAAGCGAGTCCCAGACATGGCCGTCAAGCATCGGGACATAGCCCATAGAGACATCGCCTTGCGCGAAGGCCAACAGCTTGTCCTTGAAGTTTGACGCGATTTTGCCGTCAGGGCCGTGGCTTGAATATTCACCGGGCCAAATGTCGGCGATCCAGTCCGGCACGAAGAACGCGACCACGTCAGAGATCGCGAGCCAATCCCACCACAAAAGCGGGAAGCCGCGATAGCCGCCGCCATTGTCGACATCCGGGTTCGCCAGCCGCGCGAAAGTCGAGACCACATCCGTGGGCTTCGGCAACCAGCGCGCCGAGCCTTGCTCTGTACATTGAGTGCGCGATTTTACGATGCCGGGTCCAGGGAAGAAAACAGCGTCAACCGTCGCAAGACTGCCCCGCGCGTCATGTGATGCTTTCTCCAGATTGGCGATGGCAGTGTTGACGCCCACAAGCGTTGTGGCCGGGAAGATCGTGCCATCATCCAAGCGCTTGAAAATACGGTCGACCGCTTTGACATAAGCCTCACGTTGGCCCAGCACCTCATCGTCAAACCCACCGGCTTCATTGGCGGCTTTCAAAACTTCAAGCCGCGCCTTGGTGTCTTCGATCAGCGCGTCATTTTCCGGGATAATGTTTCGGATCTTGTTGAATTCCGTCGCGATCTCGGCGGCCTGAACGGAGGCCTCATCAAACACCATGCCGCGCGGAGTGATCGGCAGGATCGGGATTTCGGTATAGGTTGTACCCCATTTCGGCTGGGCCAAAGCCTCTTGGCTAGGTGTGCGATCTTCAGGTCCCACCCGCAAGAATGCACCCACGCCGTCAAGCCGCTCGATGATTGAGGTGAGCTGGTCATCTGCTTCCGGGTTAAGCCGCGCGGGGTCCGAGCTGTTGACGATCAGGCCTTGGATTTGCTCGATCAGCTCGCTCAGCTCGGCCTGTTCTGCGTCAGAGAAGGCCCCGCTCGGAACACTGCTTTGCAATTCTTCGAGCTGAGCCGAGTTGCGCGACACGAGAAGCGTCGATTTATAATAGCGCGATCCAACGGGCAAAGCCGCTTTGATGGGCGCGACCGATTCCTCCAGCTTTGCAATCTGGCACATCTCATTGGCCGCATCAGGGAAGAAGGCACGCCCCACGCCCCAAGAGAAGAAAAACCAGATCAACATCAAGGCCGAGAGCCCGGTGACGGCCCAGTACCAGCCGCCTTTGGTGCGAACGGGATCACCGAACACTTCGTCTTTCGCGGTCAGGCGCGCTTGTTTGCGGCCAATGATGATCGACCAGACGAAAGCGATCAAAAAGCCAATGATGAGGACAGCCGCGATCAGGGCGCGGTTTTCAGATAGCCATTCAAACACGACCCATGATCTCCTCTTCCATGTCCCAGATCATCGTCAGGATCTCTTCGCGCACTTCGGAAAATTGCGGATCATGTTTGATCTCGCGCAGAGATTCCGTCAGGCCGCGCTCTGCAAATGGCAGGCGGTATTCTTTGTGAACCCGACCGGGGCGCGGCGCCATAACAAAGAGCCGCTCGCCCAGAAGCAGGGCCTCTTCGACGGAGTGGGTGATGATCATGATCGTTTTGCCGGTCTCTTTCCACAGCTCAAGTACCAGCGATTGCATCTTCTCGCGCGTCAGCGCGTCGAGCGCGCCCAAAGGCTCATCCATCAAGATGACTTCGGGATCATTGACCAGACAACGCGCCAGCGCCACGCGCTGCTGCATACCGCCTGAAAGCTGATAGGTTGGCGTGTCGCCAAAACCCTGAAGGCCAACAATATCGAGCCATTTCTCGACCAGCGCTTCGTTTTCCGCCGGATCGTTCTTCTTCATCCGCAGACCGAAATCCACATTGCGCGCAACGGTCAGCCACTCGAACAAGGCGCCTTGCTGGAACACCATGCCGCGCTCGACGCCCGGCGCATCGATGACTTGATCGCCGAGCTTGGCTTGGCCGCCCGTGGCGTTGATGAAGCCTGCGATCACATTCAAAAGGGTGGTCTTGCCGCACCCCGATGGGCCGAGGACCGAAAGCAACTCCCCCTTTTTCAGGTTGAAGTTAATGTCCTTCAAGGCTTCCACTGCCCCGCCTGTTTGCGGATTGGTGAAGGTCATACTCAGGTTTTCGCAAACAAGATCTGCCATCGCTCGGTTCGACTTTCAGTTAATTGTATAGAGGCGTGGGCCAAGCAGATGATATCCGCTGGTCCGAATGCGTCTGATCATATGCAGACACGTATCGTGACTTCGAAGAAAGGGAGCCCCTTGAGGCTCCCTCCCATATCGTTTGCGAGCGTCGCTTACTTCAGGAACGAGCCGTCGATTGTCTTGGCAATTGCCGAGCCATCCGAGTCGCCTTGGAACACCAGACCAAGGGAGGCTGCCGCTTGCGCCGCTGTACCGTCCTTGTTGAAGAAGTTGTTGACCTGATCTTCGACAGTCGGAATGACGAAGCCGTCAAGCGTTGTCTTGGTCGCGTCAACATTCATGCCCGAGGCTTCGGCCACGATTGCAATTTGCTCGTCGGACCCTGTCCAAGCCTGATTAGCCTCTGCTGTCGCGTCCATGAACGCTTGTACCAGCTCAGCATTTTCGGTTGCGAATTTCTCGGTGACCGTGATCACGTCGAACGAACCAATGCTGGCTTCGACCTTTTGCTCGGATGTCATGATCGCTGTGCCAACTTCGGCAGCAGCTGCACTGTCAACACCGCCAAAGACACATGCCATGTCGACAGCGCCATCAGCCAGCGACTTCGCGCCGTCGGGTGGAGCTTGGTCAACGATGGTCATCGTCGATGTGTCGACGCCATAGTGGTCCATATACTTGCGGAACGCGAAGTCAGCCATTGTGTTGAGCGGAACAGCAACTGTTTTGCCCTCAAGCTCGGACGCGTTGGAGCCGTCGATGCCCAGCTCGTTGCGCACGAAGCAGTCATTGGCTTCATAAACAACAGCAATGCCGATCATCTTCAGTGGCGCACCCTGTTGAATGGCTGTCACGAACGGCGCAAGGCCTTGGCTGTACGAGATATCGATATCGCCGGCCAACATGGCTTCGGTCATCGCTGTCCCTGTGGTGAAGTCCACCCAGTTCACATCTACGCCCATCGAATCTGCATAAGCACCGCTTGTTTTTGCAACAAGGTTTGGTGTGGGCCATTGCAGAAAGAACGCCACGTTCACGTCGTCGGCAAAAGTGGGGGCAGCAAGCCCCATCGTGCCGACAGCAGCGGCCATAGCCGCTTTAATCATCGTTTTCATTTAATTTCTCCCATTGGTCTTTAACTCGGCAGCTTTCATTACGGGTGACAATTTTTGACCCCAAGCCGAATGTCTAGCGCGAGGATCATTGCAGTTAATTTCTTCCTTTGCAAAGAGAATTCTGGCCCCATAGAAATTGCTTTTCTGGCGTCATGGACCTGTAGAAGGACCGCCGAAAGCACGTTTTTTCTAACTCGGTCTTTGGTCGAAAAATGACCTAGGTAGAAAAGCTCTGTCTCTTTGCAGCAACCATGAATTCAGGCTGGAGCGTGCCTCGTGTCAAGGCGCAGATAGCACCATTGACGGGGTGGAGCGTTGGACATAGCGTCGAATGCACGTCAGGAAGGTTTCCTGAGACAAAACAATAAGGTGCGCCATGAGCGAGGTTCCAGCCAAAGAGGAAATCCACTGGTCCGTCACCGCAGGGGCTAAGCCGGAGACGCAAAGCCTCAGCGGATCGTATGATTGCGATGTCCTCGTCATTGGCGGCGGTTTGACCGGATGCCGCACAGCGCTGGGATTGGCGGAGGCCAACGCCTCTGTGGCTCTTGTCGATGCTCGTGAAATTGGCTGGGGCGCATCTGGGCGCAGTGGCGGGCAATGTAACCCACTCTGGCGCAAGACCCCGCAAGAGCTGCGCGAGATGTTGGGCGGGAACCATGGCGACACGCTGGTCAAAACCACGCTGACCGCCGCGGACGATTTATTCTCTGATATCAAACGCTTCGACGTCGATTGTGATGCAGTTCAAGCCGGGTGGGTCCAAGCCGCGCACACCAAGAGTGCGGCGAAATCCATGCAAACGCTGGGTCAGGCTTGGTCTGATGCTGGCGCGGATATCGCAGAGCTGACAGGTGACGACGTCCGCAAAGCCAGCGGCTCGCCCTCTTATTCCTTCGCGCTCAGACATGCAAAAGGCGGCCATGTTCAGCCTTTGTCGCTGACCCGTGGCTATGCGCGCGCCGCCGCCAAACGCGGTGCGGCCTTGTTCGAGAACACGCCCATCACCAAGCTCGAGCGTGTCGACCGCAAATGGATTGCCACCTCGCCCTCGGGTCAGATCAAGGCCGAGACGGTTGTCCTCAGCACCAACGCTTATTCGACCGATCTATGGCCAGGCCTGAACAAGACCTATTTGCCTTTGGTCAGCATCATCCTCGCAACCGAGCCTCTCTCTGAGGATCAAAGGCGTGAAATCTTGCCCGGTAGCGTCACGATCTCTGACTCGCGTTTGGCGATATTTTATGCCCGATACGACCGCGAAGGGCGTTTGATCTTCGGCTGCGTCGGCAGCGATGATCGCGTCGATACGCTGGGTGGCTATCAAAGACTGCGGCGCGGGTTGCGCACTGTGTTCCCGCAGCTCGAAAACATTGGCATTGCGCGCAAATGGGCGGGCCGCATCGCGGTCACGCCAGAGATGATGCCGCATCTGCACGAACCCGCGCCGGGCGTTTTGGCGGGGATTGGCTTTAGCGGGCGCGGGATTGCGATGACCTCTGTCATGGGGCGCACGCTGTCTTCAAAACTGCTCGGCACAGACCCAAAAGATCTGGCCTTCCCAATTCTGCCCATCAGCCCAATGCCGCTGCACGGCCTCACCAGCCGCCTTGTGCCGCTTATCGCGCCATCGATGACTGCCCGCGACAGGTTGGGCGAGCTTGTAGACGCCGCACGCCCTTAACCACCTACGAGGATTTTTATGACGACGCTGACCAAATTCGCCGACCAGTCGCCCGAGCCTATTCATCAAGACACAAGTGGCGTGACGATCTCGGGCGCGCCAGAGCATACCGCATGGGTTCACTTCAAAGGCGCAGGCGACGCGGTCCGCGCGGGCATTTGGGAAAGCACAGCGGGCGTGTTTCACGGGCCCCAGACTGACCAGATCGAATATTGTCACATCCTTGAAGGCTCCGCCACGATCCGGCTCGACTCGGGCGAGGAATTCCATGTGAAAGCAGGTGATGGTTTTGTGATGGATAATGGCCTGAAGCCTGTCTGGACGGTGAGTGACCGCGTCAAAAAGCAATGGGTGATCGTGTCTGTCCCGCCGAAAGGCTAGGCGCGCCCCGCGCGGACTATAATCCCAAAAGCGACAATCCCGACCGTTGTTGGAACGATGGCCGCGGCATGCCCGCGAAAGTGACGTTCAACTCGAGTACTGGCCCGGGCACTGGATACTCGACGCCCGCCTGCCTGCAAACAATTGCAACATGCCGCCCGCCTGCCTATATGTAGATTGTCCCTTCGGGGACTATGGACATAAACGCGCTCGTAATAAGCGGATCGGACCCGGGGGCGGTACCCGGCGACTCCACCAACAACCCTCATTAGGGGCGTGCGGGGTCGAAATAGGATCGACGGACGTCTAAAGGGGTTTGCTTTGTCTCGGTGAGT
>CAZCEW010000058.1:0-3883 GCA_964497775.1 uncultured Rhodobacterales bacterium
CAGAGACCCAAGCTGATTGGGCCGGTTAAGGCGTAAACTTCTCGCTACTTTAAATTAGAAAGCCTCGGTCTCAACACCGGGGCTTTTTTCATGTCATCCCCGTCTCGGCTGCGGACGCGTCGGGATTTCTTTCAGCAAGCCGCCGACCCCCATCGCCATGATGTCCTCGGGCGTGACTTTGAGGCCGCACAGAACTCGCTCTAGCACCCAATCAGCGCCGTTCAGGGCGGGTGATCTGGCGCAGCCCGGAAGGCCTACCACGGGTTTGCCGCCCAGCGCGCCTAGAAATAGCAGATTTCCCGGATCGACCGGCATCCCGAAATGAGATACCTCCCCGCCTGCCGCGCGCAGGGCTTGCGGCGCGGTGTCATTGATATCGGACGTAGCAGAGCTGGTGAGGATGAAAATCACCTCGCCCGTCGCATTGCGCAAAGCATCCGCCAAAGGCGCGATCTCATGGGCGCAAAGTATCTTTGGGCCCAGCGCCACGCCCAAAGCCTCCAGCCGAGCGCCTATCGCTTTGTGGCCCTTATCGCCGTCGCCGCCCGCTATCTGGGTTTGGATCAGCGACGCGGTCTGATACTGCGCGACCCGCATCGAAATAGCGCTCGCTGCGGCCTCACACGCCTTGTCCAGCGCCTCGCCATCCACGCCGTAAGAGATGATCTTCACCGTCGCCACCATATCGCCCACGCTCATGCGCTGCCATTGAGGCACGGTCGCAATAGTAATCATCGGATCGATCAAATTGGCCGCGTTGATCTTATCTGCATCGACCTGCGCGATGCCATTTACGTCCGAGAACAGATTGACCCGCCCCGTGCCCGCAGGCCCGATGCGCACTCCGTCCGCCTCTGCCGCCAGAGCTTGCGCCATGCGCGCCGCGGCCTCGTCTTCATGGATGTCAGAAGGCTCTAGCCGCGCAACGACGACCTCCAAGACGCCGGCCGCGCGCAGCTGGTCGAGATGATCGGCCTCTAGCAAAAGCCCTTTGCGCAAGCGGCCCGTCTCAAGGCCCACAGAATGCGCAAGGATCGCGCCTTTTGCGTCCTTTACCGCGACCGCGCCGAACTTCATGCCGCCTGTCTCAGACGCTGAATGATCTCGGCCATGATCGATACCGCAATCTCGGCAGGGCTTTTTGCCCCGATATCTAGACCCACAGGCGCATGGATGCGCGCAATGGCAGCCGCCTCAAACCCTGCCTCCTCCAGCCGTGCGATCCGTTTGGCATGGGTGCGGGTGGAGCCGAGGCAGCCAAGGTAGAAACACTGAGATCCCAGCGCCGCTTGGATCGCGGGATCATCAAGCTTGGGATCATGGGTGAGCGTGACAATCGCGCTGCGCGCATCCGGCTTGAAAGAGGCCAATGCCGCATCGGGCCAGTCATTAAGGATGACCGTGTCGGGGAAGCGATCTGCGCTGGCAAAGGCCTCGCGCGGATCAATCAGAACCGGCGCAAAGCCCGCCGCGCGCGCCATAGGCAACAGCGCTTGCGCGATATGCACGCCGCCGATCACAGCCATGCGCAAAGGCGGGTTGTGGATGGCGATGAAGACCTCACCCTCGAAGCCTGATTGATCGGTGCGGAAACGCTCCTCAAAGCCGATCGCGCTCAAGCCCCGCTGCCAGGTCTGGGTGTTGACGAAATAGGCCACAGGCGTGAGCGCTTTGCGGTGGGCCGTCAGATCGGCCAGCATATTCTCGGGCATGGCGGCACCGATAGGCTCGACCATGACGCGGATCGTGCCGCCGCAGGCCAGCCCGACGGCGAAGGCCTCGTCGTCGGAGACGCCATATTCCAAGATACGCGGAGTGCCGTCTTCCAGCGCCTCCATCGCCTCGACCACGACCGCGCCTTCAACGCAGCCACCCGAGACCGAGCCCATCATGTCGCCTGCGCCAGATATGGCCAATTGCGCCCCCACCGGACGCGGCGCGGAGCCCCAAGTCTGGATCACGGTCGCCAAAGCCGCCCCCTTACCCGCCTGGTGCCAGTCGAGCGCTATGGCGGGGATGTCATTAGGGTCGAGGCTCACGGGTGATCCTTGTCAAAAAGCAGTTATTGCGCGAGGAGCGCACGTCAATGTAGGCCACATCGTCCCGCGCGAAAAGCTGTTCTGCGTAGGGCTCGATTTGCGCCTTGGGCGTGATCTGACCGGTGCCATATAAGATGCGCTGATCGGCGCCATAGGCCTTCATCAGATAGTCGGGCGAGATCTTTAGCACGTCTGGCAATAGGCCTGACGTCGCGTGGACGCAGTCATCTGCGCATAGAAAGATCGGACCGGTCTCCGCATAAGGGTGCAGCGTATCAAACGGCCGCGCCGAGGCGATGAGCATCTTGGCGCCTTTCGGCACCGTCTTGAGGCAAGAGCGGCATGGCTTGCCCTGCCCGTCTGAAATTTCCTGCTCGGCCCTTTGGCCGTTTGCGTCCTGGCCGCCTTGGCGCAAAGCATCAATGAAGGTCTTGTCGAGCGGGTGGAAATGCATGGGTTTCTCTCCTGAAGAAATACGTTTCGATATCAGGAGTGTCTCTGCGCGGGACCGCCAAAGCGATCCGAAACCTGCTCAAAGCTGCGCCATCAGCCGCGATTTTTCGCCCGTATCATAAGGCTGGCTGATTGCGTCTGCCAAGGCTTCAAGCGCTGCAATGTTATGACCCGCACGCAAGGCGTCGACATGAGGCAGCATGGCGGCGATGCCTTGGGCTTTGGGCGCGAACTCCGCCCAGCGCAAAAGCGGGTTGAGCCAGATGACGCGTTTCGCGCTCAGCCCCAAGCGCTGCATTTGGCGCGCCAAAGCGTCAGGATCATCGCGGTCGAGCCCATCTGTGATCAGCAAGACCACCGCGCCTTGCCCCATGACGCGGCGCGACCAGTGGCGGTTGAACTGCTCCAGACAGGTGCCGATGCGTGTGCCGCCTTCCCAATCCTGCGCCTGCGCGCCAGCGGCAGCCAGAGCGGCATCGACGTCGCGTGTTGCCAGATGGCGGGTGATATTCGTGAGCCTTGTGCCAAAGGTGAAAGCATGGACCTTGGCCCAGCCCGCCCCGCGCGCATTGCTGACCGCGTGCAGGAAATGCAGCACAGCGCGCGAATACTGGCTCATCGAGCCGGAAATATCGCACAGCACCACAAGATTGGGCCAACGCGTGCGGCGGCGCTTGGTCGCAAAGCTCTGGACCTCGCCGCCATGGCGCATGGATTTGCGCATCGTGGCGCGCCAATCAAGGATCTGGCCGCGCGGATCAGACGCCGTTCTGCGGCTTTGCAAAGGCTTCACCGGCAGCGACAGCTTGGCCAGCATCCGCTTGGCCTGCGCCATTTCCGCCGTGCTCATCTGCTCGAAATCCAAGCTCCGCAGACGTTCTTTCGCCGACATGGTGCGCGCGGCGTCGATCTCGATCTCGGAGCCGTCTTCGCTCTCGGGCAAATCAGGCACGTCTCGCGTGACACCATCGAGCAGCGCCTCGGCTGCGCGTTTTTCGCCCGATTTGGCTTTGCGATCTTCTTGCACGCCCCGAATGGCGGGGGTGAGCGCTGCGATCATATGTTCGAGATAACGCGGGTCGCGCCAGAACAGGCGAAAGATCTGCGCAAACACCGCGCGATGTTCGGGGCGCGACACGAAACAGGCCTGCAAGACATAGTAGAAATCTTGCCGCTCGGAGAAACCTGCGGCCTCGACCGCGCGGATCGCGTCAATCACCCGGCCCGGACCCACCGGCAGACCTGCGGCGCGCAAGGCTCGCGCAAACCACGTGATATTGGCGGCGAGTTTGCCATCCTCAGGGATATCAAGCGCGGGGTAGCTAACCATGACAACCTTGGGGGCTAGCCCCCAAACGCAGCCCCACTTGGGGGCTAGCCCCCAAACCCCC
>CAZCEW010000058.1:3983-15964 GCA_964497775.1 uncultured Rhodobacterales bacterium
CTTGGGGGCTAGCCCCCAAACGCAGCCCCACTTGGGGGCTAGCCCCCAAACCCCCAGGATATTTATCAAGCAGTGATGACATTACGGCGCGAGCTCGGAGCGGACCTCATCGAGGATGCGTTTGGCCTCGGAGCCTTGGATCTTCTGAATGTCGTCTTGATATTTCAAAACCGCGCCGAGCGTGTCCGCGATCACCTCCGGGCTCATCGTCATGACATCAAGCGCGAGCAGGCATTTGGCCCAATCGATTGTTTCCGCGACGCCGGGCGATTTGAACAAATCCTCAGTGCGCAGTTTTTGCACAAAGCCTACGATTTCGCGACTAAGTGTTGTGGAGGCCTCGGGCGCGCGGGCGTTTAGGATTTCCATCTCGCGGGTGAAATTCGGGTAATCGACCCAGTGATAGAGACAGCGGCGTTTCAGCGCGTCATGCACCTCGCGCGTGCGGTTTGAGGTGACGATGACAATGGGCGGCTCGGGCGCTTTGATTGTGCCAAGCTCGGGGATCGTGACTTGGAAGTCCGACAGTGCTTCGAGCAAGAAGGCCTCGAAGGGCTCATCAGTGCGGTCCAGCTCGTCGATCAGAAGTACAGGCGCGCCGCCCGGTTGAGGTTGCATCGCGTCCAAAAGCGGGCGTGGGGTCAGGTAGTCTTGCGAGAAGAGCTCTGATTGCAGCGTGTCTTTATCAACGCCGCCTTGCGCCTCAGCGGCGCGGATCGCGATCATTTGCGCTGCAAAGTTCCATTCATAGACGGCCGAGGCCGCATCCAAGCCCTCATAGCATTGCAGGCGGATCAATTTGCGACCCAGAGCGCTTGCGATGGCTTTGGCGATTTCGGTTTTGCCGGTGCCGGCCTCGCCTTCGAGAAAGATCGGGCGGCCCAGCTTGAGGCCAAGATAGATCACCGTGGCCAGCGGGCGGGCGCAGATGTAATTCTCTGCGGCGAGCTGAGAGATCGTGTCGTCGATGGAGCCGGGGTTTTTGGTCATCCCGCATAGCTGCATTGATCCGCGCGCGCGTCAAGTCTTGCGCCGTTGCGAAGCGAGGCCAAGAGGCCTAGACTGCCCGTCAGCTATTTTCGGGAGACATGCAATGAACCTGACCACCAAAATCTCGGCCAAAGACGCGCCTGATATGGGGCCGTTTAACTGGGAAGATGCGTTCTATCTCGAAGACCAATTGTCAGAAGATGAACGCATGTTGCGCGACAGCGCACAGAGTTTTGCCAAGGACGTGCTGGCGCCGATTGTCATTGAGGCTTACCGCGAGGAGACGCCCGATCCGTCGATTTTCAAGAGGATGGGGCGAGCTGGGCTATTGGGTCTGACAGTACCGGAAAGCTATGGCGGCTTGGGCGCGAATTACGTCACTTACGGGCTAGTCGCGCGCGAGATCGAGCGAGTTGACAGTGGCTACCGCTCGATGATGTCGGTGCAATCGTCCTTGGTGATGTATCCGATCTATGCCTATGGCTCTGAGGAGCAACGCGAAAAATACCTCCCCGGATTGGCGGCAGGCGATCTGATCGGCTGTTTTGGCCTGACCGAGCCCGATGCCGGATCGGACCCGGCGGGGATGAAAACCACGGCCAAGAAAACCGCAGATGGTTATGTGTTGAACGGCTCGAAAATGTGGATTTCCAACGCGCCTTTCGCCGATGTCTTCGTGGTTTGGGCAAAATCTGACGCGCATGACGGCAAAATTCGTGGATTTGTCTTGGATAAAGGCATGAGCGGGCTGAGCGCGCCGAAAATCGGCGGCAAACTCTCGTTGCGCGCCTCAACCACGGGCGAGATCGTGATGAAAGACGTGGAAGTCGGCGAGGACGCACTTTTGCCCGGCGTCGAAGGGCTCAAAGGGCCGTTTGGCTGCCTCAACCGCGCGCGCTATGGCATTGCGTGGGGCGTTATGGGATCGGCCGAGTTCTGCTGGCATGCGGCGCGCGATTACGGGATGGACCGCAAACAATTCCGCAAACCTTTGGCACAAACCCAGCTGTTTCAAAAGAAGCTCGCCGATATGCAGACAGAGATCACGTTGGGGCTGCAAGGCGCGCTCCGACTTGGTCGTTTGATCGACGAGGGGCGCGGCGCGCCCGAGATGATCTCGCTGATGAAGCGCAACAATTGCGGCAAAGCGCTCGAGATTGCGCGGGCGTCGCGTGACATGCATGGCGGAAATGGCATCCAAGAAGACTATCAAATCATGCGCCACATGCTGAACCTTGAGACGGTCAACACATATGAAGGCACGCATGACGTGCATGCGTTGATCTTGGGCCGCGCAATTACGGGATTGCAGGCGTTTTTCTAAGGCGCTGAAACCTGCCCTTGATCCCACTGTCGGATGCCTCCGGCGGGAGTTTTTGAGCCAGAAAGAAAAAAGGAGCGTCCCGCCTGACGGACAGACGAGACGCCTTCTTCCTGGACGGCGTTCAACGCTCCCGTCTTAGCCGCAGATCGATCAGACCAAATTTCTCTTTCTTTTTGGTAAAGAAAACTCCCGCCGGAGGCATAAACTGCGCAGCAGTTTGAAGACATCTTGCGACGCCGCAGGCGTCTCTATCCTGTTGCGCCTAATGCGTCGTCTTTTTGCGCTCGATGGTGAAGAAAAAGTCATCCGCGATTTCGGCCTCCACCACTTCATCTGGCACAACCTCAGGGCCTGCCAGAAACACATTGGCGCCGAAATGGGTGTGCATACGGGCGAGCCTTTCCATCCGGGGGCTGGTGAGATCGGCGTAAAAGGCCGCGTAATCGTCGCGCGACTTTAGCTCGGCGATCTTGGCTTTGTGTTGCGTCACGCAAAAGCTATGTGCGGCGGCGATCTCTGGGTCTGCCATCAGGCGTTCGAACTCGGCTGCGAGCAGGTCGCGCTTGGTCTGGATCGAGCGGTCCTCTTGCCAATTATTGTTCATCCGGAACCAGTAGCTCAGCCCTTGGTCGCGGGCCACGTGGTTGACGCGGCCACGGTCTCGCTTGACAAGAAAGCTCTCGGCCGAGCGCACAGCGTAATGGTTCAGCGTCACCAGATCATAGCCGTAGCTGTCCGTGGTAGAGCGCCAGCCGTTGCGCAGAAGCTTGCGCGGCATCGGCTTGCCCGAGCCATTGACCCATGTGATCTGATCCCACAGATCCGGTTTCAGGCCCTTCGGACGGTGCACCCCCATCTTCTTGTAAATCCCGATATTGCGAAACAGCGTTTTGAAGCCCCAAGCCTGATGCGGTTTGCGCGCAAGCTCGGGCGCGCAGCGGTCAAATTGGTCGATCAGGAACGCATCCTCAAAACCATGCACATCCGCATTGCCAAAGAGCCGCCATGTCATCGAGATCATATTGGCCTCGCCCACCGCCTTATAGAGATCATCGAGATGGCCGCGCCCGACATGGATATTGATGAACTCGTCAACATCCATCGACACGGCCCAGCCGGATTGGCGCAGCACGTCTTCTTTCTCAGCCGCCTTCAAGGCCCAATGTTGCGGCTTCAGCTTTGAGCCCGCAAATTTGTTATCGCGCCGCTGCACCATGCCTTTGGCTTGCAACAGATCGAGCATCTCATCGGTGCCATCGGTACAATCATTGGTATAGATCAGGAAATCATCGACCCCGATAGCGCGGTGATAGGCGATCCATTCGAGAATGAACGGCCCTTCGTTTTTCATGCAGGTCACAATACAAGTCCGGCCGCCTTTGACGGCTTGCGCGGGCTTTTCCTTCATCTTGCTTTCAGGCGGGCGCACGGGCTTATGGCCGAAGCTCTTGCGCGCCAGCCTCAGAAGAACCTCATCTTCAATCAGCGATGTCTTGGGCACAATTTCCGCCGCCGAGGCGTGCGGGTGGCGGATCGCCATGGCGCGCCAGAACTGGGCCTGTTCGCCCGCCTGCGGCTCCGCATTGGTGATACGCACATAGCGCCAGATTTGATCGGGCTTCAGCCTTGATGGCGCGAGGCACCAGCGTCTGTTGGGACGTGCTGGCTCGAACTGGCGACAGATATGATCGCCGAAACTGGCGTCGTCTTTCGGACGCACGCGCCAAGGGTAAATCCGTTGCCCAATTAGCGAGATCACACCTTGGCTGCTGTCATGAACCGCGCCGAACGGGTCTGCGCCGGGGCAGAGCAAATCGCTCAGATCAAGGTTCATCACGGCGCGCGCACGAGCCAGATACCGCCAACGCGCCAGCTCGTAGATCGACAGATCGACAAGCGGCGCATATTGCGGATCGGGGGTGATCTCCATACGGTCCTTGCCCGGCGCATCAGGTGCGTTGAACGGGTGGGAGGCTGCGGGCAGATCATCTGAGCCAAGCGCGCAAGCGGCCTTGAGATGGACAAAGCGCCGCAAGCCCAATTCTGACGCCAGCGCTTTAAGTTTCTTCTCTAAACCTTTTTCTTTATTCGGCTTTTCTCGATCCAAGAGCAGCACAGCTTGCAGGCCAAATTGCGTCACATGCCAGCGGAGCCAGTCAGCGATCACCGCAAAAGGCTCGCCATTTCGCTCAGCGATGCAGACATTCATATCAGCGAAAAGCTCTGTCTCGGGAGCTTGCACCGGCAGATCAATCCGGCCATCGGCCAACGCCAAAGGCAGGCTATCTGCGGCCTGCGGATAGGTGCCGATCACCATCAGCCCGCCATTGATCGCGCGGATTTCCGAGACCTGCGCATGGCCTTTGCGATTGACCTTCGGGAAGGCCTCTATATCTGTGCCCGACTTGAAAAACGCGCGGAACCCCATGCCGCCGACAGGGTCTTCCCAGCCGATGCAATCAAGCGCCGTAACATCTTGATTTTCCTTAACATTCAGGTTTCGACGTAAGTAGATTTCATCCTTTGGCATGGATCGTCTGATACGTGCGTATCAGCCCCAAAGCGGTTTTGTCATCTGGCGGTGTCGAGCCGGCTGCAAGCAGCAAACGCCCATAAAGCCGCAATGCCTCAGCGTCTTCCATCAGCTTGGCAAACCGCGCCTTATGCCATCTCATCCCATCGCGGTAAGCCGTCGCCACCGCCTCAATCTCCATGAAACCCGCCAGCACTTCGCGCGTGGCCTGCCCCATATGCGCGATCGAGGCGTCCTCGACCGTGTTGAAATTGCGCTCCACCCAGTAAGTCAGGTCCACCTTCTTGGCGACGTGATTGGGCAAGCCCCGGTCGCGCTTGATCAGGAACTCCGCGGCAGAGCGGGTCGAATAGTGATTCAATTGCACCAGATCACGCGCAATCGGCGCGCCCCAATTCATGATCTGGCCATCGTTTTCAACCAAAGGCCCGGCCAAAGCGTGGCCTGAGCCGTTCACCCATTTTGGCTGACCGTGACGCTCCGGGTTCTTTTGGCGCGGGCGATGCACACCCAATTGGCGAAACGGCCCATCCTTGCGAAACAGGGTCTTAAAATAGCTGCCAATGGCGGGATAGATCATCTGCTCGGGGGCTGCGCGGGTGAAACGCTCGGTCGTCGGCGCATCGCTCAGATCGGCTTGCCCGTTATGACCATAAAGCCGCCATGGCAGGATAATCGCATCCGCATTCGCGCGCTCGATCAGGTCAGCTATGCCGCTCAAGTCTTTGTTTAGATTTATAAATTCGTCACAATCAATGCACATCACCCAATCGGCATTCTCGACCAAAGGATGATCCCACGCGTCGCGCAGCGCCTGCCATTGCGGAGGTTTCTCGCCCACATCTTGCGGCACATGCGTCACGCAGGGCAGCGCATCGAGCAAGCGGCGCGTGCCATCGCGGCAATCATTGGAATAGACCAGAAAATCGCTCACACCCGCTGCGAGGTGATGGGCAATCCATTCCAGCAGATGCGGCGCTTCATTGCGCATCGTCGTGACAAGTGTGATCTTCAAAGCCTCTGCGGGCATGTTTTTTCTGCTCTTTCCGGTGCCGCTTCCCCCAGCAAAACGAATCACCTTTGTCTTGCGTTTTAACCTGCCCTTTGCCAGAATCGAAACAACGATAATCAAGACGCCGGGAAAACCCGGCGCGTCACGAGGCAAAAACGTGTCAAAAGATTTCCAGATCGCCCAGCTGTGGATCGGCGGGAACCTGTCCTATATGGAACAGCTTTGCGCTGTGTCCTTTCGCGACGCGGGCCATCACATCAAAATGTACACTTACGGCGATGTCGGCAATATCCCCGACGGCATCGAAGTGGCCGACGCCAATGAGATCATGCCGCTGGGCAATGTCATCGCCCATAAGCGCACCGGCTCGCCCGCGCCTCAGGCGGATAAATGGCGCTACAACATGCTCGCCAAATGCGACCGCACGATCTGGGCTGACACCGACGCCTATTGCGTCAAACGCTTCACCTCGCCCAATGGTCATTTCCACGGCTGGGAAAGCGCCAAGCACATCAATAACGGCGTCGTGGGCCTGCCCCAAGACAGCGAGGCTTTGGCAGGTCTGATCGATTTCACCTCCGACGAATACGCGATCCCTGATTGGTTTGCCCCGGGCCTCAAGGCCGAGATGATGATCAAAAAAGAAGCGGGCAACCCCGTCCATGTGGGCGAGCAAAGCTGGGGCGTTTGGGGCCCGCAGGCGCTGACGCATTTCCTGCACAAAACCGGCGAGCATAAATACGCCATGCCCATCGAGGCTCTGTTCCCCGTGAGTTTCAAAAAGCGTCGCAAGATGCTGAAACCAAACGAGGATATGAGTAAGCTGATCACCGATAACACGCTCAGCATCCATTTCTGGGGCCGCCGCATGCGGATGCGCATTATCGAGCGTGAAGGCGGGGAGCCACATCCAGACAGCCTTATCGGCAAGCTGATCAAGAAGCATAACATCGTGCCCTCTGACGCCCCTTTGCCTAAGAAAAACCCGCATAAGCCGAAAGACGAGGCCAAGGCCAAGGCCGAGCCCAAGACCTCCGTGCCCGGCACCGCCATCCCTTATAAGGGCGCTGACAAAGCGATTGCCGAGCGTGTCGCGTGGAATGCCGATCTGAAGAAAATGGGCGATGAGCAGGGCTTTTATGAAGAGCTCGGCGAGGATCACTCCGCGCTTTTCGTCAAATCCGGCAAGACGCTGATTGTGACCTTTGAGAACCTCGATCATGTGTTTGATCACAATGAGGGCCGCTTGCCATGGGGCTTTGATTTCGTGCAAAGCCAAGGCTGGTCGATCTTGGGCCTGATGGCGCATGACTGGACATGGTATCGCGACGGTGATGTGCATAAATTCTTCGACCGCCTCAAGCGCGAGAAGTTTTTCGATCAGTTCGACAAGGTGGTCTTTTACGGCGCGTCGATGGGCGCTTACGCCGCCTGCGCGTTTTCTCACGCCTGCCCCGGTGCGACCGTGGTCGCGATCAGCCCGCAAGCCACGCTGGACCGCGATGTGGCCCCTTGGGAAAAGCGCTACCAAAAGGCTTGGGCGCGCGATTTCAATTCCAAATACGGCTACGCCCCCGACATGGTGAAGCGCGCCAAGGAGGTGTTCATCCTCTATGACCCGCTGGAGGATGCCGACGCGATGCATGCGGCACTCTTTCGTGGCAAGAACATCACCAAGCTGAAATGCCGCTTCCAAGGCCACCGGATTGCCAGCGGGCTGATCAATATGAGCCTCTTGAAGCCGATCATTTCGGACTGCGTCGATGGCAGCCTGACGCGGCAGAGCTTTTACAATATGCTGCGCGCCCGGCGCAATTACCGCCGCTACCTACGCGAGCTGATCACGCGCATCGACGCGGATCGTCACCCTTATTTAATCGCGCTTCTGGCCGAGCGCGTTTTGTCCACCGGCAATGGCCCGGTTTTCCGTAAGCGACTGAAAGAGGCCACAAAAATCCTCGACAAACGAGGCATTTCTCCCCCGCAAGTGGGGCAAAAACAATGATAAAGGCAGGCAAATCTCATGGGCAAGATATGGTTTCATATCGGGTCTCCGAAAACGGGGACAACGTCACTTCAAGGGTTTCTGAACGACAACGCGGCTAAGCTGCGCGGCGAAGGCCGGATGAACTTTGTTGAGGCCGCGCGCAGCCATATCGCGCATAACCAACTGGCCTCTGCCGCGCGGATGGGCGAGGCCGAACGCCTGTTCGACCAGATCGGACGCGAAGCCGACGAGATGCCCGACGCCACGCATGTTGTCTCCTCAGAGCTGCTGTTTAATTCCTTTACCGCGCGCAAAGTCGCCGCCGCCGTGCCTGAAAACCTCAAGAACCGCTCCAAGGTGATCTGCTATATCCGCCGCCAAGACAGCTATCTCGAAGCGCTCTACAAGCAACTGCTCAAAAACAGCCGGATCGAGCCGGACCGGCAGGCCTTTCTCGCCGATGCGCGCCGCCGCGTGCGCTACCTTGATACGCTCAACGCCTATGCCGATGCGTTCGGGCGCAAGAATGTCATCGTGCGCCCCTTTGGTCCTAAGACGCTGATTTCAGGCGATATTGTCCATGATTTCGCCAGCCAGATCGGGTTAGAGCTCACCCCCGGCCTGAAACTGCATCAAGGCTTCGCCAACCGCACGTTTTCAGCCGAGATGTCGGAAATGCTGTCTTTGATGGGTGAGAAAACTGACTTCAACGTGCGCGAAGTGATCCGCGAGCTGATCGCATTAAATCACCCCGGCACGATCCGCTCGCGCGATGTGTTTTCGCGCGCCGAACGCCGCCAATTGATGGATGTCATGGCGCGCGAGAACAAAAAGCTCGTCCGCCGCTACCTGCCCGATCACGGCGATTTCTTCGACGCCTCCGATCTCGACGCCAAAGATGACGGCCCGCCCGAGCGTGGCTTGGAAGACCAAATCAGCGACCGCATTGCCGCAACCGAGGCCATCATGATGGCCATGGGCAACCTGCAACGCCGCCGCAAACAAGAGCTCGAACTGACCGCCGACGAGACGCCTCCCCCCGATACGCATAACGGGTTGGAAGAAGAATTCGCGCCCCCCAGCTGGTACCGGGAGATCTACCCCGGCGGCGATCACACCGGCTGGTTTCAGAAATTCGGCGACTATTCCTGCTCCTTCGTCGACCGCGGCACCGATCAATTGGTCGTCAGCTTCGACAACCTGTCGCAGGCCGGAAATGACGCCTATGCGCGCGAGCCTTGGGCGCAGAAATTCTGCGAAGATCGCGGCTATGCCCATCTTGGCATCTACGCGCAAAAGCCCACCTGGTTTCGCAATGCAGACCTGATCGACCATCTCGAAAAGCTGCGCGATGAGGGCTTTTTCCGCCGCTTCAAAAACGTCTCTTTCGTCGGCACCTCAATGGGCGCGTTCGGCGCGCTGAGTTTCTCGTCGCTCGCACCCGGTGCCACGGTCGTGGCCTTCAGCCCGCAAACCACGCTCGACAGTCTCGAGGTCCCGTGGGAAGAGCGCTTCGCCAAAGGCCGCGCCGCCGACTGGACATTGCCCTATTCCGACGCCGCTTTGGAGACGGGATCAGCCTCGAAAATCTACCTGATCTACGACCATTTCCACATCGGCGACAGACGCCATATCGAACGGCTCTCGGGCGACAATTTGATCAAGCTGAAAGGCTTCGGCATCGGCCATAAATCCGCGCTCGTCCTCAGCCGCATGGACGCGCTGAAACAGGTGATGGAAGACGGCGTGAAAGGCACGCTTGATCCGCAAGATTTCTACAAAGCCCTGCGCGCGCGCAAAGACATCTACCTCTATCGCCAATCGATGGAAGGCTACCTCAAAGACCGCGGCCAAGAGACCCGCGCCACCCGATTTGGCACCGCATTCAAGAAAAGACGCCGCCTGATCGCGCGCGCCGACGAAAGTTGAGATAGATCAAGTCACAGCCCAACTCACTGATCCGAGAGGCCTCAAAATGTTCGATTTTGAAAAGCCGTTCTCAAGGGTGCGCTAACAGCGATAGACCGTTGCGGGAAATTCAGTGACGATTGCATCATCGGGCAGCAGATCGAAAACAATCGTATTGCCGCCCTCCTCCAGCGCGCGTTCTTTCGCCGCGCGCCGCGCGTCTTTCTGACCCAGCTTCGCCAAAGGCCCATAAAGCCCCGGCACGCCTTTCACCCGCCCGATCTGCGCGCAATTCGCAACCTCAGAGGCCTGCGCCTCGCGCATCCCCGCCACCTCAAAAGGCTGCGTTGTGCAGCCTGCAACTGCCACCAAAATCACGGCTGTTTTGCGCATCTCTTGTCTCCTCGTAAACCTCGACGCACCATAGCGCGACCGCGCCCGCTTCACGAGCCGCCCCCCGCCCCGTCGGCGAAGCCCCGCCTCTGGTCAATTCCTGCCCGATTGTCTAAGTCACGCGGTAAGCCAAAAAGGAACGCTGCCCGCCATGACGACGCTCACAATTCGCCGCCCCGATGATTGGCACCTTCACCTGCGCGATGGCGAGATGCTCAAAGCGGTTCTGCCCGAGACCACCCGCCATTTTGCCCGCGCGATCATCATGCCCAATCTGGTCCCGCCCGTCGTAACTGGCCGCGACGCAGCTGAATACCGCGACCGGATCATGGCGGCCAAACCGCTGAACTCCAAATTCCAACCGCTGATGACGCTGTACTTAACAGAGGACACCGACGTCAAAGACCTGCGCGCCGCCGCAGAAATTGGCCTGATCCACGCAGTCAAACTCTACCCGGCAGGTGCGACCACAAATTCCGCCTCAGGCGTCAGCGATTTCACACGCGTCAAACGGGTGCTCGAGAACATGGCCCAGATCGGCCTGCCCCTTTGCGTTCACGGAGAAGTCACCGATCCCGAGATCGACATTTTCGACCGAGAGGCCGTGTTCATCGACCGCATCCTCGATCCGATCCGCCGCGATCTGCCCGAGCTGAAAATCGTGATGGAACACATCACTACCAAAGACGGCGCGGACTATGCCGCCGCACATGCCAACACAGCCGCCACGATCACCACGCATCATCTGGTGATCAACCGCAATCACATCCTCGCAGGCGGCATCAAGCCGCATTACTACTGCCTGCCCGTGGCCAAACGCGAGGCCCACCGCCTCGCATTGCGCAAAGCCGCCACCTCCGGCGATCCGACCTATTTCCTCGGCACAGATTCCGCACCGCACACAGACGCCAACAAACTCCTGCCCTGCGGCTGCGCGGGCTGTTTCACCGCCACCAACACGATGTCGATCCTGGCAGAAGTGTTCGAGCAAGACGGCGCCCTAGATAAGCTCGAAGGCTTCACCTCGCGCCACGGCCCCGCCTTCTACGGTCTGCCAGAAAACACCGACGAGATCACCCTGACCAAAGGCGCGCCCCTCACCTATCCCACCCAGATCGACACCAAAGACGGCCCCGTCACCGTGTTTGATCCGCAAATGCCGCTGCATTGGCGCGTGACGTAACGCTCTCTCATTGACCCATAAATATCCCCGCCGGAGGCTCCCATGATCCCAACAAGCTACCCCGCCCGAGACGAAATCGCCCGCATCTCCGCCGAAATGCTGCTTGAGATCGGCGCGGTGCATTTCAATTCCCGCGAGCCCTTCACTCATTCCTCGGGCAAACAGGCGCCCACTTATGTCGATTGCCGCAAGCTGATTTCCTACCCACGGATCCGCGCGACTTTGATGGATTTCCTCACCTGCACAGTGATGCGCGATGCGGGGTTTGAAGCGTTCGACAATATCGCAGGCGGCGAGACCGCAGGCATTCCCTTCGCCGCATTCGTGTCAGAACGGATGGCGCTGCCGATGACTTACGTGCGCAAAAAGGCCAAGGGCCATGGCCGCAACGCGCGCATTGAAGGCACGATGTCGGAGGGTGATCGCGTGCTTTTGGTCGAGGACATGACAACCGATGGCGGATCAAAACTCAGCTTTGTCGATGCGATCCGCGAGACCGGCGCCACATGCGGCCACACGGCGGTGATTTTCTACTATGACATCTTCCCCGAGACGACCAAACGGCTGGGCGATCACGGCATCACGCTGCATCATCTGTGCACATGGTGGGACGTGCTAGACGTCGCCCGCGCGCGCCAAAGTTTCGACGCG
>CAZCEW010000059.1:0-15922 GCA_964497775.1 uncultured Rhodobacterales bacterium
GTGCCGCGGGTACAATCCTGGCCCGACAGACGCACCGGATAGCCCTCGGTCAGAAGCGAGCCAAAGGCAAGCGCCTCGCCCGTCGCCCAATCGATGCCTGTGCCGGATTTGAACATCTCGGCCTTGGTATCAAGCAAACGCCCCACGGTTTTATGCAGCGGAAAATCCTTTGGTGCGGTGCTGAGTGCTGTGCCAATTTGGTCAAAGGTTTCAGGCGGAATGGAGGTCGCGCCGCGTTGATAATTCTCTGGGCGTTTGTCCAGATGCGACCACTTGCCATCAAGCCAATCGGCCTTGTTGGGTTTGTAATCTTTGCCGGCCTCGAACTCTTCGTTGAGATAGGCTTGAAACGCGGCTTTCAAATCCTCGATCTCGCCCTCGGGGATCAACCCGTCTTTGACCAGCCGCTCGGTGTAAAGCGTCAGCGTGGTTTTATGACCTTTGATCTTTTTATACATCACCGGATTGGTGAACATCGGCTCGTCGCCCTCATTATGGCCGAAGCGGCGATAGCAAATGATGTCGAGCACGACGTCTTTGCCGAATTTTTGGCGAAATTCAGTGGCCACGCGGGCGGCATGGACCACGGCCTCAGGATCGTCGCCATTGACGTGGAAAATCGGTGCTTCCACCATCAGCGCAATATCCGTCGGATAGGGCGAGGAGCGGGAGAAATGCGGCGCGGTCGTAAACCCGATCTGGTTGTTGACCACGATATGAATAGTGCCGCCCGTCTTGTGGCCTTTAAGGCCTGACAGACCGAAACATTCCGCCACAACGCCTTGGCCCGCGAACGCCGCATCGCCATGCAGCAAAATCGGCATGACGCTGGTGCGGTCTTCATCGCCCAATTGGTCTTGCTTGGCGCGCGCTTTGCCGATCACCACGGGGTTCACGGCCTCTAGATGCGAGGGGTTGGCCGTCAGCGACAGATGCACCTCATTGCCGTCAAATTCGCGGTCAGACGAGGCGCCCAGATGGTATTTCACATCGCCCGAGCCATCGACATCTTCTGGCTTGAAGCTGCCACCTTGGAATTCATTGAAAATCGCGCGGTAGGGCTTTGCCATCACATTGGCCAAGACGCTGAGCCGTCCCCGGTGCGGCATGCCGACGATGATATCGCGCACGCCCAAAGCGCCGCCGCGTTTGATGATCTGCTCCATCGCAGGCACAAGGCTTTCGCCGCCATCAAGGCCAAACCGCTTGGTGCCCATATATTTGACATGCAGGAATTTCTCGAAGCCTTCCGCCTCGACCAGCTTGTTGAGGATCGCTTTGCGGCCCTCTTGGGTGAACTGGATCTCGTTGCCGTAGCCCTCGATGCGTTCCTTCAGCCAGCCCGCTTGTTCGCCATCCGAGATATGCATGTATTGCAGCGCGAAAGTGCCACAATAGGTCCGCCGCACAATGTCGAGGATTTCGCGCATCGTTGCGGTCTCTAGCCCCAGCACATTGTCGATAAAGATCGGCCGGTCCATATCGGCCTCGGTGAAGCCGTAGGATTTCGGATCAAGTTCGGGATGGGCATCATCGCTGCGCATGCCCAATGGGTCGAGATCGGCAATCAGATGGCCGCGAATACGGTAGGCGCGGATGATCATCAGCGCGCGCAAACTGTCCAGAACCGCAAGCCGGATCGCATCTTCCGAGACAGCCACCCCCATATCGGCCGCCTTGGCTTTGATCTTCTCGCCCGCACTTGGAGCCTCTTCCGCCCATTGCCCGTCAAGCGCCGCCGTCAGATCATCATTCGGGATCGGCGGCCAATCAGTGCGCGCCCAGCTTGGACCTTGCGCCTCGCGCGTGACGTCGGGGCTGGCATCGCCCAATTCCCGAAAGAACGCCTGCCACGCTTCATCGACCGCATTGGGATCATTGGCGTAGCGCGCGTAAAGCTGTTCGAGATATTCCGCGTTATGTCCTTGCATGAAGGAGGAGGCGTGGAATTGGTCATTGGAGGAGTGTTCGGTCATTTGGGGACCTCATTTGGGTTACGAGAGATTTGAAGAAGGGTGGCGGGCAGCGTGTCGAAGATTTGCAAATCGAACGCGCGGTTAGAGTAGGCGTAAGACGCATCCTGAGCGGCGTAATGGCGCGAAATCTCGGACGGTTCGGTGGCATGAATGAACATGATGGCGCGCTCGCTCACATAAGAGCGCAGAGCGATGCCGGGACGGTCGGGAACGGTTTGAAATGGCGTCGTGGCCATGTTCTGGGCCTCGTCATCAGCCCATCTCGACGCCGCGTCTTGCAACTCTGAGGGCCCAGACCAAACGCAGTACCCCTCGCCCAGTTCTACACCTAGCGTCGCAAGCCTATGCGCGCCATTAGTAAAGCTCGGCTGATTGGGCGAAAGCGCGGAATTGCCAAGCACAGAAGCGGCCATGAAAGAGGCGTTTTCAATGATGAAACCAAGCTGCTTTCCGGGCTCGTCGCTCCCCGATTGCAAGACCAAAGATTGCCCAGGCTGAAGCGCGTAGGCTCTGGCGAAACCACCCCAAAGGAGGATTTCACCGGCGATAGGGTTCGGGTCGCTTTCCGGCACCCAACCTAGTTCTGTCAATTGCGTCGTTACCGCATCGCGGTCCCCTGTAAGCTCCGCGCAGAACTCAAGGGTCCCGCCAATATCGAGCGCTGCGACCGGAGTGGCCGAAAGCGCTGCGGTAAGGACAGCGACAGCAGAAAGGGCGATGCAATGCGTTCTCATCCCTCCACCTCTTCAGGAACGGGGCCGTATTTGTTGGCCACAGGATCAGACGGGCGGATGGAGATCAGCATGGTGCCCAGAATGGCGAAGCCAAGCGCGATGTAGGCCCATTCCATCGTGCCAAAGGGCACGTCATCAAGCGAGACGATATAGCCCAAAGCGGTGGCGGGGATAAATAGGATCGGGATGATCAGGCTGGCCAGCCCGATATCGTGAAACCGGCGCATGCCGACGGCGATATTGGGCAGAAGCGTGCCAAGAATGAACGTGTCGGTGACCAGCCAATAGGCGCCCTCGCGGCCCTCTTCCATCAGCGAAGGGTCCATCGTCAGATCAAAGCCCGCCGTGACCATGGAGCCGACAAGGACGAAGCCCACAAACCACCAATATTCGGAGCGTGAGGCGCGGCCGGAGAAATCGGCGTATTTTGCAAAACAGGTGGCGAGGGACTCGAACGGGCTCATGATGCGCAGCCCTCGCTTTGAACTGCGCTTGCCGTCTGTGGCATGGCCGGAGCGATTTGGTCTGCGGCCTCAGGATCGCTCGCGTAGCCGTGGCGCTCGAACACCCATTCGAACGCAGCGCGCACAATATCAGCGCGCCTTGCATCGTAGAACTCGGCCAAGCGCAGCCCTTGGCGGTTTTGCGAAGTTTTCTTGGTGACAGGCAAAACCGCCAGCTTTGGGTCGAGCCCTTTGGCGTCCAGAAACGCGCGCAGATCGGCTTCGAGATGTTCAAACCGGATCACAGTATCGACAATGTAGCGCCCGCCGATAAAGGCCATCTGCTCGTCATTGATCCATTTGACATGATCGAGGAAGCGATCAAACCCGTCGATCAGCGCGCGGGCGTCCATCGCGCTTGTGTCGCGGTTCTGATCGCGGCTGTGCCATAAGTAATTCGACACCATCCGGTCGAACGGATTTCGGATGGTGATCAGCTTGGTGTAGCGCGCGAATGTCTCTCGCCCCAGTGCTGCTTGCACGCGGAAGGCGGGCATATGCGGCTCCCATAGATGATCGAGCGCGGTCTCGGGCACCACGCCGCGCACGCCGATAATTCCATGCGCGTTGCTTTGCGCATGACGGCGCGCGATCACGCGATCCGTGGAGCCGGTGCAAAACGGCTCCAGCGCGATTTCCACACTGGTGCTCGCACTCTTGCCGGGGCGCAGGAACACGAATTCCGCATTATGGGACACAGCCACCATAATTAATCGCTACCCTCTGTTGCAGGGCCGGAGGCGGTTGCGAGCGTCATACGGACTGATCGAAGTTAGGATTATGCGCAGCCAGATAGGTCATCGTTGTGGCGATCAGATCGTCATGGTTGATCTTCGTGCCTTTGGCCGTCACCGCCAGACCATCCGCGCCCAGCTTCGTATTGGCCCCGCGCGTCATACTGGCGATGCGGCCCAGCGTCATGGCGGCCTCCGTCTCTGGGTTCAGTTTGACGATCATCGCGGGTTGGTTTTGCATCGACCATGTCGACAGCGCGTCAACCTCGGCCCACGGCATTTCGTCTGCTGAGACCCGAGTGTCGGTCAGGCCGGTTGGCGTGAAGGTCAGCACTGGGCCTGTGCCGCTAAACATCTGTTTGAGGAGCAGCGCGCCAAACGCTCCAAACACCACCAGCCCGACCCAGCCAATCGGGGCGACAAGCTCGGAACGGCGTCCTCCGCCAGAGACATCCGCCGTGACCATCCAAAGGCAGCCCAGCAAGAACAAGGCGCAGATCCCGAGGCCCACGGCCAGTTGCGCGCGGGATTTTTCGATCTGCAATGTGGTGGAGGTGTCGATCATCTTAGCCGCCCGTCAAAGTGGCGCGGTAGTAAGGCGTCGCGCGGTTGATGCGGGTCAGCGTGAAAAGCGTGCCGCGACGGCCCGGCGCGGACGCTTTGCCATTGGTCGCATTGGCCGTCACCTGCACCGAGCGTCCGGCGCCCGCATTGGCCAGCGATTGCTCCAGCGCGAACTGATCGGCGTTTGAGGCGAAGGCCAAAGTGCAGGTTGTGCGCGTGCCCGTGTCGCGGATACGGATGCTCATGTTGTAGTCAGCATGCACAAACACGCCTTGCTGGCCCGCAGGGGTCCAGATGTTGCCCGCAACTCTGTCATAAGCGTTGTAAAAGCTGGGCGCCGTTTGCGCGCAAACCCTAGAGAAGGTCGAGCGCGCCACGCCAATGCTGACAGGACGGTCGCCGCGAAACGTGACCTCTTGCGTCGACAGATCGTTTAACTCTTCAACGCAGCCGCTTAGGGCGGCGAGCGTGGCGGCTGCAAACAAGGCGATGCCTTTTCTCATATTCTGGCTCCTCTAGGACGTAAAGCTGAACAAAGCATTGATATTGTCGTCGACCGGAAGGGTGACGGGGTTGGTGATCTTGACCTCCATACCGTGCTTGGCCGCGACGCGGCGCAGGGAGGCAGGGGTGAAGTAGTTGACGTGATCGGGGTAGCGAAAGCCGCACCATTTGGCGCCGATGACGCGCCGGTTGAGCGAGGCGAAATTGGGCACTCGTACGAAGATTTTGCCTTTGGATTTCAGCGCCTGGACACAGCCCGTTAGCACAGCGTCGATCTGCACCTCATGCTCAAGGTAGGAATGCATGATGATGCCGTCGAAATGATCCTCTGGGAAGTCCCAGATCGCCTCTGCCCCCGCACCATGCGCGCAATAGCCGCCCCGCGCCGACATCGCGTCTTGGGCAAGCGCGTGTAGTCGGTTTGACAGTTCGATCCCGTGAGGCGTGAAAGGCTCGGGGATGCGGGTGCCATTGCCGCAGCCGATATCAAGAACATTGCCGCCGCCGAACCAGCCAATATACTTGCCCGAGCGGTCGCGATTGGTCTTGAATGTGTCACGCACCCAACGGCTGAGAGGCGCCAGCGGAGTCGATCCTTTGGAGGTCTTCCGGCCCGCCTCATAGGTCTTCTCCCAAGCGAAATCCTCGGTCAGCTTGGCATAATCGGGCGGGTTGCGCAGATAGACGAAATCGCAGCTGTCGCAGGAGGCAACCTGCCAGTCCTCGCGGCAATAGGCGTCAAGCCGTGTGGCGTCAGGTGCCTCACAAACCGGGCAAGGGCGATATGTCAGCGATTGCAACATCTCAGGCGAGACCGCTCCGGCATGCGCCCAAATCCCGCTTGATCAAAAGGGTCCTTCTGGCGCTGCGCATTGCGGCTGTCTCCTGTTAGACATGCGTCCTCCTTTGGTGCCACGAGACAGCGCGCGCGGGGAAGTGAAAATGCCGCGCAAACGTCGAAAAACCGTGTTCTGTGATCACACTCAAAAAATATGTGATCACAATTGGAGGCCTCGCACGGCAATGGCTAAGGAATCACAGGCCCAAAAGCCGTGCTTTGCGCGGTTTCCCACAGGCTTATCCCCAGCCAACCGAGGGCTATTTTTGGGCTTTGGCGCCGAAATTCAGGAAAGGAGTGGGGTATTTTGGTAGCGGACTCAAAGGTGTAGCAGAAATCGTAAGGTAACTATTTACCGGTATGGGGTGTAATGATACGTTGAAGGGAAGTTTTCTGGGGTATGAGAGTTGCGAGTTTGAGACCCGCCGCCCAACCGTCCCAGGGGCTGCCACTGTATGTTAACCTCAAGGGGATAATCCAATGAAACACCTATTCGCAGCTGCCGCATGTGCTGCCACAATGGCGACCGGCGCGTTTGCAGCAACAGCAAATGTCGATTTTGTCGCTCTCTCCAACACGACGCCCGGCGAAGGCTTCGTTGAAGGTATGACCTTCAATTATGGCGATCTCGGCGTGACCGTTTCGGCGTCGTCCTTCTTTGGCGCTGATGCCTATCTCGATAGCTCCAACAATCAGGGCGACGCTGGTCTGGGCGCTTGCGTTGCACGTATTTTTGGCAACCCTGAGAAATGTTCGGCCATTTCCGCCGATCACGTGAACGGAAGCGATGTATTGACGCTGAGCTTCGATCGCGCTGTCGATCTGAGCCATTTCTCGTTTAGCAAAGCGGGCCACGGTGCGCTGACCAGCGGCAAGAAGTTCAAATATGCGATCAATGGCGGCTCAAATATGACGTCGAAATTCAATGTCGGCATCACCGAAACCGGTGTGACCTCATTGACGCTTTCAGCGGTTGCAGGCTTCCTGGGCGGCAAGAATTTCTACCTCGCAGGGTTCCAAGCGGCATATGTCCCTGACAACCAAAACAACCCGATCCCACTGCCCGCAGGTCTGCCATTGCTGGCCGGTGCGCTGGGCATGCTGGCTTTTGCAAAGCGTCGCAAAACGTCCTGACCCCCACAGTCAGGTCGTATAAGAGAGGGTGGTCTGCAAAGGCCGCCCTCTTTTCGTTTTGAGGGGGCGGCGAACCCTGTAGAAACCCTGTCGGAGCCACATGTCTGGCAATGTACCTCAAAAAATTCTCTTTAATTTGAGGTATTTGCAAAAAATATCTGCGGTAGCTATTTACCTCGAAACAGCAATTGCGTAGGGTTTTCCCAGCGACTCTGAGGGGGTGTGCTTTGCGTTCTATTTGCTCAATACCCCAAAGTAAGCTGTATTTTAACTAGGTCTAAGGGGATCTTAAATCATGAAAACACTATTTAGCGCGGCCGTTGCGGCTGCAATGCTGACAACCGGCGCACAAGCCGCGACAGCGTCACTGGACTTTGTTGCTCTGGAAGCTCTGCTGGGCGAAGGCTCGGTTGAAGGTCAAACTTTCGACTTCGGCGGTCTGAGCGTCAAATTGTCGTCGACAACAGGTGACAATGCTTACCTCGACGGCCTGAACACTGCAGGTAACCCTGCTGGTCTTGGCGTTTGTACGAACGTCAATCCAAGCGGTTGTAAGCCGGGCAGCGATGACAACATCGACTCGTCCGAAGTCCTTCTGCTTGAGTTTGACCGTCTGGTCAGCCTGTCGAGCTTCGTGTTCCGCGATGCCTCTCACAACATTCTCGACAACAAAGAGCTGTTTGCCTACTCCGCTGATAGCGGTGTCGGTGAAGAAGCCTTTGGCGGCGGGTTCTCGACAACGTCGACATTCCTGAAGCTGACAGGCGTTGGCAAATCGCAGTTCTACGTTTCCAGCATCGAAGCGAAGTTCCGCAGCAACCAAAACGCAGCTCCAATCCCACTGCCTGCTGGCCTGCCACTTCTGGCCGGTGCGCTGGGTATGCTGGCATTTGCACGTCGCAAATCGGCTTAATCCGAGCCTAAAGATCTCGCAGGCAGCCTGAGTTTGGCTGCCTGCACCTGACATCCAAAAGGACCGCCGAAGGGGAATTTCGGCGAAAATGCGTCAATTTGGTGCAGTTTATATGTACTTTTGGTTCGTTTCCTTCTATACAAACGAAGCGGCGGGGGAGCTGTGTGTGCCAGATGGCGTGCACGGTTATCATTTTGTGTCGTTAATTATTGAGTTCCCGAGGGAGACTGAAGATGAAGAAATTACTAGCAACAACCATCTGCGCGATGGGTCTGGCAACAGGCGCACACGCAGCGACAGCATCATTCGACTTTATCGCCGAAGCTGCTGGAAACGAAGGCGGAATCGAAGGCATGTCCTACACCAGCAACGGTCTGACCGTTACTGTGACATCGTCTCACAACGCCTATCTTGATGACGTAAACAAAGCTGGCCGTCCGGCTGGTCTGGGTGTTTGTAAAGTCCTGAATGGCAATAACCAATGTACTCCAAGCAATGATGACAACATCACTGCAGGTGAGTCGGTTACGCTGACTTTCAGCCACTATGTCGACATCACTGGTTTCGTTTTCCACGACGCCAAGCACAACGACATCTCGAACAGCACTTATACTTTGGTGACAAGCACTGAGACTCCTGGCGGCACAGTTGGCCCGATTGCAGGGACTTTTGGTGATCTGTCGTCAAACGGTGTGATGGAAGCGTCGTCGCTGACATTCGCTTATGGCGGTGCAGACGCACGTCAGTTCTACCTGAGCGTCCTGTCGATCGATTTCGATCCGAACAACGCGGCTCCGATCCCGCTGCCTGCTGGCCTGCCACTTCTGGCCGGTGCTCTGGGTATGCTGGCTCTGAACCGTCGTCGTAAAGCAGCCTAAGCGCTTTACACGATCTGAGACAAAATCAAGGGCGGCTCCGAGATGGGCCGCCCTTTTTCGTTGTGATGTCTTTGGATCTTAGCTCAGCGAGCCATCGATCTCTTTACAGGCAGAGACAAGGCCTTTCACGGCGTCGACGGATTTGTCGAACATCGCTTTTTCGTCCTTGTTCATCTTGATCTCGACCACACGCTCGATGCCGCCTGCGCCGATCACGGTAGGGACGCCGACATAGAAGCCGTCCAACCCGTAAGCGCCGTCGACATGGGCCGCACATGGCAGCACGCGTTTGAAGTCTTTGAGGTAGCTCTCGGCCATTTCAATCGCCGATGTGGCAGGTGCGTAGAAGGCGGAGCCGTTGCCTAGAAGGCCCACGATCTCGGCACCACCATCACGGGTGCGCTGCACAATCGCGTCGAGCTTGTCTTGCGTCGTCCAACCCATCTCGACCAGATCGGGCAGAGGGATGCCGCCGACGGTGGAATAGCGCGTCAGAGGCACCATCGTGTCGCCATGCCCGCCCAGAACGAAAGCGGTGACGTCTTTCATCGATACGTCGAATTCGTCGGCCAGGAAGTGACGGAACCGCGCCGAGTCCAGAACGCCCGCCATGCCGCAGACCTTATGGTGCGGCAGGCCGGAAAATTCGCGCAACGCCCAGACCATCGCATCGAGCGGGTTGGTGATGCAGATCACAAACGCATCTGGTGCGTGATCGCGAATACCTTCGCCCACGGATTTCATCACCTTGAGGTTGATGCCCAGAAGATCATCGCGGCTCATGCCCGGCTTGCGCGGCACACCTGCAGTGACGATGCACACATCTGCGCCTGCGATGTCGGAATAGCTTGTCGTGCCTTTCATCGCGGCGTCAAAGGGCCCGGCGGGGCCTGCCTCGGCGATATCGAGCGCTTTGCCCTGCGGCGTGCCATCCGCAATATCAAAGAGGACCACGTCCCCCAGTTCTTTCAGCGCAGCAAGATGCGCAAGCGTGCCGCCGATTTGTCCGGCACCGATGAGAGCAATTTTAGATCTGGCCATTGGAATATGGTCCTTGGGTTCGTTGACGTTGCGCGGAGAGGTATCGGTTTGCGGCCCCCCGTGCAAGCCTGCTGCGGTGCAGAAAACACCGCGCTCGGGGATCATTTGGGCAAGGCTACGGGTTTAGGCGTTGATTTTGCCCATTTTCTTGGAAAGTGTCGCAGGGATGGAGTTTGGGATCACTTTCTTCGCCTTCGCTTTACCTGCGGCCTTTATCTCGGGCGTGGCAAAGGGCGGGTTTGGCGGCGGGGCAGCGTTTGTGGCGACAGCGATTCTTGCGCTGTTTTTGCCGCCCGCGGTGGCCTTGGGCATTATGCTGCCCCTGCTGATGATCGAGGATCTGGCGACGCTGCGCCCGTTTTGGCGCAAATGGCACTGGCCAAGCGCCAAAGCGCTGATCTTGGGAGGCATACCAGGGGTCGCGCTGGGCGCGTTGTTGTATCAGGCGACGAACCCGGATGTCTTACGGGTGCTGATCGGAGCGATATCGCTGATTTTCGTGGCGTTTCAACTCGCGCGAGGCCGCGGCTGGTTAAACGTCAAGGAACAAGGCTTTCGCCAGCGCCGCGGTTTGATTGCTGGGCTGATCGCCGGATTTACCAGCTTTGTCAGCCATGCGGGCGGCCCGCCAGCTGCGATCTTTCTGTTGTCACAAGGGATGAACAAGACGACCTATCAGGCAACGACAGTCATCGCTTTTTGGGTGATAAATGCGATGAAGGCAGTGCCCTATGCTTATCTTGGCGTCTTCACCGCAGATACGCTGAAGGCGGTGGTATATATGACGCCGATGGGTCTGATCGGTGTCGCAGTTGGCATCTATGCACACCGAGCCTTGCCGGAGCACATTTTCTTCAAAATCACCTATGCTCTATTGCTGGGTGCAGGCTCGAAGCTGATTTATGACGGCCTGACCTGAGTGTCAGATTGGCGCGCCGAGGGCTGCGGGAAGCTCTTCATTCAGGGCTTCAAAGGACGTACCGGCGGCCAGCATACAAGTCATCCCATTGGGGCGCGTGACGGTGATTGTCCATGTGCCGGTCTCATCTGAGGCATGAAATTCCACGATGCCATTGCCTGTGGCCAACCCCATAGAGCGGCGGGTTTCGCCATAGCCATTTGCCAGACGCTCCAACACCACATCGCGCGCCGCGCAGGTGTTAATCTGCTGTGCTGTGGCCAGATCTGTCGCCATAAGAAGGGCTGCGAAACCAAATGAAAGGCCAAAAAATTGCTTCTTCATTATGTCCTACCTTTTCCAATCGAATTGGGTCAAGCCTGCCCGCAAGGACGCCAAAATAGGGTTAACGCGGCGCGCGCAGGGGTCGGAAATGCGCTCGAAACTGCGATAAACTCGTGTCAAATTTGATCGATCCGGGCGGATGGACGGGCTTGCTCTGCACTGCGGCGAAAGGGCTGTTGCAACCGCGCGCGCGGTGTGGTGCAACATCTGCAACCTATTGAAAGGCATCAAACATGGCGCATGTTGCGCATCCATACCGGTCGGTTCTTTATTTGCCTGCGTCCAATGCGCGGGCGATGGAAAAGGCGCAAAGCCTTTCTGTCGACGCGATAATCTTTGATCTTGAGGACGCCGTTGCGCCAGATGCAAAACTCGAGGCGCGCGATATGCTGGCCGCCACCTTGCGCGATGCCGATTTCGGCCCGCGTCAGAGGATCGTGCGCATCAATGGGCTCGATACCGAGTGGGGCGGCGATGATCTGGCCGCTTTGGGCGGTTTGGGCGCCGAGGCGATTTTGATCCCGAAAGTTGAGACGGGGGCGTTGGTGGCTTCAGTTGCGGCACACCTCGATAAGATGGATGGCGCCAGCGACACCAAAATCTGGGCGATGATGGAAAGCCCGCGCGCCATTCTAAATGCCGCCGAGATCGCAAGCGCGCCGCGTATGGCGGGGTTTGTGATGGGGACGAATGATCTGGCCAAGGATCTGGGCTCGCGCAACCGCGCGGCGATGCTGACATCGCTGCAATGGTGCCTTCTGGCCGCGCGCGCCGAGGGGTTGGTTTGCGTTGATGGCGTCTATAACGCGTTCAAGGATGAGGACGGCCTGCGCGCCGAGGCCTGCGAGGGCCGCGATTGGGGTTTTGACGGCAAAACCCTGATCCACCCCGCGCAAGTGGCCATTGCCAATGAGGTGTTCGGACCTGACGAAAGTGAGCTAGAGCTCGCCAAGCGGCAGATCGAAGCGTTTGAGGCCGCGAAGGCCGAGGGCAAGGGCGTTGCGGTTGTCGATGGTAAAATCGTCGAAAATCTGCATATCGTCACGGCGAAACAGCTTCTGGCCAAGGCCGAAGCGATCGCGACATTGGAGGCGGGCTGATGGTTCTACTGATCTTGGGCGTTCTGGAATGGAGCTTTGTGCATTGGTTCAAACGT
This sequence comes from uncultured Rhodobacterales bacterium, assembly GCA_964497775.1. Classification (GTDB taxonomy): domain Bacteria; phylum Pseudomonadota; class Alphaproteobacteria; order Rhodobacterales; family Rhodobacteraceae; genus Litoreibacter. Next base: position 12,219 of record CAZCEW010000059.1, read on the forward strand.
TTGATGCCAGGCGCGCGGCAAGCGATGACGGACCGGATGGGCGAGGCGTCCAAGGGTATTGTCTCGCTTCTGCTGATCTTGTCGATTGTGCTGATGGTTTGGGGCTACCGCCAAGCCGATTTCATCGAGCTCTGGCAGCCGCCTGCTTTCATGACACATATCAATAACCTTTTGATGTTGCTTGCGTTTTATACGTTTGGCGCGAGTGCCGCGAAGCCTCAGAAGGTCTGGCTTGGCACGAAAATCCGCCACCCTCAGCTCACAGCCGTGAAGATTTGGGCCGTGGCGCATTTGCTGGTCAATGGCGATCTGGCCTCCGTGATCTTGTTTGGTGGCTTGCTGGTGTGGGCTGTTATCAGCGTCATCCTGATTAACCGCGCGCATGGGCCTTGGGTGCGTCCGGAACAAGCGCCAGCCAAGAAGGAAATCGTGCTGCTGGTCATCACTTTGGTGCTGTTTAGCGTTGTTGCCATGATCCATATGTGGCTTGGCGTCTCGCCGTTTGGAGGCTGATATGAAGCTCTACCGTTTGCTGACCGAGGATGACACATCCGCCTTTTGTCACAAGGTCTCTGAGGCGATCTCTAGGGGTTGGGAGCTCTATGGCGATCCGGTCTATGCGTTTGATGCCTCTAATGGCGTGATGCGGTGCGGGCAGGCGGTGACCAAAGAGGTGGATGCAGACTACACCCCCGATATGAAGCTCGGAGCGCAGTAGATCATGGCGTCGAAGACAAATAGCGGTCGTTTCTTTGAAGACTACCATGTCGGGCAAGTGATTGATCATGCGGTGCCACGCACGATTTCAGGCGGAGAGCGGGCGATGTATCACGCGCTCTATCCGGCGCGCTCGGCGTTTTATTCGTCAGATGAATTTGCCCGCGATTGCGGCTTGCATGAAAGCCCGATGGAGGACCTGATCGGTTTTCACACTGTCTTTGGCAAGACGGTGCCCGATATCTCGATCAATGCAGTCGCCAATCTGGGCTATGCGGAGGGGCTGTTTTTGAAGCCTGTGCATCTGGGCGACACGCTGGTGGCGCGCTCCGAGGTGATTGGCATCAAGGAGAATTCCAACGGCAAAACCGGCGTGGTTTGGGTGCGCACGACGGGCAGAAATCAGTTGTTTGAAGATGTGCTGAGCTATGTGCGCTGGGTGATGGTGCGCAAGCGCGACCCAAAATCGCAAGCGCCTGAGACGGTGATCCCAGAGCTGGCAGATGCCGTGTCAGCAGGTCAGTTGGTGATCCCTGAAGGGCTTGATTTCACTGGCTATAATACAGATCACGCAGGCGAGCCGCATCGCTGGGGTGACTATGAGATCGGCGAGAAGATCGACCATGTGGACGGCGTCACGATTGAAGAATCCGAGCATATGCTGGCCACGCGGCTTTGGCAGAACACGGCCAAAGTGCATTTCGACGCCACTGCGCGCGAGGACGGCAAGCGGTTGATCTATGGCGGGCATGTGATCTCGATGGCGCGAAGCTTATCGTTTAACGGGCTGGCCAACGCGCCGATTATTGCAGGGCTGAACGCGGGCGCGCATGCGAACCCGTGCTTTGCGGGCGACACGATCACGGCCTGGTCCGAGGTGCTCGACAAGGCTGACACAGACGCGCCGGGCGTGGGCGCCATTCGGTTGAGGCTTGTGGCCCAAAAAGCAGGCGCTGATCCGTTTTCGCTGAAAGGTGAGGATGGCAAATATCTGCCCGAAGTGTATCTGGACCTCGATTTCTGGGCCTTGATGCCGCTCTAGCGGGCGGCTGACACTGGATTGTGAAAACTCAACCCTAGCCAGCGCGCGATCTACGCGTAAGGCTGGGGCTTATGCAGTTCAACGCGCTCCTCTGCTCACTTCTCACTACATTTGGCCTCACGGGGCCTGTTGCGGCCTGCGAATTGGCGTTGCTTCTGGCCGTCGATGTGTCCGGTTCAGTCGACAATCAGGAATATGAAATCCAGATGCGCGGGTTGGCGGAGGCGTTTCGCGACGGGGCGATCTCGGAGGCGTTGGTTGTGTCGAAATCCACAGTGATGGTGATGCAATGGACGGGGTCTTCGCGCCAGCGCGTCTCGATCCCTTGGACGCGGATCGAGAATTTTGACGACGTGGCAAATCTGGCGGTCCAGATCGAGACCACCCCACGCGTCTGGCGCAATTTCGCCACCGCCATCGGCGAGGCCTTGATCACGGCGGAGCGACAATTTGCACAGGTCACAGACTGCAAACGCCACGTGATCGATGTCTCCGGCGACGGGTTTTCGAATGAAGGACCTAACCCAGAGGCAGTCCGCGATGTGATCGCCGCCAAGGGCATCACGATCAACGGTCTGGCGATTGAGGCGTCAGAGAAGGGCCTGACCGAGTACTACCGCGCCAATCTGATTGCAGGCCCCGGAGCCTTCGCGATTGGGGCCGATGATTTCAAGCAATATCCTGATCGGATCCGGCGCAAATTGCTGCGTGAGATCACAAAACAAGTCTCGACACTGGGCCCTGTGATACCGAACGGGCGTTTGTGATCACAAACGAACGGCTTGAGCGAAAAAACTTTGCAACCGCGGCAATTTATAGCGCTACCAGAGCGTGACTTAACCTTTCAAACACATCATTATGCCAGCCAAATTGTGATGAAACACGAAGGATGCCCCATGGCAGACGTCAATCGGGGGAAACGACCGCTTTCCCCGCATATCAGTATCTACCGGCCCGAATGGACCTCTATTACTTCGATCCTGACCCGTATCACCGGCAATGCGCTGCTTTTGGCGTCGCTATTGATCGTGTGGTGGTTTCTGGCCGCAAGCTATAGCGAAGACTATTTCAATACGGCCAACGGATTTATCACCTCGTGGTTTGGCGATTTGATCATGTTCCTGTCGCTTTGGGCCGTTTGGTACCACTTCCTCGCCGGTCTGCGGCACTTGTACTGGGATAGCGGGCGCGGGTTCGAGTTGGAAACGGCCAAGAAGCTGGCTTACGGCGTCGTGGGGGGCAGCTTTGTGCTGACCATCCTGACCGCCTTGATCTTGTGAGGGCGCTGAGATGGCTTATCTAACCGACCGCAAACGCGCCACGGGGCTTGGAGCCTCGAAATCCGGCACCGAGCATCACTGGCATATGATGGTGCAATCTGTCGCTCTGGCGATCCTTGTGCCGCTGTTTATCTTCACCTTCGGGCGCATTCTGGGCAGCCCGCATGCCGAAGTCGTGGCCTATTTCTCGCGGCCCTTTCCGGCGATCGTTGCAGCACTAACTCTTGTCGTGGGCTTCATGCATTTCAAAAGCGGAGCTCAGACATTGATTGAGGACTACGTGCAAGGAACGTTGCGCAAAGTCCTGATCATCGGTGTGATTTGTCTTTCCTACGGCGCTGCGGGCACGGGGCTTTTCGCCATCGCCCGTCTGGCGCTTTAATCGCGGAGTATCAAGCACATGGCTGCTGAATACGAATATGAAACCCACGAATATGACGTGGTGGTTGTCGGTGCCGGTGGCGCCGGATTGCGCGCAACTTTGGGCATGGCAGAGCAAGGCCTGCGCACGGCTTGCGTGACCAAAGTCTTCCCGACGCGGTCCCATACGGTTGCCGCACAAGGCGGGATTGCCGCGAGTTTGGGCAATATGGGCCCCGATAGCTGGCAATGGCATATGTATGACACGGTCAAGGGCTCTGACTGGCTGGGCGACACGGACGCGA
>CAZCEW010000060.1:0-15671 GCA_964497775.1 uncultured Rhodobacterales bacterium
ATATTATCGTGCTTCTTCCACGGGTTTTGCACGTTCTTGGTGCGCAAGGACGCGAAAGCGCGGGCGACGCGTTTGCGGGTGGAATGGGGCAGGATGACCTCGTCGATGAAGCCTTTCTCGGCGGCAACAAAGGGATTGGCGAAATTGTCTTCGTAATCGGCCACGCGGGCGGCGATTTTCTCGGGGTCGTCAAGCTCGGAGCGGTGCAGGATTTCGACGGCACCTTTGGCCCCCATCACCGCGATCTCGGAGGTGGGCCATGCGTAGTTGAAATCGCCCTGCAAATGTTTCGACGCCATCACAACATAGGCGCCGCCATAGGCTTTGCGGGTGATGACGGTGACTTTCGGCACGGTCGCCTCACCATAGGCATAAAGCAGTTTCGCGCCGTGTTTGATGACGCCTGCATATTCCTGACTGACACCCGGCAAGAAGCCCGGCACGTCGACCAGTGTCAGGATCGGGATCTCGAAGGCGTCGCAAAAGCGCACGAAGCGTGCGGCTTTGCGCGAGCTGTCGATATCGAGACAGCCTGCAAGCACCATCGGCTGGTTGGCCACGACGCCGACCGACTGGCCTTCAAGGCGGATAAAGCCGGTGAGGACGTTCTTGGCGAAATCCTCTTGGATCTCGTAGAAATCGCCCTCGTCGGCGATCTTGGTGATGAGTTCCTTCATGTCATAAGGCGTGTTTGGGTTAGCAGGCACCAGCGTATCAAGGCTGTCTTCCACGCGGGCCGGATCGTCGAAGAACGGGCGCACGGGGGCTTTCTCGCGGTTGTTGAGCGGCAGGAAATCGACCAGACGGCGGGTCTCGGCCAGCGCTTCGACATCGTTCTCGAACGCCGCATCGGCGACGGAGCTCTTCTTCGTGTGGGTCGAGGCACCGCCAAGCTCTTCAGCCGTGACGACCTCATTGGTGACGGTTTTAACCACATCGGGGCCGGTGACGAACATGTAAGAGCTGTCTTTGACCATGAAGATAAAGTCAGTCATCGCGGGGCTGTAGACCGCCCCACCCGCGCAAGGCCCCATGATCAGACTGATCTGCGGGACGACGCCCGAGGCCATGATATTGCGCTGAAACACCTCGCCATAAGCCGCCAGAGAGGCCACGCCCTCTTGAATACGCGCGCCGCCGGAATCGTTGATGCCGATGATGGGCGCGCCGTTTTGCACCGCCATATCCATGATCTTGCAGATCTTCTGGCCATGGGTTTCGGACACCGAGCCGCCCATCACGGTGAAATCCTGACTGAACACATAAACCTGACGGCCATTGATTGTGCCCCAGCCGGTGACCACGCCATCGCCTGCTGGGCGGTCTTTCTCCATCTCGAAATCGGTGCAGCGATGGGCGACGAACATGTCGAATTCCTCGAAACTGCCCTCATCAAGCAACAGCTCAATGCGCTCGCGTGCGGTCAGTTTGCCTTTGGAGTGCTGCGCATCAATGCGGCGCTGGCCTCCGCCCAATCGGGCATTGCTTCGGCGGGTTTCGAGTTCGGCTAGAATATCGGTCATCAAAGGCTCCTTGTCGCGCGCGGGCGGCTGATAATGCTGCGTAGCAGAAACCCTGCGCTCAGGGTAGAAGAACATCGCAAATTTGCAAATACAGTGAAGGGCAATCGACGCGAATTGCAAATATGCAAACTATCCTACGCGCGGGACCTGTTTAGATGGACAATTCCGCCCTGTCAGATAGGTCTGAGCCATGACTCAAACGACCCCGTCGCGATTTCTGGATCGCTCCACCCCGCCGCATCTGCTGACCTTGGTGCTTTTGGCGAGCGTGTCGGCGATGAATATGAGCATTTTCCTGCCCTCCCTACCCGCGATGACGCAAGAATTCGGCACCAGCTATTCGATCATGCAGCTCTCTGTGACGGCCTATCTGGCCTGCACGGCGGTGATCCAGATTATCATTGGCCCGATCTCGGACCGCTTTGGGCGCAGGCCGGTGATTTTGGCCTCGATGGTGGTATTCGTGGCGGCAAGCATCGGCTGTGCGATGGCCACATCGATCGAAGTGTTCTTGGCCTTTCGGATGATCCAATCTGCGGTTGCAGTGGCCATGGTGCTGAGCCGCGCGATTGTGCGCGACATGGTGGGCCAAGAAGAGGCCGCGTCGATGATCGCCTTTGTTACGATGGGCATGTCGCTGGTGCCGATGTTCGCGCCAACGCTGGGCGGGGTGCTGCAAGAGGCGTTTGGCTGGCGCGCGACCTTCTGGTTTATCTGCGCGTTTGGCGTGGCTTTGGGGGCGCTTTGCTGGTTCGATCAGGGCGAAACCAACCGCTCTGGTGGTATGAGCTTTCGCGCGCAACTTACTCAATACCCACATCTTTTTGCCTCTCCACGTTTTTGGGGCTATGCGCTCGCCGCTGCGTTTTCATCAGGTGCATTCTTCGCATTCCTAGGCGGCGCGCCCTATGTGGCGACGCAGGTCTACGGCCAACCTCCGACTGTCACCGGCTTCTTGTTTGGCATCCCTGCGGTTGGATATTTCTTGGGCAATTTCGCCTCCGGCAAGCTGGCGGTCCGTGTGGGCATCAACCGGATGGTTCTGATCGGCACGATGATCTTGGTCATTGGCATGAGCCTGTCATTGATCGTCTCTTTTGCGGGTTATGGCAGCGCCTTTAGCTTCTTTGCCTTTTGCACCTTCGTGGGCGCGGGTAATGGCTTGGTTCTACCCAATGCCACGGCCGGGCTCTTGTCGGTGCGTCCGCATCTGGCCGGTACGGCCTCGGGCGTTGGCAGCGCGATCATGATTGGCGGTGGTGCGGGGCTAGCGACGATTGCGGGGCTCTTGCTGGAGCGCGGCAACAGCGCTTATCCGCTGCAATGGATCATGCTGCTCAGCGTGGTTTGCGCTTTGATCTCAATCCTCTACGTCATGCGGCGCGAAAAGTCCCTGCCCCGCTAAACCCTTGCTTTTGAGAGTTTGCAACTCTAGAAACGTCACTTAGCAAAATTGCAAAGGGCACGTGATGGCCACTCAGAAACTCTATGCTGGCGTGAAGCTGCGCGAGCTACGCACGCGGCTGGGGCTGACCCAGAAAGCCTTTGCGGCCAAGCTGGGCGTGTCGCTGCCCTATCTCAACCAAATGGAGAATAACAACCGGCCTGTCTCGACCGGTGTGGTGCTGGCGATGGCGCAGGAATTTGGCTTTGACGTCACGCAATTGTCCACCGGCGACGCGGAGCGGATGGTGTCCGATATGCGCGAGGCATTGGCCGATCCGGTCTTTGCGGAGACCGAGCCACCTTTGGCCGATCTGCGTCTCACGGCGTCCAACGCCCCCAATCTGGCGCGCGCTTTTCTGGCGCTGCACCGTGCCTATCGCCAGACCCATGAACGGCTCGCCTCGCTCGATGAGGCGCTGGATCGTGACGATGCCAATCTGGCGACCAGCCCGTGGGAGGAGGTGCGCGATTTCTTCCATTATTGCGACAATTACATCGATGCGGTCGACCGCGCGGCCGAGCGGTTTGCAGGGGGGATTGATGGCGATTTGCTCAGCGCCCAAAACTTGAGCTTTGACGTGCAATATACTGATAACGAAGAGATTAGGCGCTTTGATCAGGACGCAAACCGGCTCAGCCTGTCGACGCGCACGTCACCTGCGACGCAAAGATTTCAACTGCTCCACCAAGTGGCGCTGAGCGGTCATGGCGATTTGTTGGACGCAACGCTTGATCTGGCGCGCTTCCAAAGCGAGGCCGCGCGCCATATCGCCAAGATCGGGCTGGCCAATTACTTTGCAGGGGCCGCGCTGCTGCCCTACACGGCGTTTCTAGAGGCCGCCCAGACCCATCGCCATGATCTGGAGATACTGGCCGATATGTTCGGCGCTTCAATCGAGCAAGTGGCCCATAGGCTGTCGACCCTGCAACGCCCCGGCGCGAAAGGCGTGCCGTTCTTCTTTGTGCGCGTCGATCAAGCGGGCACGATCACCAAGCGCCATTCGGCCACGCATCTTCAATTCGCGCGCTATGGCGGGGCTTGTCCGCTGTGGAATGTGCATCGCGCGTTTGAAACACCCGGCCAATTCCTGCGCCAATTGGCGGAAACGCCTGATGGCGTGCGCTATATCAGCCTTGCGCGTGATGTGTCGAAATCCGGCGGCTCGTTTACTGCGCCCACACGGCGCTATGCGATTGCCTTGGGCTGCGAGATCACCCATGCCGAAGCTCTGGTTTACGGCGATGATCTGATGCCCGCAAAGACGTTTGAGCCGATTGGAATTTCCTGCCGGATTTGCCCGCGCGTCGGCTGTCATCAACGCTCTGTCCCGCCATTGGAAAGCAAGCTGACGGTCGATCATAACAGCCGTGGCGTGCTGCCTTACAGGCTTGAGCCATGAGGTGGATTTTCCGCGCGGTCTTTCTGTTTGCCGTGATTATTGGCGGCTTTGTTCTGGCCGAAAGGATCACGGTTTACCCGCTTGATCCGCGCCATGTCAGCCCGGCGGAGGCAGGCATAGCTGAGATGAAAGAACTGCGCGTTTTGGGCGCGCATGACCGCGAGTTGATCGTCTGGCACGCGCCCGCGCGCCAAGGCAAACCGACGATTTTCTATCTGCACGGCAATGCGGGAAATCTGGCCAATCGCGTGCCTCGGTTCCAGCGGTTTCTGGATCGCGGCTTCGGGATCGTGGCCCCTGCCTATCGCGGCTCGTCAGGCAGCAAAGGATGGCCTTATCAGGCCGGAATTTCCGCCGATATTCGCAAGATTTATTGGGACTTGGCCAAAGGGCGTTTGACGGGCGAGAAAATCCGACCCGTGATCTATGGCGAAAGCATTGGTGCAGCCGTGGCGGTGCAGTTGAACCTGTCTGCGATGATCTCGGCTGATGCGGATTTGGGCGCGCCCAAGGCGATCATTCTGGAAGCGCCGTTTACATCGCTCAAAGACGTGGCCCATGCGGTGCAGCCCGAATTGGTGCTGCTGACGGGCCTGATGCTGAGTCGGTGGGAGAGCATCGAAGTGGCGCCGCTCATTACTGCGCCTTTGCTGATCTTGCATGGGCGAAATGACCCACTGATCCCCATCGCCCATGGCCGCGCGATATTTGAGGCCGCGGGCGGAGAGGATAAGGAATTCTACGAGGTCAAAGACGCGGGCCATATCGACGTGTGGAAGGTCGCCGCCCAGCGCAAATTGTTTGACTGGCTCAAGCGGTTTTAACCGGGCGCGCGCCAACCTGCGGCGCGGGCTTCGCCAGCTGAGCAAAACCAACGCTCACCGAATTGCGGCTCGATACTGGTACGTTTGTACCAGCGCGACGAGGTGTCGTGGAACACACGGCCTGTGCCCGAGATATTGCCCTTGATATCGCAGCCCGCTTGTTTGGCGGAGGCCGGGTTTTCGACCACCGAGAAATCAACATAGTTGAACGCCCAAAGCCCCTCGCCCGCCTTGAACGCGTCGATTTGGGCTGTGTCATAGGCATCCACCGCGCCGGGAATAGCTTGCGCGAACCCCGCGCTAATCACGGTTAGACCAAGGTCCTCGCCATCTGCGCTGCATTGCACTTCCGCCAGCGTGTCATCATTGCCGCGTTTGACGATGTCGCAAGAGACCTCTGCGCCTTTCAGCACGCCTTTGAGATATTTCGCCCCCATCGCGCCGCATTCAAACACGCCGCCATTGGTGTCGGGGCAAAACTGGCGTTTGCCCGGCGCATTGACGCCAAAGAGCCGCAGCTTTTGCTTGGCCAGAAAGATCGTGCCTGCGCTGTCGGCTTTGGCTTTGCCAGTGATATCAGCGGCGAAGCTGGGACAGGAGATAAGGGCGATTGCGGCGGCGAGAATATATGCGTTCATGCGCGCGAAACTAGGCTTTGGGACGCCGTGGCGCAATCGCTCAATTCCGCGCGGCGCGCCATCCGGCGCGTTTGGCGTCCGAGACGGTACAAAACCACCGCTCGCCACGCTCTTGGCGGATGCCCACGCGCTCGTAGTCGCGATTATGGGGCTGGTGGAAGATCTTGCCGTTCGCGGTGATGTTGCCTTTGATCTTGCAGGCCGGATCAGGCGGGATACGGCCTTTGGCGCGGGTGGCGCGATGTTGGGCGGGGCGCTGAAAACGCGAGGCCCAGAGGCCAAGATCATTGAGCGCGGCGGTCTTCTCGATCAACTCGTAGCGCGGTGAATATTGCGAGTAGGCCAGCGCCCAGCCGCGCCCGACAATCATCTCGCCCATATCTTGGCCGGCCACCTCGCACGTGGCGACCATGCGGCTGTAGCGGTCAGTATCTTGACGCGTGCACCTGGCGATTTTGCCTTGAAATGTCGCGCGAACCTGATCCGCGACCCATGTACCGCAATCCCAGATTGTGCCTTGCTCGGTCGTGCAGGTCTGGCCGATTTCCACGGCATCAATCCCGAAAAGGCGGATTTTGACCTCTCCAATCGCGATCCCGTCGCCATCAATCACACGGATCGGGCCTTTGACGGTTTCTGCATCCGCAAACTGGGCAAAAGATGCCGCAATAAGTATCGCTATGATGGAATGGCCCGCACGCATGAGAGCTTCATTTTGAAGCACGCAGGGCGCGTTAACAAGCGGTTAACGCTGCACCTTCTCCCAATTCGGATGCACCCATGGCTCGGAGTTGTCTGCCGCCAGTGGCGTGCGGCCCAAAATGTGATCGGCGGCTTTCTCGCCTACCATGATCGAGGGTGCGTTAAGGTTGCCATTGGTGATTTGCGGGAAGATCGAGCTGTCCGCGAGGCGGAGGTTGTCTACGCCGATGACGCGCGCGTGCGGATCGACGACGGCCATTGGGTCATCCGCGCGGCCCATTCGAGCGGTGCCGCAGGGGTGATAGGCGCTCTCGGCATGGTCGCGGATGACGCTGTCGAGCTCATCGTCGGATTGCAAATTGGCACCGGGTTGGATTTCATCGCCGCGATAGGGCGCGAAAGCGTCTTGCGCGAAAATCTCGCGGGTCAGGCGGATGCAGCGGCGGAAATCCTGCCAGTCTTCTTCGTGCGACATGTAGTTGAACTGGATTTTAGGCGCATCTATCGGATCGCTTGAGCGCAAGGTGACCGCGCCGCGCGATTTGGACCTCATCGGGCCGGTATGGGCCTGAAAGCCGTGGCCACGCGCGGCGGTTTTGCCGTCGTAGCGCACAGCCAGCGGCAGGAAGTGGAACTGGATATCGGGGTATTTCACGCCCGCCTGAGAGCGGATGAAGCCGCAGCTTTCAAACTGGTTCGACGCCCCCGGCCCCGTGCGGCTCAAAAGCCAGCGCGCGCCGACATAGGCTTTGCCCAGAAGGCTCCAGTATTTATACAAGCTGACGGGTTTGGTAGCTCCCATCTGGACGTAAAGCTCTAGGTGGTCTTGCAGGTTTTGGCCCACGCCCGCGCGGTCGGCGATTACCTCAATGCCATGCTCGGCCAGATGCGCGGCAGGGCCAATGCCCGACTGCATCAACAGTTTGGGCGAGTTGATTGACGACGCCGCAAGGATCACTTCCGCATTGGCGTGGATAGTTTGAACGGTCCCGCCTTTGGATATCTCGACACCCGTTGCGCGGCCGTCCTCGATGATGACTTTGCGCGCAAACCCATGGATCAGATCGCAATTCGCGCGCTTGAGCGCGGGGCGCAGATAGGCGTTGGCGGCGGACCAGCGGCGACCTTGGCGGATGGTGGCCTCGAACGGGCCGAAGCCCTCTTGCTGCGCGCCGTTATAGTCATGCGTGATCTGGTAGCCCGCTTGGCTGCCCGCCTCAACAAAGGCGGTCGTCAACGGATTGTCGCGCTTGCCGCGTGACACATGGAGCGGGCCATCCGTGCCGCGCCAAATGCTGTCGCCGCCATGCCCGCCCGAGGACCAATTCTCCATGCGTTTGTAATATGGCAGCACGTCTGAATAGCGCCAGCCATCCGCGCCCATCTCGGCCCATGTGTCGAAATCACAGGCATGGCCGCGCACATAGACCATGCCATTGATCGAGCTCGACCCGCCAATAACCTTGCCGCGTGGCGTGGCAAGACGACGCCCGCCCAAATGCGGCTCCGGCTCGGTCTCGTAGCCCCAATCATAGCGCGGCATGTTCATCGGGAAAGACAACGCGCCGGGCATCTGGATGAAGGGGCCTGCATCGGTGCCGCCATGCTCGATCACGATCACGGATTTTCCGGCCTCCGACAGGCGGTAGGCCATCGCACAGCCCGCCGAGCCCGCGCCCACGATGACGTAATCCGCGCGCATTGCTAAAACGGAGCCTCAACCGGTGTCATGGCGACATAGACGGATTTAACGTCCGAGTAATGATTGATCGCTTGCTTGGAATTCTCGCGCCCGACGCCCGAGGCTTTGGAGCCGCCAAAGGGCGCCTCGACCGGGGCCAGATTATAGGTGTTGATGTAGCATGTGCCGGCCTCAAAGGCTGCGGCGACACGGTGCGCGCGGGTCAGGTCTTGCGTGAACACGCCCGCGGCAAGGCCGAATTCCGTGTCATTGGCGCGGGTGATCGCCTCCTCTTCATCGTCAAAATCCAGCACTGAGAGGACGGGGCCGAAGATTTCCTCCCGCGCGATGGTCATGGTGTCGGTGACGTCTGAGAACACTGTGGGTTCAATGAAGAAGCCATCGCGATCGGCGCGTTTGCCGCCATGGACCAGCGTTGCGCCCTCGGCCACGCCTTTGTCGAGATAGCCCAGCACGATATTCATCTGCGCCTCGGAGACCATGGGGCCAAAGTTCACTGCCTCGTCGCGCGGATCGCCCATGACGACATCGCCCAAGCGTTCCTTGAGGCGTTTGAGGAAGGCTTGCTTGATGCCTTTTTGCACGAAGACCCGCGTGCCGTTGGAACACACCTGACCGGAAGAATAGAAGTTGCCCAAGATCGCGCCCGAGACCGCGTTTTCCAGATCGGCATCGTCAAAGATGAGGATTGGGGATTTGCCGCCAAGCTCCATCGTGACGTGTTTCATGCCCTCAGCCGCTGAGGCATATACCTTGCGACCCGTGGGCACGGAGCCCGTGAGCGAGACTTTGGCGACACGCTCGTCTGAGACCAAGGCCGCACCCACATCGCCATAGCCTTGGATCACATTATAGACCCCTGCAGGCAAGCCTGCCTGATGCAGGATCTCGGCGATTTTCAAGGCGCAAAGCGGGGTCGTTTCGGAGGGTTTGAACACCATCGCATTGCCACAGGCCAGCGCGGGCGCGCCTTTCCAGCACGCAATCTGGGTGGGATAGTTCCATGCGCCGATGCCGACGCAAACGCCCAAAGGCACGCGAGCGGTGTAGACCCAGTCTTCGCCCAAGGGGATATGCTCGCCCGTGAGCGATCCGGCAAGGCCGCCGAAATATTCCAAGGCGTCGGCGCCGGAGGTGGCGTCGGCCACAAGGGTTTCTTGCAGCGGCTTGCCCGTGTCGAGGGTCTCCAGCTCCGAGAGGTCTTGGTTTTGCGCGCGGATCATATCTGCGGCGCGGCGCAGAATGCGGCCACGTTCCGTGCCTGTCATAGAGCCCCAGATTTTCTGGCCCTCCTTGGCCGCCGCAAGCGCTTGGTCAATGATCGCGGGCGTGGCGGAATGGAGCGTCGCAATCACCTCGCCTGTGGCAGGGAAGATGCAGGTGATCGCCTCGCCTGCGCTGTCTTCGACATATTGGCCGTTGATAAAATGGCTGGCTTTGGGTTGGCTTTGCATATGTGCGCCTCCGGCGGGGATATTTTTCAAGCAGTGATGACGGGTTATTCGCCGCGCGGGAAGCGTTGTCCATCTTCCAGCGTGTCGAGGTTCATGTGGTTGCGCATATAGCGCTCGGAGGCCTTTTGCAGCGGCTGGTAGTCCCACGGGTAGTAGCCACCTTGGCGCAAGGCCTCATAAACAACCCAGCGGCGGGCCTGGCTTTCGCGCACATCGGCGTCGAATTTGTCCAGATCCCAGCGGGCTTGGGATTTGGCCTTGAGCGAGTTGAGCGTGCCGGCATGGGCGGGATCATCGGCGAGATTTGTCAGCTCATGCGGATCGGCCTCCATATCAAACAGCTGATCGGGATCGAGCGCGCAGCGGTTGTATTTCCATTTGCCATAACGCAGCGAGACGAGCGGCGCGTAGGAGGCCTCGGCTGCGTATTCCATCGCAACTGGCGCGTCACGCGTGCCGCCTTGGCCAAGTGGGACGAGCGATTGCCCGTCGGTCCAAGGCATAACTTCGGACATATCGACGCCTGCGAGATCACAAAGTGTCGGGCACAGGTCGATATTTGAGACCGGCGTGGTCACGAGACCGGGCTGCATCTGAGGCGCGGCAATCATCATCGGCACGCGGGCAGAGCCATCGAAGAATGACATTTTGAACCACAGCCCGCGCGCGCCGAGCATATCGCCGTGATCTGAGAGAAAGAGAATGATCGCGTCTTGGCGGGTGGTTTCCAGTACCTCCATCACCTCGCCGATTTTGTCGTCGAGATAGGAGATATTGGCGAAATAGGCGCGGCGGGAGTTTTTGATCTGATCTTCCGTCAGATCATAGCTGCGCCAGTCATTGGCGTCGAAAATTCGCTGCGAATGTGGGTCTTGCGCCGCGTAGCCCAGATCGCTGATTTCAGGCAGTAAGTGGTCGCAATCCTTGTAGAGATCCCAGTATTTCTTGCGCGCCACATATGGGTCATGCGGATGGGTGAAGCTGACCGTCAGGCACCACGGGCGCGCGTCATGGCCGCGCGCCAGATCATAGAGCTTGCGGCTCGCGTGATAGGCGACCTCGTCATCATATTCCATCTGGTTGGAAATCTCGGCCACACCCGCGCCCGTGACCGAGCCCATATTGTGATACCACCACTCAATGCGCTCGCCCGGTTTGCGGTAGTCGGGCGTCCAACCGAAATCGGCCGGGTATATATCGGTGGTCAGGCGTTCCTCAAAGCCGTGCATCTGATCGGGACCTACGAAATGCATCTTGCCCGACAGACATGTCTGATAGCCCGCGCGGCGCAAATGATGGGCATAGGTCGGAATGTCCGAGGCGAACTCGGCCGCGTTGTCATAGACGCCGGTGCGCGAGGGCAACTGGCCTGACATGAAGCTCGCCCGGCCCGGCGCACAAAGCGGCGAGGCGGTATAGCTTTGCTGGAACCGAGTGGATCTTTCGCTGAGCTTCTTGAGATTTGGCGCATGGAGCCACTCGGCGGGGCCGTCTGGAAAAAGCGTGCCGTTAAGCTGGTCGACCATGAAGATCAGAATATTCGGCTGGCTCATGAGGTCATCTGCTTGTCAAGAAATATGGGACGCGCGCGCCTTGGCGCGTCATCGACGGTGTCGGCTTTTCATTGATCCGTCAATCACTAAAAGCGCTTAGACCTTGGTCTCATGGGTCACCGGCGTCACGGCTGCGCGTTTCAGCATTGCCTCGCGCCATGTGATAAAGCTGACCGAGGCCAGAATGATCACTCCGCCCAACACGACCCAGATGTCTACCGCCTCGTCAAAGACCAGCCAGCCCAGCAGAACGGCCCAAACCAGTTGAACGAAGGTCACAGGCTGGGTGACGGTCATCGGTGCGGCCCGAAAGGCGAGCGTCATTGTGTAATGGCCAACCGTGGCAATCGCTGCGATCAGAAAGATCAGCGCCAGTTGATCGACACTGGGCGTGACCCATGTCACCACCGCAAAAGGTGCGAGCCCAATAGTCACAGTGATCGACAACATGGCCACGACCAGCGAGGGCTTGACCTCATCGGCCATGATCTTCGCGCTCATGTAAGATCCCGCGAACAGAACCGCCGTGAACATCATCGCGATATGGCCGCTGGAGATCTCGCGAAAGCCGGGGCGCAGGATCACCATGGCACCGATAAAGGCTGCAACGACGGCCAAGATGCGCCGCATGGCGAGCTTCTCGCCCAGCACGAATACGGCGGCGATGGTCACGTAAATCGGCGCGAGGTAATTCATCGCTGTGACTTCCGCGATGGAGATCTGCGTCATCGCGTAAAACCAAAGCATTACGGCCAGCGAATGCACGATGCCGCGAAAGCCGAACCATTTCAGCGCACGTGGCGTGAGTTTCGCAGCGCGCAATTGGCCGAGCATCGGGATAAAGAACACCAACCCCATCAGGTAGCGCAGGAAGGCGGAGACCGGCGCGGGCAAAGCGTCGCCCATATATTTCACAATCGCCGTAACCGCGATGAAGCAAAGCCCGGTGATCAGCATCCAGATGACGCCCGCAACCGGGTTGTCTTGAGAGCTTGCCATAGGCGCGATCTGACACCCCCGACCTGCCAAAGGCAAGCGCTACATTCCGAATACCAGTTTCGCCGCAATTGCCCACATGATCACGCCGATCACAATGTCCAGAACGCGCCACGCGCCCGGACGCGCAAAAACCGGCGCCAGATAGCGCGCGCCGTAGCCCAGCGAGAAAAAGAACACGAAAGACGACAGCACCGCCCCTGCCCCGAACTCCATCCGCCGCCCGTCATATTGCGCCGCGATTGATCCCAATAGAGCGACCGTATCCAGATAGACATGCGGGTTGAGCCATGTCAGCGCCAAAGCTGTCGCAAGCACGGCCTTCGGGCTCTCGATCTCGTCACCAGCCGCTTTCAACGCGCCTTGATTGAACCAAGCAGAACGAAAGGCCAGCGCACCATAGGCGATCAAAAACGCAGCCCCGCCATAGCGCATGACAGTGCCAAACCACGGCGCCGCATCGCTGAGCGCGCCAAAGCCGCCTACGCCAACTGCAATCAAGATCGCGTCGGAAATAGCGCAAGTCGCGCAGACCAAAAACACATGGCTGCGCTGCAATCCTTGCCGCAACACAAAAGCGTTTTGTGCCCCGATGGCCAAGATCAGCGAAAAGCCAAGCGCAAACCCCGCCAGAAAGGGCGTCCCTGTCATCATTGCTTCAAAAATATCCCCGCCGGAGGCATCCTAACAGCGGCAAGAGGTGCCTCATTCGGCCAATTGCGCCATGACCTCGTCAGAGGCTTCGAAATTCGCAGTGACATTCTGGATATCGTCATCGTCTTCCAGCGCATCCATCAGCTTCATCAGCTTTTGCATACCTTCCAAGTCCAGCTCGGTCGTCGTCGTCGGACGCCAGATCAACTTGGTACTTTCAGATTCGCCCAACTCGGCCTCAAGCGCAGTCGACACATCGCCCAGATCTGTATCCGCGCACGTGATCACATGACCCTCCTCAGAGCTTTCGCAATCCTCCGCACCCGCTTCAATCGCGGCCATCATCACCGTGTCCGCGTCACCTGCTGAGGCCGGATAAATCACCTCGCCTTTGCGATCAAACATGAAGCCCACCGACCCGGTCTCCCCCAGATTGCCGCCATTTTTGGTAAAAGTTGAGCGCACGGTCGAGGCCGTCCGGTTGCGATTATCGGTCATCGCCTCAACGATCACGGCCACGCCGCCGGGTCCGTAGCCTTCATAGCGGATCTCGTCGTAATTATCGCCATCTGCCGCTTGCGACTTGGAAATCGCGCGATCAATCACATCCTTCGGGACCGAGTTCGACTTGGCCTCTTTCACCGCCAAGCGCAAACGCGGGTTCTTGTCAGGATCCGGATCGCCCATTTTGGCGGCCACGGTGATCTCTTTGGACAGTTTGGAAAACAGCTTAGAGCGCAGCTTGTCCTGACGACCTTTGCGGTGCTGGATATTTGCCCATTTGGAATGGCCTGCCATGATCTTCTCTCCGTCAAAACTTCGCGCACCGCCGAGACCAGTGCTTGTTGCGTGAGCTTTACCCAGACAGGCCGAAAGGGGCAAGAGGCGCGCAATCGTCCGATGTGATGCACCAGAGTACCTCTATGGTACCTCCAGCCCAAAAACGCCCGTGACGCGCCGCGCCAGTTTCGCTACTGCTGAGATATGACGACAGATCAAATCATCCTCTTCTCGCTATTTGGCGGTGTCTTTGTCTTCTTGCTCTGGGGCCGCTGGCGCTATGATCTGGTGGCGTTTACGGCGCTGATGCTAGGCGTTGTGCTGGGCGTCGTGCCCACCAAGGACGCGTTTTCGGGCTTTGGCCATCCGGCCACTTTGGTCGTCGCGTTGGTGCTTGTTGTCTCGGCCGGGCTGGTCCGTTCAGGTGCGGTGTTTTTGATCACCCGCACGCTGGTCGACAGCGCCAGATCACTGGGCGGCCATATCACCTTGATGGGCGCGATCGGCGGCGTGTTGTCGGCTTTCATGAACAATGTCGCGGCCTTGGCGCTTTTGATGCCCGTTGACATTCAAACCGCGCGCAAAGCAGGCCGCGCGCCGGGCCTGTCGCTTATGCCTCTGAGTTTTGCGACAATCTTGGGCGGTATGGTCACGCTGATCGGAACCCCGCCCAATATCATCATCGCCACGATCCGCGAAGACACGCTGGGCGAGCCGTTCAAGATGTTCGACTTCGCCCCTGTCGGCGCAGTGACAGCCACGGCAGGCCTGATTTTCGTGGCTCTGATCGGCTGGCGTCTGATCCCGCAAAAAGGCACAGGCCAGCATTCGGGCAATCCGATGGATGACTATGCCGAATATATCGCCGAGCTGACGGTGCCTGCAAAATCCAAACACATCGGCAAACGCGTGCGAGAGCTTTATGAGGATGCCGAGAAAAACGACGTCGCCATTCTGGGCCTGATCCGCGACGGCAAACGCCGCTATGGCACGGCGCAAAACACGGTTCTGGCCGCAGGCGACGCGCTAGTGATGGAGGCCACGCCCGACGCGCTGGACGAATTCCGCGCGGCATTGTCACTCGATTTCGCCGACGAGACCCGCGAGACCCACCTGCGCGCCGAAGGCGACGGGCTCACAGTGATCGAAGTGGTCGTCACCGATCAATCGCGCATCAATGGCAAAACCGCGCAAGCCGTAGGTTTGTCATGGCGGCAACGCTCGGTGCTGATGGGTATCTCACGCGCGGGCAAACCTATCCGCCAGCAAGTGCGCAAAACCATCGTGCAAACGGGCGATATTTTGTTGCTGCTGGTCCCGCAAGACAGCGCAAATGACGTTACCGAATGGCTGGGCTGCTTGCCGCTCGCAGATCGCGGGCTGGCGGTGACCGAAGACAAGAAAGTGTGGCTCGCCATTGGGCTCTTTGCCGCCGCCGTGATCGCGGCCAGCGTCGGCCTAATCTATCTGCCCATAGCGCTTGGCATTGTCGTCGTGGCTTTTGTGGTCACCAAGATCATCCCAATCGCCGAGATCTACAATCATATCGAATGGCCTGTCGTCGTGCTCTTGGGCTCGATGATCCCGCTGGGCGCCGCGCTCGAGACCTCGGGCGGCACGGAACTCATTGCAGGCTCGCTCGTCTCGCTGACCCAAGGCCTGCCCGCTTGGGCGATCCTGACCGTGTTGATGATCGTGACAATGACGCTCTCGGATGTACTCAACAACACCGCCACCACCATTGTCGCAGCCCCCGTGGGCATCCAGATGGCACAGACCCTCAGCGTCAATCCGGACCCGTTCTTGATGGCCGTAGCCGTCGCCGCGTCTTGCGCCTTCCTCACGCCGATTGGCCACAAGAACAACACGCTGATCTTAGGCCCCGGCGGCTACGGGTTTGGCGATTATTGGCGTATGGGGCTGCCCTTGGAGATCCTCGTCGTCTGCGTCTCAATCCCCGCGATCTTGGTCTTCTGGCCGCTGTAACGCGCCACTCTCT
>CAZCEW010000061.1:0-15537 GCA_964497775.1 uncultured Rhodobacterales bacterium
CGCGCGGCGCGGATGATGGCGGGCGCGTTGAAGACCTCTTGCGTGCCCATTTGGCGCGCGGTCCATTTGGAGCGGGTGAGGTTGACGCCGGACAGGCGCGACAGCGGGACGGCGAGCGCGAGGCTGAGCGCAATCGGCAAGAGCCAGAGCGTGATGATGCCATGCGCCATGCCTGCGACCAGTGCCCAGCCGATCAGGGTCTCAACGCCGTGGAATTTGAACATTGTGAGCAGGCCGTAGCTGCCGCCTTGGCGTGGTTGTGGTGTCCATTTTTCGCGGATGCCTATAACTGTGCGCAGCACCGCGATGGATTGCTGGACCATCAAGATCGGCGCATAGGCGATGGAGATGATGATCTCGGACATAAAGGACAGCGCGAATTGCGCAGGCCCGCCGAGATCGCGCAGGCTGAGGCCGGTGCGCCCTATTGCGGTGGCGCCCAGAAATTTTGGCGCGAGCAGCATGCCATACATGAACAACAAGATCGCGACATTGTTGAACTGGCTCATCTCGGGCCATGCGACTTGCGGGTTTTCGCCAGTGAAATAGCGGATGACATTGGCCTCTTCACCTTTGCCGACCAGCGCCCAGAAGGTGAGCAGAATGAACCATGCGGGGCTGAGCAGGTAGCTCATCGCGCCGTGAAACAGGTGAAAGCGCGTCACTGCGTGAAAGCCTTTTGAGCCCAAAATATTGAGATGTTGCAGATTGCCTTGGCACCAGCGGCGGTCGCGGCGGATGTAGTCGATGAGGTTGGCGGGGACTTCCTCGTAGCTGCCTTTGAGGCGCGGCAAAAAGCGCACGCCCCAACCGGCGCGGCGCAAAAGGCCTGCCTCGACGAAATCATGGCTGAGGATCAGCGCGCCTTTGGAGCGCAGGGTGTTGAGCTTTGGCAGGCCTGCGCAAGACGCGAAGGCGGCGGTGCGGATGATCGCGTTATGGCCCCAGTAATTGCCTTCTCGGTCGGACCATTTGGCCAGACCTTCGGCCAGAGCCGCGCCGTAGATCGTGCTTGAGAATTGCTGCACGCGGGCGAAAAGCGTTTGCGCGCCGATCAGCTGCGGGAAGGATTGGATCAGGCCTGCCGACGGGTCGCGCGACATCTCGTCGGTCAATGTGATGATCGCCTCGCCCGACATCAGGCTGTCGGCGTCGAGCACCAGCATGGCCTCGTAGCCGCCGCCCCAACGCTCCACCCAATCGGCGAGGTTGCCGGTTTTGCGGTCGGTGTTATCGGCGCGGCGGCGGTAGTGGAAATTGACGCCTTCAGGCAGGCGCGCGCGCAGGGTGGCGAAGGCGCGAAGCTCTTGTTCCGCAATCGCCTCGTCGCGCGTGTCAGACAGCATGAACAGGGAATAGCTATGCGGCGTGTCCGCACGCTCCAACGCGTCGAGCATCGCGCAGGCATTGCCGAATACGTCCCACGGCACCTCGTTATAGGCGGGCACCAGAAGCGCCACATTGGTGGGTTTGATCGGGGTTTCCGCCAGCTTTTCAGGTCTGCGCATCAGGTTCAAAACGCCGACAGTCACAGTTGAGACCGAAAGCGAAATCCAGAAAAACGTGATCGCGATGAGGGCTATGAGAAGGGTTTCGAACCCGCTCAGCCCGTCCATCGCGAACCAATCGGTGAAGGCTGCGATCAGCGCCGATGTCGTGAGAATTGCGGGCAGGAAGGTGGCCAGACGCCAGCCCAACGCCATCGGGCGCGCGCTTAATGCGGGCGCGGTGCCGTCGCGGTAATCGGCACGCAGGTTTTGGACCGGATGGGCCAAAGGTTGTTCCGGCGGCATCAATGGCTCGCGTGGAAGGGCTGCGTGATGCGTCATGCCGTCCACCTGTAAAGCCAGACTTCGGTGAGCGATTTGCCGTCTTTGACTAGCTGCGCGCGCATCTCGGCGGAGCTGTGTTCGCCGGGATCAAACTTGAACGCCAGACGGATGCCGCCTGTGCCGGGGTTCTTTTGCACCACGCCATCTGACACGGTGCCGCGATTGGTCGAAATATGGCGCGTGATATTTTCGATATCATCCATGATCGCTTTGTGATCGGCGAAATCGATAGTGATGATCGAGTACGGCTTGGCCTTGTCATAGCCTTTGCCGATGCGGGTGTTCAAAACTTGCGCCACGTTGCGCGGGCGCGGTGGCTCTGCGCCCCATGCCATATCGTAGCTGAACGTGTGTTCGCGGCCAGCAGGCAAGGCCTCGCGCGGGCGCCAATAGGCGACGATATTGTCGTAGATTTCTTTCTCGGACGGGATCTCGACCAGCGTGACAGCGCCTTTGCCCCAGTCTTCACCGGGCGTGATCCAGAGCGACGGGCGGTTGTCGTAATAAGCTTCGAGATCGCCGTAATCTTCGACCTCGCGGGCGCGTTGCATCAGGCCGAAGCCGCGCGGGTTTTCATCGACGAAACTGGCGACTTGCAGATCGCGCGGGTTGGCGAGCGGTCGCCACAAAAGCTCGCCCGCGCCGTTATGGACCATCAGCCCTTCGCTGTCATGGACGGCAGAGCGGAAGTCATCAAACCGCGTGCGGTTGGTTTCATCGAACAGAAACATCGATGTCAGCGGCGCGAGGCCCAAGTGATCGAGCTCGACCCGAGGATAAAGCGCCGCCTCAACGCGCATTTTCGCAGGCGTGCCATGGGTGATGTGGAACGTATATGCGCCGGTGACAGACGGGCTGTTCAAGAGCGCATGCACCGTGATCATCCGCGCGCCGGGCTTGGGCGCGTCGATCCAGAAATGGGTGAATTCGGGGAATTCCTCGCCCATCGGATCGGCGGTTTTCAGCGCCAGACCACGCGCGGAGAGCCCGTAATTCTGGCCCGTGCCAATGGCGCGAAAATAGCTGGCCCCTTGGAAGACGGCGAACTCAGAAAAGATGCCTGCGCGGGTCAGCTCTGCACGCAAGCGCAGGCCGGAATAGCCCATTGTGTCATCGACGGGCAGGTCTGGAAATTTGTCGGTTTTGTCAAAGAGCGAGATATCAAAGCCCAACGTCTGCGCCCTATCCCCTTCGACGATGTTGATCTCGACAGGGCGCGGAAAGTAGAGGCCGGGGTGGAAGAAATCGACCTGAAAGGGCCGATCCTCATCAGACCAGAGCGCTTTTTGCGGGTTGAACCAGATGGAGCGGTATTGATCATAGGTTAGATCGCGCCACGGCTTTGGCACCTCGCCCATCGGTTTGTAATCTTCGCGCGAGAGCCGCGCGGCCTCTGATTTCAACCAATCGCGCGAGAAAGATTTGGCCGTGCCTTTGAACACCGGCATAGCGCCTGCCCCGCCCGCATAAGCGCTGGCGGCCAGAAGGCCTAACATGGCACGGCGCGTGAGGCTCATCTCTTGACCCTCCAAGGTTGCGATTTGATCCAAGCGACAAAATACGCCACCGCGACCAGAAGCGCCATGCCTAGGAGATTCACAAAGACCGTGTTCCACCATGCCTCGCCGCGACCGATCTGATCGAGGATGAAGCCCGAGACGCGCGCGAAGAACATCGAGAAGACGAAGACAGCCAAAGACTGCTGGCCGACTTTCATCACCGTCTTGACCACCCTGTCCCATGCGCGCGCGGCGATGTTGCTGCCTGTGGCGATCAAACGGTGCCCGCCCACACCAGCCGCGACCCATGCCAGATAGGCGACGCTGAGAAACTGGATATAACGCAAAATGCCGAAGTCGGATTTGGTGATAAACATCTTGTTGGCCACGCGCCATTCGATCACCGGGTTGCCCTCAAAGGCCAGCCCGAACCATTCGCGGTTCACCGCGCGCACGCCGATATTAGAGAGCGGGATGTTGGCGATGACGATCAGGGCTGCCAGTGCGATCAGCCACCAACGCACGGGCGGCGCAGGGATCCAGCCGCGCATGAAGGCAAATCCTGTGAAGAAGACCAATTGCCAGCCAAACGGGTTGAAGAACCATTCGCGTTTTGACCATGGCTCGGCGGGGAAATTCAGCGATAGCGCTTCCGCGCCTAAGCTCTCCAAGATGGCCGATTGGGCAAGGAGCCACACGGTCGCGATCACGGCAAACATCAGCCAGATGTTGATCCGGCTCAGCGCCATAACCACGGGCATCATCACCAAAATCACCATATACATCGGCAAAATGTCGAAATAATTCGGCACGTAGCGCAAGGTGACGAGGCCCACCAATTGATCTGCGGTGGAAGAGACGATCTCGCCTGCGCGGGTCACGCCATTGAAGAACGGAAACAGGTTGAGCTGACCGACATAGGAGCGCTCGAACAGCTCGGTGCTGTCGAGATAGGCCACAAGGCCCGCAATGGCGAAAAACATGCCGATATGCGCCCAATAGACCTGCCAGACGCGGTACGCCACGCGGCCTGTGCCAAGCACCCATCCGGCCCGATCATAGGTGCGCCCGAACGCGATGGCCGAGGCCATGCCAGAGCAGAAGACGAAGATCTCTGTTGCGTCCGAGAAGCCCCAACGCGCGGGAATCCACGAGGTGAAGAAATTGCCGGGCGTATGGGCAAAGAGGATGATGAACATCGCAATGCCGCGGTAGAAATCCAGCCTCGGGTCGCGCGTTGTAGCCCCCGACGTCCCGGAGGCCGCAGGGCTGGCCGCGTATTGAGCGGCGGGTGTGGGGGCGGTTGCGCGTGACATAATTTAAGCAGCTATCGCGCGCTTATTGAGCAGGAACGCGCGCCGTGCAAGCGCTGGCATCACGACCGGCGGAAATGAGCGTCAAACGCGCGTCGGCATAGCCATCAATGGCGCCTTTGCGCAAGGAGGTGCGTTGCGACAAGATCGCCTCGGCCTCGTCCAAGAAACCTGCGCGGATGCCCGCATCAATGGTCAGACGCTCGAACACATCGCGCTGCGCGTGGCTGCCACCGGCTGATTGCATCGTGTGGCGCGCTTTGGCGAGGTTCAGGAATGCGGTGCTGTAATCGCCTTCGCCAAAGGCTTCCAGCCCTGCGGCCGCAGGCAGACCGGGGCTTTGCATCATGTGATCCATCTCGATCTTGCTGGTCTTGGCGTCACGGTGCATCCGGCCCATGATCTGCGCCAATGCGGCGTCTCGATTGCCGCCGATCAGCGCCAGAATATAATGCAGATCCGCAAAGACCAGACAGCCATCTTCGGTGCGCGCGGCGGAGAGATCAGCAAGCTCTTCCCAGCGATCACCGACATCGACGCCGTCAAGCTCAAGCCGGCTCAGAAGCGAGGTTGCGTTTGAAATATCGCGGTAATCGTCTGTCTTGTCAGAGCGGATTTGCGTGTCATAAAGCGCCAGAACCGTGTCGACATCGCCCACGTCCAGATGCATCAGCGCTTTGTGCCACCAGACGTGATAGCGGAAATTGTTGCAATGCTCCCAAGCCTCTTCGCGCCCCGTGAGCCATTCGATCCCGCCTTTGGCGTCAGCCGTCATATCGAACACATGGGCCACCGCATGCAGACCCCACGCATCATCAGGGCTGATCGTCAGCCCCATGCGCGCGATGGTTTTGGCGCGCTCGTACTCGCCGGTCTCCTCCAGCGTGAACGCATGACAGCCCATCAGATAGCCGCGCCCTGCGTGATCGGGGCCATAGGCGCCCATGACCCGCTCAATCGAGCGTCGCATGCCCGGCCCGTCGCCCAGCACAAAGCGGATCGCGTGGCTCAGCTTCATCGCCAAAGTGTCATCGGGGTGGATTTTGAGGACCTCTTCCAGCTCGGCCACGGCTTGGCTGAGTGCGCCGTCATTATACGCCCGCGCGGCTTTCACAAATGAGATCTCGCGCGCGCTTGGCGGGTTTGCCAGCACGGAGGCCTCGGCCAGCCCCAGCGCCTCGGCTGCGACCTCATTCAGTTCGCGCCGTCCCAAAAGCAGGTAGAACATCGCCTTGACCCCGTGGCCCAATGCGAAATCCGGCTCCGCTTCCAGCACCGCGCCCAGATGGACAGGCGTTTGCGCGCTATGGGCCATAAACGCCATCAGCATCGCATCCCATGCGCGCAGAGTGTCTCGGGAATTCAGCGAGGTGTCTTGTCCGAAAACATCTTGGTACATGGTCGTCTCTTCCTGATCAGCAAACGGGCCAACGCAGGCCCTTCCCCCCTTCGATAACGGGTGGAAGGCGTCCTATAAACGTCTGGCAGGGCTCAATAACGGACATGTGAGACCATAGGAGAAAAGTGTGATCACGATCGGGCGAAACTTGGGGGTAAAGCGCCTTGAGAGCCAGGTGACGCTTAGTCAGGCTTGGTCTTGAGGCGGGACAATATTTCATCCGTGTCTTGGCCAAACCGCGGCGGCGCGCGTCGATAGCTGACGGGGGTGCGCGAGAATTTCAGCGGATTGCCGATCAGTTTCACCGCCCCCTTGGCGGTATCCTCGCGCGCCATCTCGATCATCATCTCGCGCGCTTTGACCTGATCTGTCGCAAACACCTCGGGCAGAGTATTCACCGGCCCCACAGGCACTTTGCGCGCCTCAAGCCCTGCGATGATGTCGTCTTTGCTGCGTGTGGCAAGCTCTGCGTTCAAGATCGCCAGCAATTCATCGCGGTGCACGATCCGCGCGGGGTTGGTGGCGTATTTCTCATCCTCGGCCAAGTCAGGGCGGCCAAGATAGTCACAAAACCGCGCATATTGCGCGTCATTGCCGACCGCGACCAAAACAAACCCGTCGGTGGCCTTGAAGGTCTGGTAGGGCACAATCGTGGCATGCTCATTGCCTTGACGCTTGCGCGGCTTGCCCGTCGTCAGATGCGCCACGCCCTCATTGATCAGCCATGCGATCTGAGTGTCGACCAAAGCCAGCTCCACATGCTGGCCCTCACCGGTTTTGTCGCGGTGGCGCAAAGCTGCCAGAATGCCCACGGTCGCATACATGCCGCAGACCACATCGGCGATGCCCACGGCGACCTTCATCGGCTGGCCGTCAGGCTCGCCCGTCAAAGACATGATGCCGCCAAACCCTTGCGCCATCAGATCATAGCCCGGCTTGTCGCGATTGGGCCCGGTCTGCCCATAACCCGAGATCGAGCAATAGATCAGGCCCGGATGCGCGCTCAGAAGGCTCGCATGATCAAGGCCGTATTTCTTCAACCCGTCGGGTTTGAAATTCTCGATCACCACATCTGCGGTCGCGGCCAGCGCGCGGATGGTCTCTTGGCCCTCGGCACTCGCGATGTCGATGCCGACAGAATACTTGTTGCGATTGGCAGACATGAAATACGCCGACAAATCCGTGGCTTGCCCGTCGCTGCCATCCACAAACGGAGGCCCCCATTTGCGCGTATCATCACCACCTGAAGCGGGGTTCTCAATCTTGATCACTGTCGCGCCCAGATCGCCCAAAAGCTGCGTGCAGGTCGGGCCCGCCAAAATCCGGCTGAGGTCCAAAATCGTCAGCCCTTCAAGCGCACCAGCCATCGCAATCTCCCGTCATCACTGCTTCATAAATATCCATTAAATCCGTCCGTCATATCCCTGACGGTCGATCATCGCCGCGATGACGGTGAAAGTGTCGGCCTGCATGGCAGCATTCAAGGCCGCGCGCAGCTCGGCGCGAGAGCTGACTGTATGGCCATGGCCTCCAAAGGCTTTGCCGATCGCCTCGAAATCATGGCGCGCGAAATCGACGCCGGTATTTTGCATCTGACGGCCGCGTTGTTTCAGCTCGATCAGGGCCAGCGAGGCGTCGACGAAAACGACGAAAATCGTGTTGAGCCCATGCTCGGCGGCGGTGGAAATCTCGCCTGCCACCATCAAGAAGCCGGCATCGCCCGAGAAGCTGACAACGATGCGCGACGGGTCGGCATATTTCGCGCCCATAGCCAGTGGCACGGCGCAGCCCATGGTGCAAAGTGCCGTCGATTGCAGCATGGTTTTGGGGCCAAAACACGTCCACATCTGGCTGAGCAATATTCGATGCGCGCCGCTATCGACCGTGACCACCGCGTCTTGCGGCAGCACTTGGCGCGCCTCGTCGATCACGGCGGCAGGGCCCCATGCGTCGTCTGTCGGGAAGGCTTTCGCGAGTGCGCCCTTGATCTTACTCAGATCGCGGGGCGTCGCGTTGGGCTTCAAGCCGTGGCCCAGTGCCCATAGTGCAGCGCCAGTGTCGCAGATGAAGTTTAGCGTCGCTTGGTGCATATAGTGAGTGTTCGGCTCGGATGTGATGTCGATCACGCGAGTTTTGCTTGGGTCCCACACCTCTCGCCAGCCGGGGCGCATTTCAATCGGGTCATAGCCCAGACAAATCACCAGATCGGAGGCCTTAACAAAAGGCAGTAAGTGGCTGTCATTTAACGGAGATAACCCCGCGCCACCAAGACTGAGCGGATGATCCTCCGAGATCACGCCTTTGGCTTTATAGGTGGTGATCACTGGGATCTGGAATTCTTCGGCAAAGGCGCGCAAAGCCGCGACAGAGCGGTCTTTCAAAACGTCCAGCCCAACTATAAGAACAGGTGCTTTGGCATCCGCCAGCCAGTCGCGCGCGGTGGCCAGATCTTCGCCAGAGGGCGCGACCGCTGAGGCATCGGGGCGGCGGCGTTTGGGCAGGCTGACCATTTCATCAGCCACAGAGATCGGGATGTCGATATGAACCGGCCCTTCGCGCCCCTCGCGCGCGATGCCAATGGCTTTGTCGGCGATGATATCTGCGCCTTTGGCGGTCAGCGTGAACGTGGCTTTGGTGATCTCGTCAAACACGCGGCGGTGGTCGAGCACTTGATGGGTATATGTCAGCGCTTCATCGGCATCGACGCAGCCTGTCAAAACGATCAGTGGCACGCGGTCTTGATGGGCGTTGGCGACCGCATTGACGCCGTTCATCGCACCGGGGCCAACAGTGGCCACCAAAATACCCGGCGCGCCTGTCATGTGATGGGCGCCTTCGGCCATGAAGCCTGCGGCGGTCTCGTGTTTGCACAAGACGAACTCGATCCCGGCTTTCTCCAGCGCGTCGATGATGGTCAGCACCTCGCCGCCGGGCATACCGAACGCATGGCGGCATCCGGCCTCGTATAGTCGCTGGGCAAGATAGTCAGCGGCGCGCAGTTGGGTCATTTGCTCAGGCCTTTGGGCAGGTTTCACGTCAGGCTTTACTATTGCACAGCCGCCTCGGCAATGGCGCGGAAAATCGTATCGAGCTCGCTGGCGGCCTCGCTCAGTTCCGGACCTGCCTCAGTCATGTAAGGCGTGTAGACGAAAGACGGCGTCTTATAAGACAGCGTGGCAGAGCCGTCGGGTTGTTCGGTCACATATAGCCGGATCGGGGCTTCGATCATCGCGGCCTCAGACAGACCCAGAATGCGCACCGCAAAGCGGTTGTTGAACACGCCAATCACGCGGTTTCCGGGGATGGTGATGCCGCGAGAAGCTGCGGCGCGTGTGGGGCCTGCTTGTGTGACCACGCCCATTTTATTGGCTTTGACGGCTTTCGTAGTGTCCTTGACCAGCACGTCGAACGGCTTGTCGGTTGGGATCACGACCCAGCCCTCGCGCGGCTCCAGCGCGTGGGCGGAGGTGAGGCTGGCGATCAGAAAAATCGCGGCGATGATAAACTGGCGCATGGGTCACGTCTCTTGTTGGTATGGGCATTGATCTGCCAGAGGCAGATGGAATTGCAAAATCACGTTCGCGCCAGCGCGCTTGCTAGACCCCGCTAGACAAGGTCCGCAGCGCTTGTCAAACTGCCCCAAATTCGGAGCGCTGCCATGACCCATCCCCTGCCCACTCAAGATCAAATCGACGCGTTTCAGCGTGACGGTGTGGTGCTGATCAAGGGGCTGTTTGCGGACTATGTCGATGTGATCCGCGCAGGCATCGCGCGCAATATGGAAACGCCCGGTCCTTATGCGGCCGAGAACCTACATGATCACGAGGCGGGGCGGTTTTTTGATGATTATTGCAATTGGACGCGGATCCCTGAGTTTCGTGATGTGGTTGAAAACAGCCCTGCGGCAGAGGTGGGCGCCACACTGATGCGATCCAAGACGGCGCAGATGTTCCATGATCATGTGCTGGTCAAAGAGCCCGGCACCTCGAAACCTACGCCGTGGCATTCCGACGGGCCGTATTATTTCGTCGAAGGTCAGCAAACGGTTAGCTTTTGGTCGCCGGTTGATGCCGTGACAGATGCCTCGCTGCGCTGCGTGGCGGGTTCGCATAAATGGCCCAAACCCGTTTTGCCGACGCGCTGGTTGTCGGAGACGAATTTCTACGCCGATGATGATGCCTATATGCCGGTGCCTGACCCCGACGCGGAAGGCATGGATATCCGCGAATGGCAGATGGAGCCCGGTGACGCAGTGGCGTTCAATTACTCGATCCTGCACGGCGCGCGGGGCAATGAGACGGCGGCACGCAGGCGTGCGTTCTCGCTGCGCCTTGTGGGCGATGATGCGCGCTATGTGGAGCGTGCGGGGCCGACCTCTCCGCCGTTTCCGGGCCACGAGATGCAGCCCGGCCAACGCCTGCGCGAGGATTGGTTTCCGGTGATCTGGCCGCGCTAGGTCTGCTCAAGCGTCCAGAGCGATAGACAGTCACCACCCCTTCTGTCAGATTGCACAAAACCCGAGCAGTCGAGACCTCATCTGATGCGAATTTTACCCTGTCTGGCCATTGCTTTGGTCTGTGCCCTGCCCGGTCAGGCGCAAGATGCGCAGCTGGTCGCGGCGGCGAAATCGACGCTTGCGAAACTGCAAAGCAATTCCTTTGACGCGGAGCGGGAATATTGCGGGCTTCTGGGCGCTTTGCCTGACGGTCGGATCGCGGCGACACGTCCGCGTAAGGGCCGGATGGACAGCTGCAAACCGCGCGAGTTTTCGGGCGCAGCGATCCCCGTCGCCTCGTTTCACACTCATGGCGCTTATGACATTGATGCCGACGCCGAAGTGCCGTCATCGAGCGATATTCTGGCCGATCACGAAGAGGGTCTTGATGGGTTCGTCTCGACCCCCGGTGGCAGGTTCTGGTTCATCGACGGCGCAGCCAAGACCGCGCGCCAGATTTGTGGCGTGGGATGCTTGCCGCAAGACCCCGACTTCAAGGCCGAGCCCGCAGGCTCGGTGCGGCAAAGCTATACGCTTGAGCAGATCAAGCGGCGCGAGGCTGGCGGGTGATCCATCACTTTATTGCGAATAAGTCGCAACTAGATTGACTTCTTGCGAATGGCTCGCATATAGCGAGGTATGACACAGATTATATCCCTGCCCCGTATCGCTTTGGCCGCTTTGGTCAGCCTTCTATTGCTTGGCCCCGCGCAGGCGGAGAAATTCAAAGCCGCGACCACGTTTACCATCATCGCCGATATGGCGCGCAATGTGGCCGGTGACGCCGCAGAGGTGGTCTCGATCACCAAACCGGGCGCGGAGATCCACAATTACGAGCCGACCCCGCGCGATATTCTGGCCGCGCGAAATGCCGATCTGATCTTCTGGAACGGGCTCAATCTGGAGCTGTGGTTTGCGCAGTTCTTCCGCAATATGGGCGATGTGCCATCCGTGGTGGTCAGCGAAGGCGTCGAGCCTATGGGCATTTCCCAAGGCCCCTATTCAGGCAAACCCAATCCGCACGCATGGATGTCGCCTTCCAGCGCGTTGATCTACATCGACAATATCGCCACGGGCTTCATCACACATGACCCCGAAAACGCGGATATCTACCGCGCCAATGCGGAGCGCTATAAGGCCCAGATCACAGCCGCCATTCAGCCTTTGCAAGACAGGCTCGATACGATCCCTGACGCGGATCGCTGGTTGGTCACATCTGAAGGCGCGTTCTCTTATCTGGCGCGCGATTTCAACCTACGAGAGCTCTATCTCTGGCCGATCAATGCCGACGCGCAAGGCACGCCCAGCCAAGTGCGCAATGTGATAGATCAAGTGCGCGCCAATAACATCCCGGTGGTCTTCTCGGAAAGCACCGTCTCCTCGGCCCCTGCCGAACAAATCGCGCGAGAGACGGGGGCCACCTATGGCGGCGCGCTTTACGTGGATTCGCTGTCAGAGGCCGACGGCCCCGTGCCCACTTATCTGGATTTGCTGCGCGTCACAGTCGAGACCATTGCAGAAGGTTTGACCAAGTGAGCGTGGCGCAAGAGGCCTCCACCGGGCTGAGCGCCAAGGATATCACCGTCACTTACCGCAACGGCCACACCGCCCTGCGCGATGCCTCGTTCGAGCTGCCGAAGGGCACGATTGCGGCACTTGTGGGCGTCAATGGATCGGGCAAATCCACGCTATTCAAGGCGATCATGGGCTTTGTGCCCACAGCCTCGGGCGAGATTTCGGTGCTTGGCGGCACAGTGCGCGACGCGTTGCGTGCCAATACCGTGGCTTACGTCCCGCAAGCCGAAGAGGTCGATTGGTCCTTCCCCGTGCTGGTCGAAGACGTAGTGATGATGGGCCGCTACGGCCATATGGGTTTCTTCCGCATCCCGCGCCCTGCCGATCACCAAGCCGTCGAGGCGTCGTTGACCCGCGTCGGCATGCTAGAGTTCCGCCACCGACAAATAGGTGAGCTGTCTGGCGGGCAAAAGAAACGCGTCTTTCTGGCGCGCGCTTTGGCGCAAGACAGCCGTGTGATCTTGCTCGACGAGCCGTTCACCGGCGTTGATGTTCAAACCGAGGACGCGATCATCGAACTGCTGCGCGCCATGCGCGATGAGGGCCGCGTCATGCTGGTCTCGACCCATAACCTTGGCTCGGTGCCGGAATTTTGCGACCAGACGATCCTCATTAAAGGCACGGTTCTGGCTTACGGCCCTACGCCTGAGATTTTCACGCAGAAAAACCTCGAGATGGCCTTCGGCGGCGTGCTGCGCCACTTCGTGATGCATGGCGAGGACCTGCATGATGATGAGGAAGACAAACGCCGCCTGACAGTTATTTCCGACGATGAACGCCCATTCGTGATTTACGGAGATCACGAGGAATGAGCACGCTTCTAGAGCCCTTCGCCTACGCCTATATGACCAACGCGATGTGGGTCTCGGCGCTGGTCGGCGGGGTCTGCGCGTTTCTCTCGGCCTATTTGATGCTCAAAGGCTGGTCGCTGATTGGCGACGCGCTCAGCCATTCCATCGTGCCGGGCGTCGCGGGCGCCTATATGCTGGGCCTGCCTTTTGCCTTGGGCGCGTTCTTCGCAGGCGGGTTGGCCGGCGCCGCGATGTTGTTTCTCAACCAGCGCACAGGGCTGAAAGAAGACGCGATCATCGGCCTGATCTTCACCTCGTTTTTCGGCCTTGGCCTGTTCATGGTGTCGCTCTCGCCCACCTCAGTGAACATCCAAACGATCATCTTGGGCAATATCTTGGCCATTTCGCCATCGGATACATTGCAACTGGCGCTCATAGGCGTGGTCTCATTGGTGATCTTGCTGGCCAAATGGAAAGACCTGATGGTGACGTTTTTCGATGAAAACCACGCGCGCTCTATCGGGTTGAACCCCGACCGGCTGAAGCTTTTGTTCTTCACCTTGCTCAGCGCGTGTACCGTCGCCGCCTTGCAAACCGTGGGCGCGTTTCTGGTCATCGCAATGGTCGTCACACCGGGGGCCACGGCTTACCTTTTGACCGACCGTTTCCCGCGCTTGTTGATGATATCTGTCGCCATCGGCACGCTGACCTCGTTTTTCGGCGCCTATTTCAGCTATTTCCTCGACGGGGCCACGGGCGGCGTGATCGTCTGCCTGCAAACCCTGATCTTTTTGATGGCTTTTCTGTTTGCCCCCAAACACGGTCTGTTTGCCAATCGCCGCCGCGCTGCCGAGGCACTCGATCATGGATGAGCTACTCCTGCCTTTTCAGCTGCCCTTCATGCGCGATGCGATGATTATCACGGTGATGCTCGCGATCCCGGCAGCACTTCTCAGCTGCTTTCTGGTCCTCAAAGGCTGGTCGCTAATGGGGGATGCAATCTCACACGCGGTGCTGCCCGGCGTCGTCATCGCCTATATCGCGGGCCTGCCGCTGATTTTCGGCGCTTTCTTTGCTGGCATGACCTGCGCGCTGGTCACGGGCTGGATCGACGAAAACTCCCGCGTCAAACGCGACACGGTGATGGGTGTGGTGTTCTCGGGCATGTTCGGTCTGGGCATCGTGCTCTACACCAAGATCGAAAGCGACGTGCATCTCGATCATATCCTCTTTGGCAATATGCTGGGCGTCGGCGCGTCCGATATGTGGCTGACCGGAGCGATAGCCATCGTGGTCACGCTCGGCCTAGCGCTCTTCTGGCGCGATCTGTTGCTGCATGCTTTTGACGAGCAACAAGCCCGCGCCACGGGAATACCCGTCAGGCTTCTCCATTTCGGCCTGCTCTGCGCAATCTCGCTGACAGTTGTGGCCGCGCTGAAAGCCGTGGGCATCATCTTGGCAATCGCCTTCCTCATCGCACCGGGAGCCATCGCCTTCCTGCTCACCAAACGCTTCGGAGTGATGCTCTGGCTCGCCATTGCCATAGCCCTGATCTCAAGTCTCGGCGGGATCTATGCCAGCTTCTTCATCGACAGCGCGCCTGCGCCGACCATCGTAATGATCATGACGATGCTGTTCATCGCTGCCTTCATACGCGCCAGCCTCATGGCACGGCGCGCAACGGCCTAAAGCTCTTCATCCTGGCAAGAAAACCTCCGCCGGAGGCACACAGAATAGGGCCCCCGAGGCCGTCAGGCGTCGGGGACATCTAGATCACGCCGCATCCACCGCGCGGGCGGTCATGACTTTGGCGATATGAGCGCGGTATTCGCCCGTGCCGTGCAGATCAGTGATCATGCCAGAGCCATCCAAAGACAGGCCCTCGATAGCCTTGGCCGAGAAGTCTTTGCTCAGCGCGGCTTCCGCCTCTGCCCAGCGAAACACGCCCTCCTCTGACGCGCCAGTGATCGCCACGCGCACGCCGTCCTTGAACTTGGCGACAAACACACCGACCAGCGCAAAGCGCGACGCAGGTTGCAGGAACTTCTGGTAATTGGCTTTCTCGGGCACCGGGAATTTGACTTCCGTGATCACCTCGCCTTCCTCCAGTGCCGTAGTAAACATGCCTTGGAAATAGTCATCCGCTGCAATCTCGCGCGCATTGGTCACGACTGTGGCCCCAGACGCCAACACCGCTGACGGATAGCACGCTGCCGGATCATTATTGGCGAGGCTGCCGCCGATTGTGCCGCGATTGCGCACCGCCGGATCGCCGATGTGAGACGCCATCTGAGACAAAGCGCCATAGCTGCCATCGCCGGCCACAGCCGCATGGGTCGTGGCCCCGCCAATGCACAAGAGCCCTGCATCATCTTTGCAAATGCCCACCATCTCGGACACACCTGTCAGGCTGACCAGTTTTTCGGGGCTGGCCAAGCGTTGCTTGAGCGTCGGGATCAAAGTTTGCCCGCCGCCCAGCGCTTGCGCCTCGTCACTTTTCAACGCAGCGACCGCGTCTTTGATCGTGGAGGGGCGTTCTAAGTCGAAATTATACATCTTTTTTCCTCTCTCAACCGTTCATCGCCGACCAGACGCGCGCGGGCGTCAGGGGCATATCTATATGAGTGACGTCA
>CAZCEW010000062.1:0-15461 GCA_964497775.1 uncultured Rhodobacterales bacterium
ACCACCATCAGCTGGTCGATGTTGAACGGCTTCTCGATGAAGTCATAGGCGCCTTGCTTGATCGCGGCGACGGCAATTTCGATATTGCCATGGCCCGAAATGATCACCACGGGCACATCCGGGTTGTCGCGCTTGACCTGCTTGAGAATATCGATCCCGTCCATCTGGCTGTCTTTGAGCCAAATGTCCAAGATGATCAGCGCAGGCGGCTCGGAGTTGATTTCCGCCATGCATTGCTCCGAATTGGCCGCCAGCCGCGTGGTAAAGCCTTCGTCTTTCAAAATATCCGAGATCAATTCGCGGATGTCACGCTCATCATCTACAATTAAAATATCGCCCATTGGTTTGCTCCTCATTTATGTGGCTTCAGGCCACATTTTTCCTGTTTTCTAGGGACAGGCGCGGCAGCGTAATGACCGCCTCCGCGCCTGTATGGTCTGTATCGTCAAAGCGGGGCGCTGTGCGCAGCACCAATGTTCCGCCATGTTCCTCGATAATCTTCTTCACAATCGGCAGGCCCAGCCCCGTGCCCTTCTCGCGGGTCGTGACATATGGCTCAAAGAGCCGCGCGCGATCCTCCGGCAGGCCCACGCCATTATCTGCGATCAAAATCTCCAGGCTGGTGCCCATGTCGCGCGCGCTGACTTTTATTTGAGGCGCATGCCCTTTATGCGCGCCGTTCTCGCGGTAAGTCTCAATCGCCTCGCCTGCGTTCTTGATCAGGTTGGTCAAAGCCTGACCGATCATGGTCTGGTCAATCTCGCTCATCAGCTCCGCGTCAGGCGCGTCCAGCGTGATCTCCACATCCGGCTGGCCCGATTGTTGCAAGACCACCGCATCACGCACCAGTTTCAACACATCTGCCTCGCGCAGTTCCGGCTCCGGCATACGCGCAAACTTCGAGAACTCATCAACGATCCGGCGCAGATCAGAGGTCTGGCGAATGATCACATCTGTATATTGCTCCAACGCTTCCGTCTCGTCGCCCGCCAGCGGCATGAACTTGCGTTTCAGGCGTTCGGCGGACAGCTGGATCGGCGTCAGTGGGTTCTTGATCTCATGGGCAATCCGGCGCGCAACATCGCCCCAAGCGGCCATCTTCTGGGCGCTGACCAGCTCGGTCACGTCATCAAAGGCAATCACATAACCCTCAAGCGCGCCTTCCTCGGAAGATCGCGTGGCGATTGTAACCAGCAGGCTTTCAAGCTGGCCTTTGCGGGTCAGGCGCACCTCTTCTTGTGCGACGGATTTATGTGAGGATTTCAGCTCCGCCAGCAATGGCTCAAATTCCTTGGCGACATCGCTCAAAGAGCGGTCCGTATAATCCGCATCGGGCAGCCCCAAAAGGCTTTGGGCGGCGCGATTGGCAAATGTCACATGCCCTGCGGCATCCAGCCCTACAACGCCCGAGGTCACAGAGGACAGCACAGAATCAAACAAGCGCCTGCGTCGTTCAATCTGCTCGGTATTTTCCAAAAGCGTGCTGCGTTGGCCTTTCAATTGCCGCGTCATCTGATTGAACAAGCGCCCCAGCATCGCGATCTCGTCATCGCCACGCGCCTCGACCACCTGCACATCCAGATCACCCGCACCAACACGCTGGGCGGCACTGGCCAGACGGCCCACAGGTTTGGCAAGGCGTTCCGCAAACCACAGCCCCAACCAAATCGCGGCGAGGATCAAGATCACCGCAAAGCCCAGATAAATCAGACCGAATTCAAACAGAAGCCTGCCGCGGTCATTCTCAAGCTGTTGATAGAGCAGCACGGTTTGTTGCGTGTCGTCGAGAAGGCTCAGAATTTCACCATCGACCGTTCGGCTTATGTAGAGATACCGATCAACGAAGGCGTTCAGGCGCACCAAGGCGCGAAATTCATTGTTGTCCCAATCCTCGATGATCACCGTCTCGCCCGTTTGGGCTTGCTCTAGATGCTCGGGCGAGATCACCTCGAAATCGAACAAGTAGCTGCGCTGACCGCGCGTCGTCAGATTGCCGGCCCCATCGACCAGAAACGCTTCTTTCAAACCCCGCTGGACGCGCTCTTGCGCTTGGCTGAGCAATTCGCGATTGTTACTTTCTGAAGCAAACGTAGTGGCTTGGCGGCCAATATTCATGTAGCCAGACAAAAGCGCTATATCTTCGCTCAGATCATCGCGCTGTTCTTGCTCATAGGCTTGGGCCGCCGCAAGTGACGTGCCCACCACATTGCGCACGCGATCTGAAAACCACCCTTCAAGGCCGAAATTCAGCGTCACAACCGCGAAGATCGCCACCAGAATCGTCGGGATAAGCGCAATTAGCGCGAACACCCCCGTCAGGCGCATATGAAGCTGTGATCCGGCAGAATTGGCACGCCGTGCGGAGATCATCCGCGCCACACGCTGCGCCACGAGGGACGCAATGACCAAGACGTAGACGAGGTCGGCCAGCAAGATCAGCCGAATTCCGCTTGAGGACGGGTCAAGTTCGAACGGGCCAAGGCCCAAATAGGTCAAAATGACGAGAACCGGGCCCAGAACAACCAACCCAAGAGTTGCGAAATTCTGCACTTTGCGCTGCCTGCGCAAGTGATTCAGCCTGTCCCATTTCGCTGCACGCGAGGGAGATTTCATCTGCTTTCTACCGCCTTGCCACTTTTTGTTCATGTGATCTCTGAGCTTTATGGAGCCCTTTCGCCACAGTGACTGTTGCGGTTTTACACCAATTTGCGCTTCCGTGTCACGCGAATATCGAGCTCTTTTACACGTTTGCGCAAAGTATTGCGGTTCATGCCCAAAAGCTCGGCACATTTAGCTTGGTTGCCGCCAGTGGCTTCCAGCGCAATTTCGATCAATGGCCCCTCCACTTCGCGCATGATCCGCATATGCAGACCGGGCGGCGGCAAGGCCCCGCCATGCAGATCAAAGTAGCGGCGCAGATGCTTGGTGACCGAGGCCGACAGCTTCTCGCCGTCACCGCCGCCCATCAAGGGCTCTACCTCGGGCTGGCTGCCCAGAACCTGCGCCACTTCCGGTTGCGCGATTTCCTCCTCGGGCGCGGTCAGGACCAGACGGCGCACTGTATTTTCCAACTGGCGCACATTGCCGGGCCAGGAATATTTGCGCATCAGATCGAACGCATCGGCGGCAAAGCGGCGCAGTGGCGCGCCTTCACGCTCGGCACGGCCCAGAAAATGCTCGGTCAGAAGCGAGATATCATCCACACGGTCGCGCAAGGACGGCACCGTCACCGTCACGCCGCTGAGCCGGTAAAACAGGTCTTCGCGAAACATCCCGCTTTCCATCTTCTCCATCAGATCTTGCTGGCTGGTCGCCAGAATACGCGGCGCGCCATCTGTGAAACTATCAAGCATACGCACAATCCGAGCCTGCGCGTCGCTGTCCATATCGCCCACGGCATCAAACAGGATCGAGCCGCCTTTCGCGCGACTAATCAGGCTCGCAGGGCCCTCCATCGTCGCCAGATCATTGGCTGTCGCGATTACATATGGAAGGTTACGGCGATCGGAGAAATCATGGATCGCGCGGGCAATCAGGCTTTTGCCCGTACCGCTTTCGCCGGTGATCATTACCGACAGGTCAGTATTCATCACGCGGGCCACCAAGCGGTACAGCTCCTGCATGGCTGAGGTACGCCCAACCAACGGCAGATCGTCGCCGCGCTCTGCCTCATCATCTGACTTGGGCGTTGTCACAACGCGCTTACGCTCCAACGCCTTGGCAGATCGCTTCATCAAATCCGGTAGATCGAACGGCTTGGGCAAGTAATCATAGGCGTCGGCCTCGGTCGCCTGAATAGCCGTCATAATCGTGTTTTGCGCCGAGATGATGATCACCGGCAGGCTCGGGCGTAGCTCGCTGATCTTGGGAAGCATCTCCAGCCCATTTCCATCGGGCATCATCACGTCTGAGATCACCAAATCGCCTTTGCCCTCTGCAATCCAGCGCATCAGCGTGGTCAGCGACGAGGTCGCATGCACCTTACACCCCGCCCGCGTCAACGCTTGCGTGAGAACCGTTCTGATCGTGCGGTCGTCATCAGCGACGAGTACTGTTCCGTCCATTTACAAACTCTCCTTTTGGGCAATCGGCAGCGACACGCGAAACACTGTGCGTCCGGGCGCAGAGCTCACAGAAATCCAACCATCATGTTCTGAAATAATCTTGCTGACCAAGGCCAGACCGAGCCCCGTGCCATTTTCGCGGCCAGATACAAAGGGCTCGAAAATATCGGAGGCCAGATCAGGTGGCAGTCCGGGGCCATTGTCTTCGATCTCGATCTGTAGCGGCACGGCCGAGCGTGAGCCGTCCGGCATCTCGAGACGCAAAGACATCTCGTAGAAGCTGCGCACGATGATTTCACCACCCTCAGGCGAGGCCTCGGCCGCGTTCTTCATAAGGTTTTGAAAGACTTGCACCAGTTGATCGGCATCACCAAAGGTCGGAGGCAGAGACGGATCGTAACTCTCGCGGATCTTCATATGCGCGGCAAACCCAACAGCGGCAGAGCGTTGTGCGCGGTCCAGAATATCATGGATATTGACCGCTTTGCGTGCCGGAGGTCGCAGATTTCCAAATTGTTCGACCTGTTCGAGCAATTGCACAACGCGGCGCGACTCCTCGACAATCAAATCAGTCAGCTCGATATCCTCGCCCGTCAGGTTCATCGACAAAAGTTGCGCCGCGCCGGTGATACCCGCCAAAGGGTTCTTGATTTCATGGGCCAGCATTTCTGCCATGCCAATCGCGGATTTGGCGGCGGATTTCGTCTGCATGGCGCGGCCGATCTTGTCGGCGATCTCGCGCGGCTCCAGCAAGATCAACACATAGCCCGGACGCTCCGACATGGTTGAGATTTGCACGTTGCACTGAACCGGAGGCCGCTCGCCCGAACCCACATCGACCGTATTGATAAACAGTGCCGAATGATCGCGCCGCACGCGGGTTACGGCGTCGTCGAGCGGTGCGTCGACATGCAGTTTATCCCAAACCGGCGCGCCCCGCAGCAGGCGTGCGGAGGTGTTGAAGAA
Source organism: uncultured Rhodobacterales bacterium (assembly GCA_964497775.1). Lineage (GTDB taxonomy): Bacteria > Pseudomonadota > Alphaproteobacteria > Rhodobacterales > Rhodobacteraceae > Litoreibacter. Next base: position 5,031 of record CAZCEW010000062.1, read on the forward strand.
CGTCTCCGCGACCGGGTTGACCTCGCAGATCAGCGACTGCGCGTCGATAATGACCGCGGGCACAGGAAGCGAATTCCAAAGCGTATCAAAAAACCCCTCGCTCATGCCGCCAACGCCCCTTCTAGAGCGCGTGGCACGGCCGCGATCACGTCATTGGGGTTGCGCGCTGTCAGTATTTCGCGCCGGATCGCAGGCTGAGTACCGGCATCATCAAGATACCACCCCAAATGCTTGCGCGCGACGCGAGACCCCAGATCACGCCCGTAAAAACTCAATATATCCTCGTAATGTGCGGTGATCAAATCGACGAGTGCTGCGCCTTGCGGCACAGATGGCGCGGGCGTTCCGAACAAATCGCTCGCAACCTGCGCCAGCACCCAAGGCCGGCCTTGCGCGCCGCGTCCGATCATCACGCCATCAGCGCCAGACGCCTCAAGCGCCTTTCGCGCGGTTTGCGCATCGACAATATCGCCATTGGCAATGACCGGAATTCCGACCGCCTCTTTTACAGCGGCAATCGCGCTCCAATCCGCGCAGCCTTTGTAAAACTGACAGCGCGTGCGCCCGTGAATGGTGATCATCGCGATGCCCGCAGCCTCCGCGCGCTTGGCTAGCTCTGGCGCGTTCATCAGATCATCATCCCATCCCAACCGCGTCTTCAGCGTCACCGGCACATCGACCGCAGCAACCACGGCCTCAATCAGGCTGAGTGCATGATCGAGGTCTTTGAGCAAAGCAGAGCCCGAATAGCCGTTCGTCACTTTCTTGGCCGGACAGCCCATATTGATATCGATCACCCGCGCGCCGTTGGCCGTGACCATCCGCGCGGCCTCGGCCATCCAATGCGCTTCACGCCCTGCAAGCTGGACGGCGGTGTTGGCAAATTCAAAGCCCAGTTCTGCACGCTCGCGCACGCCCGGTTTGGCTTGCACCATCTCTTGGCTCGCAACCATCTCGGAGACGACCAACCCTGCCCCAAAGCGTGAAACCAACCTGCGAAACGGCAAATCCGTGATCCCGGCCAAAGGGGCCAGCAAAACAGGTGGTGAGAGGCTGATTTCTGCAAGTTGGACGCTCAACTGCCTAATCCTTGTGCACTTACCTTCCCAGCTAGAGCGCGAATTTCGCAAAAGCAACTTATTTTGCCGTATTTTTTGGCTCAGATTGGCGCAAATCCAAAACTGCACAAAATTTAGGCATTCGGTCTTGCCCATTGTGCCTGCCAAACCTGCCGCCTAGAAGAATTTCCATGAAAGACGACACAAACCCAACCATAGCCGTCGTGATTGTCGCCGCTGGCCGTGGCACGCGGGTCGGCGGTGGGCTGGCCAAGCAATGGCGCGAGGTCGCAGGCCGCTCGGTTGCCGATTGGGCTGCGCGCGCTTTTGCCAGCCATCCGCGCATTGACTGCATCACGCTGGTCGTCCCCGATCAAGCAAGCTCCACCCATTGGCCTGAGGTCGAACATCATGACTGCCGTCTCGTTGAGGGCGGCCCAAGCAGGGCGGCTTCCGTGTTTAACGGGCTCTCGGCCATTTATGATCAGTTCGACAAGGTGCTGATCCACGATGTTGCGCGGCCAATGATCTCGCATGAGGTGATCGACCGCGTGATTGACGCTTTGGAGACATCGCAAGGCGCAGCGCCCGCCATCGCAGTCACAGACGCGCTTTGGCATGGCAGCAATGGCGCCGTTTCCGGCACCCAAGACCGAGACGGGCTGTTTCGCGCACAAACCCCGCAAGGCTTCGATCTGGACGCGATTTACAACGCCCATGAGAGTTTCGAGGGCGAGGCCGCCGATGATGTAGAAATTGCGCGTGCCGCAGGCCTGCAAATTGCGATTGTCGAGGGCAGCGAGGACAATCTAAAGATCACGACCGAGGCCGATTTTGACCGCGCCGCGAGGCTTTTGGGAGAGCAGGACATGAGTCTAGACATTCGCACCGGCAACGGTTTCGACGTGCACCGCTTTGGCTCCGGCGATCACGTGATGCTATGCGGTGTGCCCATTGCCCATACGCGCGGGCTGCAAGGCCATTCGGATGCTGATGTCGCGCTGCACACGGTCACCGACGCGATCTATGGCGCGCTGGCCGAAGGCGATATCGGGCAGCATTTTCCGCCTAGTGATCCGCAATGGAAAGGCGCCGAGAGCCATATCTTCCTGACCCATGCACGTGATCTTGCCGCCACCAAGGGATATGCGATCACTCATGTCGATTGCACGCTGATCTGTGAAATGCCTAAAATTGGACCTCACGCATTAGAAATGCGTGGTAAGCTATCGGAATTGCTAGAAATATCTCTAGATCGTATCAGCGTCAAAGCCACCACATCCGAGAAGCTCGGCTTTACCGGGCGCGGCGAGGGCATTGCCTGCATGGCCACTGTAACCTTGCTGAAATCATGACCAAATTCATCGCCACGTTTTTCTATGCAGGGCTGTTGCGCCCCGCCCCCGGCACATGGGGCTCTGCCGCCGCAATCCCTGCCGCTTGGTTGATTTTCCTGCTAGGCGGCTGGCCGCTCTTGGCGCTTGGCTGCGTTGCAGTTTTCGGGCTGGGATGGTGGGCCACGATGCGCGAGACAGAAGGCACCGACAATCACGACCCGTCCGAGATCGTCATCGACGAGGTCGCGGGCCAATGGATCGCACTCCTTCCTGTAGCCATCGGTGCCAGCCACTCAGGCGCGGGGTTCTGGGCGCTCTGGCCAGGCGTTCTGACGGCTTTCATCGCCTTTCGCCTGTTTGATATCTGGAAACCCGGCCCCGTTGGCTGGGCTGATCGGCGCGATGATGCTTTGGGTGTGATGCTCGATGACGTCATCGCAGGCGTCATGGCAGGGATCGTGGTGATGATCGGCGCATGGATTGCTCATGGCATTTGATGTGGCCCAGCTTCTCGACAAGGCGCGCGGCGCGGGCCTAATGATCGCCACGGCAGAAAGCTGTACGTCCGGCTTGATTGCAGGCGCATTGGGTGATGTGCCCGGCGCCTCGGACGTCTTAGAGCGTGGCTTTGTCACCTATTCCAACGCCGCCAAGTTCGAAATGCTGGGCGTCAAACCCGACACGCTTGATACGTTCGGCGCTGTCAGCGAGCAGGTTGCGGGCGAGATGGCCAAAGGTGCAGTCGCGCGCTCAAAGGCCCAGCTGGCAATCGCGGTAACGGGTATCGCGGGCCCCGGCGGGTCGGACCACAAGCCCGAAGGCATGGTCTGTTTTGGCATCAGCGACGGCGCGCAAACGCAATGCGAAACGATCCAGTTTGGCGCTTTGGGCCGCACTATCGTCCGCGCTAAGACTGTCGAACATGCGTTGCAAATGCTCCTCGATTGGATCGAGACTCAAAACGCCTAAATTTTGTGCACACCCCTCAAAATCCGCTCAAGAAGTAAGCAATACACAAACCGCACAACTTCGCAGCAGGTCACGACCCCCTTGCCTCTTTTCTAATCACGAATTTGCCTGTTTTTGAGGCATCTAACGGGGACATCAACAAAAGGGGCTCTCAGATATGAACGGAGCGGATACCGCATGGATCATCGTCGCAACGGCGCTGGTTCTATTCATGACATTACCGGGACTGGCACTGTTTTACGGAGGGCTGGTGCGCGCGCGAAACGTGCTCAGCGTTTTCATGCATTGCTATGCCATCGCCTGTTTGATGAGCATTTTGTGGCTGGTCTTTGGCTACTCCATTGCCTTTGGTGGCGGCACGTCTGGCTATTGGGGCGGCTTGGACAAGATGTTCCTTATGGGCATCGACGCAGAGACACTATCGGGCACTTTGCCAGAAGTCTTGTTCTTCGCCTTCCAGATGACCTTTGCAATTATCACACCCGCGCTGATCGTCGGCGCCTATGTGGAGCGTATCGGATTTGGCTTCGTTCTGGTCTTCTCGGGCCTTTGGATGCTGTTGTGCTACGCGCCAGTGGTGCACTGGATCTGGGGCGGCGGCATGATGTCGGATGGCGGCATTTTCGGCGAAACAGGCGTGCGTGACTTTGCAGGCGGTATCGTCGTGCACGAGACCGCAGGACTGGCCGCACTGATCTTGGCCTTCTTTCTGGGCGCACGCAAAAACGCGACAACACCGCCGCATAATCCCGGCATGGTGATGATTGGTGCTGCGATGCTGTGGGTCGGCTGGTTCGGCTTCAATGGTGGCTCGCAATTGGCCGCCGATGGTGGCGCGGCTATGGCGATCACAGTCACGCATATCTCGGCCGCAACAGCCTCGCTGACATGGGCGCTTTGGGAAAAGATCAAATACGGCAAAGCAAGCCTTGTTGGTCTGGTCACAGGCACAATCGCAGGCCTCGCCTCGATCACACCCGCCTCGGGCTTTGTTGGCCCCATCGAGGCGCTGGTCATCGGCGGCGTTGCTGGCATCTTGTGCCAAGAGGCGGTCAACGTGGTGCGCAATATGCTCAAGATCGACGACACGCTCGACGTCTTCGCCGTCCACGGCATCGGCGGCATCTTCGGGACGATCATGATTGCAGCCTTCGGCCAAGGCGCGTGGGCCGCCCAGCTTGGAGGCCTCGCGATTGTGGGCCTTTACACGATTGTGGTCACAGTCGTGCTGATCAAGCTGGTAGGCCTAATCACACCGCTACGTGTCGACGCAGAGTCCGAGACCACCGGACTTGATCTGACAGCCCATGGCGAGCGGGCCTATGATTTGAGTTCGTAGACTAAATCAAATTAGACACGAAAAAGGGCGCCCAGAATTTTGGGCGCCCTTTCTTTGTGTTCAACGATTGAGCCGCCAGCTATTTCAACGCTTCATCCGTGATCGCATGGGTCCACGCACCTTCAGGCGCTTTGGTGATCACCGGATCAGAGCCACCGGCCAGCAAGGTTGCAACCGTACGGTCGAAATCCGCCGGGTCCAGCGTGCCGTTCGAGCCTGCGGTCAGTTTCGCAATCTCGCCCATCATGCGCACCTGATGCGCCTCGGTTTGCGCGCCGGTCTCGTCATTGTCCAAAACGATGCCAGCGGCCTCGCCGGGGTTGGCCTCGGCATATTTCCAGCCCTTCATCGAGGCGCGCACGAAGCGGACCATTTTGTCTTTGAAGACCGGGTCTGACAAGTTCTCTTCCAGCGCATAGATGCCATCTTCCAATGTAGCCACGCCTTGATCTTCATATTTGAACGTGACCAATTCGTCCTCCGACACGCCTGCATCCAGGACCTGACCGTACTCGTTATAAGTCATCGTCGAGATACAATCGGCTTGGCGCTGCAATAGCGGATCGACATTGAAGCCTTGCTTCAGCACTGTCACGCCATCCTCGCCGCCGTCGGTCGAGATGCCCTCTTGGCTCATCCAGCTCAGGAACGGGTATTCATTGCCGAAAAACCACACGCCGATGGTCTTGCCTTTGAAATCAGCCGGGCTGGTGATGCCCGTGTCTTTCCAACATGTCAGCATCAGACCGGATGTTTTGAACGGTTGCGCGATATTGACGACCGGCAGGCCCTTTTCTCGCGCCGCTAGCGCCGAGGGCATCCAGTTGAGCATCACATCCGCGCCGCCACCGGCCAGAACTTGCGGAGGCGCGATATCAGGCCCGCCTGCAAGGATCGTGACGTCGAGCCCCTCTTCCTCGTAAAAGCCCTTATCAAGCGCCACGTAATATCCGGCAAACTGCGCTTGCGTGACCCATTGCAATTGCAGCTTGACCGTATTGGCGTGGCCATCTGCGGATGCAAATTGCGGTGTCGTGGCCAAAGCCAGCGCCAGCGCCGCGGTTGAGAGAAGTTTTTTCATTATAGTATCCTCCAGGTTGTATTGGTTTTTAAGTTCGTTGTGAGGGGTGCCAGAACGTCACCCGTGCCTCGATAAAAGCTATCGTGCCATAAAACAGCGATCCTGCAAGGGCGGCGACCACGATCTCGGCCCAGACCATATCCAGCGCCAATTGCCCGACGCTGGTCGAGATGCGAAACCCCATGCCCAAAGTAGGCGAGCCGAAGAACTCCGCCACAATCGCGCCGATCAGCGCCAATGTGGTCGAGATTTTTAGCCCGTTGAAGATAAACGGCATCGCGGCAGGCAGGCGTAATTTGCGCAAGCTGGCCCAATAGCCCGCGCCATAGGTCCGCATCAGATCGCGCTGCATGGATGTGGTCTCCGACAGGCCCGCAACCGTGTTGATCAGGATCGGGAAGAACACCATCACCACGACGACTGCCGCTTTTGACTGCCAATCAAACCCAAACCACATCACCAAAATCGGCGCGGTGCCGACTATCGGTAAGGCGGCGACGAAATTGCCAACCGGCAGCAACCCGCGGCGCAGAAAATCATAACGGTCCACAAGGATGGCTGTGGCAAACGCCGCAATCGCGCCGATCACATAGCCCGATAATGCGCCTTTCAGGAACGTCTGCTTGAAATCAGCCCAAAGCGTAGGAAGCTCCGCGCCAAATGTCTGTGCGATCTGGCTGGGCGGCGGCAAAATCACCAGCGGCACGTTCAGGCCACGCACGACAAGCTCCCACACAATCACGAGCGTAGCCCCAAAAATCACCGCAATCAGCAAAGATACGGTGCGAGTCTCACTAGCAGATGTCTGTGCAAGCCAAGCATTCAACGCCCAAAGCGCGAGCCAGATGAACAGGGCTGCAATCAAGTAACTCATGCCATCCCCATCCTTCTGAGCGCCACGCGCTGGATCAAGCCTATGAGCGCCACCAAAGCGGCGGCCAAAATCGCAGCAGCAAACAGCGCCGACCAGATTTGGATGGTCTGGCCATAATAACTGCCGGACAACATGCGGTTGCCCAAACCTCCGCCTTGCACGGGAAGCTCGCCCACAATTGCGCCGACCATGGCTGCCGCGACCGCGATTTTCAGGGAGGCAAACAAATACGGCATTGAGGCCGGAAGCCGCAATTTCCAGAACCCTTGCGCCTTGGACGCATTATAGGTCTTGAGCAGATCAAGCTGCATATGATCCGGCGCGCGCAGGCCCTTGACCATACCGACGACGACCGGGAAGAAACTCAAATAGGCCGAGATCACCGCCTTGGGCAGCAATCCCTGAATGCCGATAGAATAGAGCACGACAACAATCATGGGCGCCAAAGCAATGATCGGAATAGTTTGGCTGACAATCGCCCAAGGCATGACGGATTTATCCATCACCCGGCTATGCACAATGCCCACAGCCAGCAAAATGCCCGCGCCCGCGCCGATCGCAAACCCCAAAAGCGTGGCAGATAGCGTGATCCAGCCATGATAAATCAACGACCGCTTCGAGGTGATCTTCTTACCCACGACCGTATCCCACAACTCGGCTACGACTTGGTGCGGCGCAGGCAGGCGCGGACGCTCTTGGACGTAGCTTGCCGGGATAGAAGATCCGTTTCGCGCCAAAAGACCGAAATGCCCCATATCGCGCCGCACGCCCGCGCCCTCTGGTATCACCACAGAGCCCGCGCGCTCCAATTGGGTCAGCGTCTCTTTGACATTCATCACAGGCACAGCCGCATACCAAAGCACAACGATCGCTGCGATTACGGTCAAGACAGGACCCAGCTGCTTCATTCGCCCGCCTCCGCCGTCATCACTGCTTTAGAAATATCCCCGCCGGAGGCACTCAAATTCTTGGGGCCACCACATCTTGCAAGCGGAGCGTTTGGATATTTTTGAAGCAGTGATGACGATAAGGAGTTCTTTACGAGCGCTATGTTAGACAGCTTGCGCGGTACAGGCTGGGAAGCCGATGGCCGTAAGCGGTGATGACCCAAATCTACGGGCCATCCCAGGCGCCTCGGTCCATTGGGCCGGGGCGTTTTCTTTTGGAGGCGCGCGCTAGTCATTTTCAGAATGCCCTGCCCTCAAACCGTCACGCACACGGTGGGCGATTTCGATGAACTCGCGGCTGTCTCGGATATCAAGCGGTCGCTCGCGCGGCAACGGGCTGTCGATGACATCACTGATACGGCCCGGACGCGGGCTCATCACCACGATCTTGGTCGACAGATACACCGCTTCCGGGATGGAATGCGTCACAAACCCGATAGTTTTTTCGGTCCGCGCCCAAAGCGCCAAAAGCTGTTCGTTGAGATGATCGCGCACGATCTCGTCCAATGCGCCGAACGGCTCGTCCATCAGCAGGATTTCGGCGTCAAAGGCCAATGCCCGTGCGATGGAGGCGCGTTGTTGCATGCCCCCTGACAGCTGCCATGGAAATTTGGAGCCAAAACCTTTGAGTTCTACCAGATCAAGCACATCTCTCACGCGCGCGGCTTGATCAGGCTTTGAGTACCCCATGATCTCCAGCGGGAGTTTGATATTGCCTGCGATCGTGCGCCACGGGTAAAGCCCTGCGGCCTGAAAGACATAGCCGTAGGCCCGCGCGCGGCGCGCTTCGTCCGGGCTCATGCCGTTTACGGTGACAGTGCCGCCGGTTGGCGTCTCAAGCCCCGCTATCACGCGTAGAAATGTAGTTTTGCCGCAGCCAGACGGGCCGATGAAGCTGACAAATTCGCCCTTCTCGATGTCGAGCGAGACGTCTTTGAGCGCATGAACCGGCGCGTCTTGGGTTTGGAAAGTCAGATCAAGCGCCTGTGCCGAGATGACCGGCGCTGCACTTTTAGGTGTCCCAGAGGCCATCTAACGTGGCCTCCGAAAAAGCGTCTTAGAGAGTCTTAGCCCTCGGAAGTTTGATTTTGCGGTGCTGTGCGCGAGTATTTCGACCAAACGCCGCCAATAGAGAAGGCTGCGAAGATGAACATCGCGTCGGCCATCGCCACGTCGTTGAGCCAAGTTGCAAAAGCCAGCAGGAACAACGCCACCACCAGCAGAATTTTCGTTACAGTCGCGCTCATGGTCTAACCCCTCGTTAAAGTGCTCGCTTGGCGCAAGGTCTCGCGCCCAATTGGGGTGAATATATGACGACGTCATGGCAATCCTTGCGCAATTGGCTCTCCCAGCGTCAACGTCTTAGACGCCCGCCGGGATGTTCATCGGATCGCGCTTAATCTGGCGCGGGGTATTGAGCGATTTCCACCGGCTCAGCGCTTTTGCAGAGCTGGCAAAAGGCGGTCGTTTGATGAATTTCCCGCGCCCCGGTTGTGGTTGGGAGTTTTGTCCGTAGGCCCAGATGACCTCGCCCCGTGACAAGGTAAAACGCGGCTGCGCTGTCACAGTCATGCCCTCGAACACATTGTAATCAATGATGGATTTCTGCGTGCTGACCGCGATCTCTCGGCTGATTTTCGGATCCCACACCACGATATCGGCATGACCGCCGCGCATGATCCCGCCCTTCATCGGATAGATGTTGAGGATTTTCGCAATGTTGGTCGAGGTCGCAGCCACAAACTCTTCTGGTGTCAGGCGACCCGTCTCGACGCCCGTGGTCCATAGCATCGCCATGCGTTCTTCCAGCCCGCCTGTGCCATTGGGGATCGTGGTGAAATTATCGAGCCCCATCTGCTTTTGCTTATCGGTGAAGGCCGCATGATCCGTTGCCACAACCTGCAGCGAGCCCGATGACAGCCCGGCCCAAAGCGAGGCCTGATGATCTTTCGACCGGAACGGAGGCGACATCACGCGGCGCGCGGCATATTGCCAGTCTTTGTTGAAATACTCGCTCTCATCAAGGGTCAGATGCTGGATCAGCGGCTCGCCATAAACCCGCATCCCCTTTTGTCGCGCGCGCCGGATCGCCTCATGGGCCTGCTCGCAGGAGACATGAACGATATAAAGCGGCGTGCCAGCGGCATCCGCAATCATAATCGCGCGGTTGGCAGCTTCGCCTTCGACTTCGGGCGGGCGGGAATAGGCGTGACCTTCCGGCCCGGTGATGCCTTCGGCGAGATATTTCTGCTGAAGCTCTTGGACAATGTCGCCGTTTTCGGCATGGACCAGCGGCAGCGCGCCCAGCTCCGCGCAGCGCTTGAAGGACGCATACATCTCGTCATCTTCGACCATCAGCGCGCCCTTATAGGCCATGAAATGCTTGAACGTGTTGACGCCGCGCGTCTTAACAACACCTTCCATCTCGTTGAAAACATTCTCATTCCAGCCCGTGATGGCCATATGATAAGAGATGTCGCAGCAAATTTGATCTTTTGACTTTTTGTCCCACGCATCGATGGCATTCAGCAAACTGCCATCCTCACCGGGCAGGCAGAAATCCACCAGCATGGTCGTGCCACCTGCAGCGGCGGCAAAGGTTCCGCTTTCGAATGTCTCGGCGGCGGTGGTGCCCATGAACGGCATTTCCAGATGCGTATGCGGGTCGATGCCGCCGGGGATCACGTAAGCGCCTTCGGCGTCGATCACCTCGTCGCCCTTCAGGTTCTCCCCGATCTGCGCGATATGCTCGCCTTCGATCAGAACATCGGCCTTGTATTGCATATCTGCGGTAACGATCGTGCCGCCTTTGATGACTTTGCTCAT
>CAZCEW010000063.1:0-15067 GCA_964497775.1 uncultured Rhodobacterales bacterium
CAGCGTCACACTCCCCGTGAATGTCGGGATCAGCACGGTCGAGGGGGTCTCTCTGGCGGGGTTCGCGAAAGCCGGTGCGGCGAGAATTTCATTGGGCATGGCAATGGCGACCGCGACGCACACAACTCTACACAACCTGTCAGCGGCCATGTTCGAGCACGGAGATTTCAGCGCGCTGGGCAACAATCTGTCCTACGAAATTCTCGATGAATGTATGACGATGGGAGGCACGAAATAATGGGGATCAAAACGGATAAACTGCCCGCGTCCTTCCGGGCCTTCATCGAAAAACAACCCATGTTCTTTGTTGCGACAGCGGCGGCAAATGGGCGGGTCAATCTGTCTCCGAAAGGCATGGATTCACTGCGCGTTGTCTCGGATCGCAAAATCATCTGGCTCAGCCTGTCAGGGAGCGGAAATGAAACGGCTGCGCATCTGATACAGGACCCTCGAATGACATTGATGTTTTGCGCTTTTGAAGGGGACGCGCTGATCCTGCGCACATATGGCGAGGCCTCGGTGATCCATCCGCGCGATGCCGAATGGGAAACTCTTTGCAAGCTGTTTCCCGATTATGCCGGAGCGCGAAATATCTTCGTTCTCGATATCGACCTTGTCACGACATCCTGCGGCACGGGCGTTCCTGAAATGTCAGTGGTGCGATCTCGGGGGGAGACGGAGCTAGAGCCTTGGTACGCCGATCTGGGGCCTGAAAAGGTGAAGGATTTCTGGCGAAAGAAGAACCTTGTCAGTCTGGACAACCAGCCAACCGGACTCTTTGAGGACTGAGAGAGCCAGATCATAACCGCGGCCCGCAGCAAACTCCGCGCGCCAGACATTCTGCCCAAGTAAAAAGGCCCGCACGTCTGCGCGCGGGCCTTTCTCAAATCGTGAAACCGATCCGCCTTAGTTCGGGATCTCGCCGGTGATGCCTTCGACGTAGAAATTCATCCCCGCCAATGTGCCATCATCTGCTGTCTCGCCATCAGCGAGCCAGGCAGAGCCGTCTTGTTTGTTGATCGGCCCTGTGAACGGCTTGTACTCGCCCGATGCAATCGCGTCGCGCATTGCCAGCGCTTCGGCTTTGATATCGGCTGGAACCGCGTCGGAGATCTCTCCGATTTTGACCATGCCCGGACCGATGCCGTCCCATGTGTCTTTGCTTTCCCAAGTGCCATCCATCACTGCGCGTACGCGGTCGATATAGTAGGGCGCCCAGTCATCGATGATCGACGAGACGCGCGGCAGAGGGGCGTATTCGCCCATGTCGGAGGCCTGACCGAAAGTGATCACGCCATCGGCTTTTTGCGCGGCTGCCTGAGGAGCGGTGGAGTCGGTGTGCTGCAAGATCACATCCGCGCCTTGCTCGATCAACGCTGTCGCGGCGTCGGCCTCTTTGGCGGGGTCGAACCATGTATAGGCCCAGACGATGTTGAACTCGACATCCGGGTTGACGGCTTTGGCGTGCAGATAGGCAGAGTTGATGCCGCGGATCACTTCAGGGATCGGGAAGGATGCGATGTAGCCGATCTTATTGCTCTTCGTCATCTTGCCCGCGATATGGCCCTGAATAGCGCGGCCTTCATAGAACCGTGCCGAGTAGGTCGACACGTTTGGCGTGTTGCGCTTGTAGCCTGTGGCGTGCTCGAACTTCACTTCCGGGAATTTCGCGGCGACCTCATTGGTCGGGTCCATATAGCCAAAGGAGGTTGTGAAGATAATGTCAGCCCCCGACAGCGCCATTTGCGTGATGACCCGCGTCGCATCGGCACCTTCCGGCACGTTTTCTTGATAGACAGTTTCGACCTTATCGCCGAACTCGGCTTCTACGGCCAAACGGCCTTGGTCATGCTCATAAGTCCAGCCGCCATCGCCCACGGGGCCGACATAGACAAAGCCCACTTTGGTCTTGGCATGGCCATCAGCGAAAGCTGTGCCCGAGAGCGCAAGGGCTGCGACCGAGGCTGCGAGTAGAGTTCTGCGTTTCATTTTTGGTATCTCCCCAAGTTTGTTTTAAGCAGTATGCCTCAGTTCGAGGCGTGAAAGGCGCGCCCCAGGCAGGCGGGCGCGGAAAGTGCCGCGCGACCTTTGCCAGAGGACATGATGACCAGAACCAGAATGGTTATCAGATAAGGTGACATAGACAAGTATTCGACGGGAATTGCAAAGCCCGCTGCCTGCAAATTCAGCTGCAACACCGTGACGCCGCCAAAAAGATAGGCACCGAGCAAAACGCCCAAGGGCCTCCACGAGCCGAAAACGACAATCGCCAGCGCAATCCAACCCGCCCCTGCTGTCATCCCTTCGGTCCATTGCGGCACGCGGATGAGGCTCAGGTAAGCGCCGCCAAGCCCTGCACAAGCGCCACCAAACATGATCGCTAGAATACGCACGCGGATGACTTTGTAGCCCAGTGCATGCGCGGCGTCATGGTTCTCGCCCACCGCGCGCAAGATCAGTCCCGCACGGGTGAATTTCAGCACGGCCCAAATGCCCGCAACCAGCGCCAGCGCGATATAGACGACGATGTCATGGCCAAAGAGCACCGGCCCAAAGAAGGGTATGTCGCTGAGCGGTCCGAAATTCAGCTTCGAGACTTCGGGCGGGCGGATGCCGATATAGCCTTGCCCGATCAGGCTGGAGAACCCCAACCCAAAGAGCGTCAGCGCCAGCCCCGTGGCCACTTGGTTTGATAGCAAATACTGCGTCAGGATCGCAAAAATCAGGCTCAGGGTCGCGCCTCCGAGTGCCGCGCATAGAAACCCAATCGCGGGCGAGCCGGTCTCCACCGCAATCGCAAAGCCGCAAATCGCCCCTGTGATCATCATGCCTTCAACGCCAAGGTTCAACACGCCCGCTTTCTCGACGATCAATTCGCCAAGGGCCGCCAAAAGGATCGGCGTCGCCGCCACCATAAGCGAGGCCACAAGAAGGGTGGGGGAGATGGCGCTTAGGTCCATTCAAACGCTCCAATCAAAGGGCAGGGCCCGTCCGCGGGCGGAAGCGAAGCGCCCGCCCATGGGGGCGGTCGGGCGCTGCCCGGCGATGCCGGGCGGGCAGTTGATTGGTCGGATTGAAGCCTCCATCACACCACCTCCCGCTTGCCGAAGCGGATGCGGTAATTCGTCAACACGTCCACCGCCAATAAGAAGAACAACAACATCCCCTGAAAGGCTTGGATCGCTGCCGTTGGGATGCCGAGCATGAAGGAGGCGAGCTCTCCGCCAATATAAGTCAGCGCCATCAGCAATCCGGCGAGCAAAATGCCCACGGGATGCAAGCGGCCCAAGAACGCCACGATGATTGCCGTGAACCCGTAGCCCACGTTGAAATCGATGCTGATCTGACCCGCAGGGCCGGAGACCTCGAACATGCCCGCCATACCCGCCAGCGCGCCCGAGATGCCGAGGCAGAACAACACCAGCCGCGTCGGGTTCACGCCGCCAAACCGTGCGGCTTTGGGCGCTTGGCCTGTCAGTTTGATCTGGAAGCCCAGCATGTGGCGGGCCAGCAAAACATAAGCGAAAATCACCGCAATAAAGGCCGCAACGACGCCCCAATGCATGCCGGTGCCTGCGATCAACTCGGCATTATGGGCCGAGGCATATTCCTTCAGATTGCGCGATCCCGGAAAGCCGGAGCCTTCTGGGTTTCGGAGAAGTCCCAGCGACATAGAGGCCAGAATGAACTCGGCCACATAGACCAGCAGAAGCGACACGAGGATTTCATTGGTGTTGAACTTGGTGCGCAAAATGCCCGGTATCATCGCCCAGAGATACCCGCCCAAAGCGCCTGCGATCACCATCATCGGGAACAGAAAAACGCTTTCCACCGGGTAGAAGGCCAGCCCCACGCCCGCGCCGAAAATCGCGCCCATGATGTATTGACCCTCCGCGCCGATATTCCAGACGCCTGCGCGAAAGCCCAGTGACAGGCCAATCGCGATCAAGATCAAGGGCGCGGCTTTGACCAGCAATTGCGGGCGCGAGAAGGCTGCGAATTGCTCGTTAAACAACGGGTCCCAGAAGATCGTGCGGATCGCCTCGAACGGGTCTTTGCCAAGGATCGCGAACATGATGCCGCCTGCGACCATCGTGGCCAGAACGGCGATCAGGGGCGTGATCGCGGTCCAGAGCCGTGACGGCTCGGGGCGTTTTTCAAGTGTGAGCATGGGCGACCTCCATGTCATGCGCGCCGCCCAGCATCAGGCCGATCTTCTCGACCGTCAGCCCAAGAGCGGGCACAGGCGGGCTGAGCCGTCCTTCATTGAGTGCCGCAAACCGATCGGAAATCTCCATCAACTCGTCGAGGTCTTGGGAGATCACAATGATCGCAGCCCCCTTGGCGGCCAGATCCATCAGCGCTTGCCGGATCGCAGCCGCAGCCGAGGCATCGACGCCCCAAGTGGGTTGGTTGACGACCAGCAGTTCAGGGTCTTGCATGATCTCGCGACCGATCACGAATTTCTGCAAGTTCCCGCCAGACAGCGACCGCGCGGCATTGTTTGGCCCCGGCGTGCGCACGTCGAAATTCTCGATCACTTGCTCGGTATAGGCCTTGGTCGCGGCCCAGTTCAAAAACCCGTTCTTCGCCAAATCCTTGCGGGTGACAGCCGACAAAAGCGCGTTTTCGGTCAGCGACATATCGGGGGCCGCGGCATGGCCCAGACGTTCTTCCGGCGCGCTGAGCAAGCCCAAAGCGCGCCGCGCATTTGGCCCCATGTTTCCAACGGCTTGGCCTTTGAAGTTGATCTGGCCCGCTTGCGTCAAAGCCTCGCCGCCAAGCGCTGCGGTCAGCTCGTCCTGGCCATTGCCCGCGACGCCACCAATGCCCAGAATTTCGCCCTTATGGACGACCAGATTGATGTCTTTGAGCGAGGTCCCAAACGGGTTGGAGGAGCTAAGCTGTAGGTTCTTCAGCTCCAGCGCGACCTCCGAGGCCTCATGCGGCACGCGTTCCGGCACCAGCAATTCGCTGCCCACCATCATCTCCGCCATCGCGCGCGCGGTCTCTTCGCGCGGGTTGCAAGTGGCGACTTTCTTGCCCAGCCGCAGGATCGTAGCGCTGTCACACAGCGCGCGAATTTCCTCCAGCTTATGGCTGATATAGAGGATCGACGTGCCCTCGGATTTCAGCTTCTCAAGCGTGCGAAACAGAATTTCGACCTCTTGCGGGGTCAGCACAGACGTCGGCTCATCCATGATCAACAGCTTGGGGTTTTGCAAAAGGCAGCGAATGATCTCGACCCGCTGACGCTCGCCTGCCGACAGATCGCCGACCAGCCGGAACGGATCAAGCGGCAGCCCGTATTCTTTCGACACATCGCTGATTTTCGCCGCCAGATCGCGCATCTTCGGCGGGTTCTCCATGCCGAGCGCGATGTTCTCGGCGACATTCAACGCCTCAAAGAGCGAGAAATGCTGAAACACCATCGCCACACCCGCAGCGCGCGCGGCACGCGGCTCGGGCGGGGCGAAAGGCTGGCCATGCAGCGCCATCGTGCCACTGTCAGGCTTGACCAGCCCGTAGATCATCTTGACCAGAGTGGATTTCCCTGCGCCGTTTTCGCCCAAAAGCGCATGCACTTCGCCTGCGCGAATGGAAAACGACACGTCCGAATTGGCGATCACGCCGGGATAGGCTTTGGTCAGCCCGTCGATCACCAAAAGCTCGCTCACAGCGCGATATCCTCCCCCAAGGTCTTGCGTCGCCTTGCGCGTAATAGCGTGGATGCGACGCCGACGGCAATGGCTTGCGGATGCTTGCCCAAAGACGGATCGCCGATAGGGCAGGTGATGGCGTTTATCTCCGCCGCGTGATGGCCCAATTGCCCAAGCCGGTTGCGAAACCGCGCCCATTTCGTGGCCGAGCCGATCAGGCCTGCAAAGGCGAAGCCATGGCACAAAAGCGCGTGGCAAATATCGAGATCAAGCGCGTGGCTATAGGTGACGATCAGGTGATGCGCGTCCTTTGGCGCATGCGGGATCAGACGTGTGGGATCTGTCGCGCTGACAGCCTCGACCGCATCGGGGATTTCGCTTGGAAACCGCGCGCGGGCGGTGTCGACCCATGTGATCTCGAAATCAGGCAAAGGCTCCAGCACATCGATCAAGGCCCGCCCGACATGACCCGCGCCGTAAATCCAAAGCGGCCCGCGCGCAGAGCTGAGCGGCTCGCAAAGCCAGCCCCCCTCAAGCGTTGTAACGCCGCCAGACGCGTTGCGCATCGCGCGCTCGGAGGCCACGATTTTCAAAGGCTTCTCGGAAGACCCCGCCACGCGGCGCGTGTAGAAATCACTCTCGACAATCGCCTCAAGGTCAACCTTTTCAAACACTTCCGTCACAAGGCTCACTTGGCCACCACAGCATTGCCCAAGCGCAGGGCCCAGCGGGATATGGCGCAAAGCGGGGCCGTCAAACGCGCGCTCTACGGCTTCAAACTCCAACGCGCCACCGCCGATTGTGCCACTTTGGCCACCGTCCCAGACATACATCGCCGTGCCGGTCTCGCGCGGCGCAGAGCCTTTGAAATCCGCAATCACAATCCGCGCGACACGGCCATGAAGCGCCACCAGATCGCGCAAGGCTTGCAGATCGAAACTCATGACCTCAGCGCCTTGCAGGCCAGCGCCACCCGCTCTGGCGTCACAGGCGTATCAAGCGCTGGGTAGTCTTCGCCGCAGGACGCCACCGCATCAGACAGCGCCAGCCAAACCGACAGGCCCAGCATCAAAGGCGGCTCGCCTACGGCTTTAGAACGATAGATCGTCTGCGCCGGATTATCGCCCTCCCAAAGGGCAACATTGAACACCTCCGGCCTGTCCGAGGCACAAGGGATCTTATAAGTCGCAGGCGCATGCGTGCTGAGCCGGCCTTTGCCGTCCCAAACCAGCTCCTCCATCGTCAGCCAGCCCGCGCCTTGCACAAACCCGCCCTCGATCTGGCCGATATCAATGTCGGGGTTCAGAGACCTGCCGCAATCATGCAAAATATCGGTGCGCAAAATCCTGTTCTCGCCGGTCAGCGTGTCGATCACCACCTCCGAGACAGCCGCGCCATAGGCAAAATAGAAAAACGGCCGCCCTTCGCCCTTGATCCGGTCCCAAGCAACATCCGGCGTCGCATAAAACCCTGTGGCCGAGAGCGAGATGCGGTTTTGATAGGCAAGCGCTGCGGCCTCGGCAAAGCTCAAACGCGTCGATCCTGCGCTGACATGGCCATCCTCGAACGCAACATGCTCGGGCTTCACATCGAAGCGCGTGGCCAGAAAATCCGCGATCCGCGCTTTCAGGCGGTTACACGCATCCAGCACCGCCATACCGTTCAGATCAGATCCCGATGACGCGGCAGTTGCCGATGTATTGGGCACTTTCGCGGTGTCCGTCGCGGTGATCTTGATTGTGTCTAGCGGCACGCCGAACGACTGCGCTGCGACTTGCGCCACTTTGACAAACAAGCCTTGCCCCATCTCGGTGCCGCCATGGTTCAGATGCACCGAGCCGTCGCTATAAATATGCACCAACGCGCCCGCTTGATTGAGATGGGTCAGCGTAAACGAAATCCCGAACTTCACCGGGCTCAGCGCAATGCCGCGCTTGAGCACAGGATTGGTCGCGTTCCACTTCGCCACGCGCGCGCGCCGCGCCTCGTAGTCGGAACTCTGGGCCAGCTGATCGGTCAGCTCGGCAATAATCGCGTCCTCCACCTCCATCCCATAAGGCGTCGTTTGCGGCTTCGTTTTGGCAGAAATACTCCCGCCGGAGGCATAAAAATTCACCCGCCGCACGGCCAAAGGATCGAGCCGTAAATGATGCGCGATATGATCCATCACACGCTCGATGCCCACCATCCCTTGCGGGCCACCAAAGCCGCGAAAGGCGGTGTTGGATTGCGTATTGGTGCGCAAGCGATGCGAGGTGATGCGCGCATGAGGCAGCAGATAGGCGTTATCAGCATGCAGCATCGCGCGGTCAGCCACGGGCAGGGACAGATCCTGCGCCCAGCCGCAGCGCGCAAACTGCTCGAAAGTCACCGCCTCGAGCCTGCCGTCTGCGTCAAAACCCACATCATAGCTGATGCGAAACTCGTGGCGCTTGCCGGTGATGATCATGTCGTCGTCGCGGTCGTAGCGCATCTTTGCAGGGTGGCCGAGTTTATCTGCGACAATCGCACAA
This sequence comes from uncultured Rhodobacterales bacterium, assembly GCA_964497775.1. Lineage (GTDB taxonomy): Bacteria > Pseudomonadota > Alphaproteobacteria > Rhodobacterales > Rhodobacteraceae > Litoreibacter. The sequence goes on from CAZCEW010000063.1 coordinate 8,174, forward strand.
GCCACACACAGCGCGTTGCCTTGGCTCTCCTTGCCGCCAAACCCGCCGCCCATGCGCCGCACTTCGACGCGCACGGCATGCATCGCCACGCCCAAGGCTTCGGCCACTTTATGCTGAATTTCCGTCGGGTGCTGCGAGGAGGCATGCACAACCATATCGCCCGCCTCTTGCGGCACGGCCAAGGCTGCGTGACCTTCGAGGTAGAAATGCTCCTGCCCGCCGATCTCGATACTGCCGTGCAAGCGGTGCTTGGCGGACTTCAAAGCGCCGTCCGGGTCGCCCTTGGTGTAGACCCGCGGGCCGTCTTCAAAATGACTGTCTGCTTTGATCGCCTCATCAATCGTCAGGATCGCAGGTTTTTCGCTGTATTTGATCTGACCCAGTCGCGCAGCTTTGCGCGCCGCAAGATGGGACGTCGCGGCGACCAGAAACACCGGCTGGCCCAAGTAATGGACTGAGCCATCCGAGAGGAGCGGCTCATCATGCGCCGAGGGCGAGACGTCATTGGCAAAGGGCAGGTCTTTGGCGGTGAACACGGCCACCACGCCATCCGCTTGAGTGACCGCGCCGAGATCCATCGCCGCGATCTCTCCACATGCCACCTCCGACAGCCCAAAGGCCAGATGCAGCGTGCCCTCCGGCGTGGCGATATCATCGGTGTAGCGCGCTGCACCTGTGACGTGCAAAAGGGCTGCGTCGTGGGGGTGGGGGCCAAGGCTCATGGGCGCACCTCAAGGACATTTGCGCCGACGCCCAAGCTCTCAACATAGGCGCGGCGCAGCATGTTTTGCGCGGCGATCATGCGGTATTCGGCCGAGGCGCGCATATCGCTGAGCGGCGCGAAATCTGTCTCAAACTCGGGCAGTGCGGCTTCGATCACATCCTCGCTCCACGCCTTGCCGATTAAGGCTTTTTCCACCGCTAAGGCACGCTTCGGCGTGCCCGCCATCCCGCCAAAAGCAATGCGCGCGCTTTTAACACGACCTGCCTCGACGGCGATGTTGAAGCAGCCACACACAGCCGAGATATCCTGATCGAAGCGTTTTGACAGCTTGTAGCAACGCAAATTGTCGCTTTGGCGGGGGATCGTCACGGCCTCAACAAATTCGCCCGCTTGGCGGTCTTGCTTGCCATACTCGATAAAGAAATCCTCCAGCGCCAAATCGCGCCGCGTGGAGCCGCGCCGCAGATGGAGCCGCGCGTCTAAGGCAATCAGCGCAGGCGGCGTGTCGCCGATGGGCGAGCCATTGGCGATATTGCCGCCGATCGTCGCCGCGTTGCGCACCTGCACCGAGCCATAGCGGCGCAACATTTCGGCAAATGACGGATGCGGCAAGGCCATTGCTTCTAGTAGCTGCGTGATCGTCGCAACCGCGCCGATACGAATTTCTGTGTCGCTGGTGGTGATCGTGCGCAAATCCGTACACCCCGACAAAAACGCAACCGGACCCAGATCGCGCAGGCCCTTTGTCACCCAAAGCCCAACATCCGTGGCCCCGCCGATCAAAGTGGCGTCGGGAAAATCCTCATACCACTCTGCCAACTCATTGCTCGATTGCGGAGCGGCAAAGCCAGAGACCGAGGGCGCGGGCAGCACCTGTTGCAACCAGCTTGGCACAGGCTCAAGCGCTGCGGCTTCCGCGGCGCGGATAATCGGCGCATACCCGGTGCAGCGGCACAGATTGCCCGCGATCTGGTCGTTGTGATCGGTTGCCCCATTGCTATGCGCGGCCACCATCGCCATGACAAAGCCCGGCGTGCAAAACCCGCATTGAGAGCCGTGATGGTCGATCATCGCGCGCTGGACGGGGTGCAATTCCCCGTTTGGCCCGGCTATGCCTTCAACCGTATACACGGCGCGGCCATGGAGCTGCGGTAGAAACAAGATGCAGGCATTCATCGCCCGCGCCACGCCATCAAGCCCCGTGACAATGACCGAGCACGCGCCGCAATCGCCCTCGTTGCAGCCTTCTTTCGTACCGGTCATGCGGCGGGTGTCGCGCAAATAGTCCAAAAGCGTCGTGGTTGCGCTGGTTTGCGCTGTCACGGTCTCTCCATTGAGAAGAAACGTCACCATGTGAGAACCCTGCCGCGTTACCAAAACCAGCTTGCATGTCGAGCCCCGTCGATGCGGCGTAGACGGGGCGGTCTTATCTGACCTCAGCGTGGCGCAGCGGCTCAGATTTGGCAAGCCCTAGGGTGCTGCGATGACGATGCAATTGCGTGAACATTTACCTCATCTCGCCATGATTGGTCGCAATCGCGTCACAAAACCGGCGAGATCGTTAAGTAGGTATTAACGGTATTTCTTTCATGAGCCTGCCTGCTGGGCGAGGGGATCAAGATGATTATGGGGTTGATTGGTCGCAAAAAGGCGACGCCTGCGACTGCTGCAAATATCCATGATGACGACGAGGATGAGGCGATTTTCACGCCTGCGCCCGTCGATTACAATTTCCCGGCCGAAGGCTCCAAAAAGAAGGAAGCCGCCAACGCGGTGACCGACCCCGCAAAAGGGGCGGTGCGCAAAGCCAAAGGCATGCGCGACAGTGATATTATTGACGAGCATGGCCGCTCTGCCGAGCAACTGGCCGCGGAATCCGCCGCCGAGTTCGACATTGTCGGGCTGGCCAAACGAGTGGCCGACATGCCGCAGCAATCCGTGGCGCAAGCCGAGGCGGATGTCGCGGATATTTCGACGACAGATTTTGTAGCCCCCGCGGGCCTTGAGATCACGTCTAGGGACGCGCCAACCGACAGGCCTCAGCCCCAAAACCCAGAGATGATGGCCGCACCAGAGCTGGAAGCGGCCCCCGCCGCGCCGTCCTTCTTTGAAGGCGGCCATGCCAGCATCGCGCGCCATCAGACCGGAAGCAGACGCGCCAGCCGCGCGGCCAGACAAGCCTATTGGAGCAAGATCGGCCAGTTGGAAGAGGCGAAACTGCCCTCAAGCAACGCTTTGCCGGAAACACCTTGGCCCTCGGGCGCCGCTGGGTTTCGCGTGATCCGCACGGCTCAAAGCCTGATCATCGCATCAGACGGGCTGAGCGATCCGTTTGGGCCCTTCAGCGAGATGCCCGACCAAAATGGCTATGGGCTGGAAGTGTTTATCGAGGTTGAAGGCTGGCAGGCGCTGCCCTTTGATGCGGTGCGCAAGACTTGGGGCTTTCAAGCCATCGAGGCTTTGGCCGAGCTTTGCGTGCGCGCGGGCGGTCTGGAGCCTGCTTTGCGCCAATACGGGCTTTTGTCGCTGGCTTTGCCGCTGGCGCGTGGCCCGAAAGACTGGCTGGAAGATGATCCGGATGCGCGTCTTGGCGGGCTGATCAATATGCCTTTGCCACCCGGTCGCGCGACGATTGAAGACATGCCCCTTTCCGAGGTCAAACTGGTCGCGCTGACCCTGATCTCAAGCGCCGAGCTTGACGAATGCGTCATTGACGGCGGGCAGGCGCGGCGCGCATTGGCCGATGATCTGATGACCACAGGCACCGCCCATCGCACAGTCACGACCCGCGCGCTTTTGCGCTGATCCGACCCCGATTTAACGCCGCATAGGCAAGATCGACTTTCGCTTGGGCAACGCCACGGCTAGGGTCGCGCTATGGCCAATCCTGCTCGATTCATTCATCTGCGCGTGCATAGCGAATACTCCCTTTTGGAAGGGGCTATGCGTCTGAAAAAACTCCCTGATTTGTGTCGAAGCGCGGATATGCCCGCCGTGGCGCTGACCGATACGAACAACATGTTCGCAGCTCTTGAGTTCTCTGAATATGCCGCGGGCGCGGGCGTGCAGCCGATTGTGGGCTTGCAATTGGACGTCAATTACGACCCCGCAGGCCCCGGTGAAAAACCACGCCCGCCGGCTGCCATCGTGCTGCTGGCACAGTCCGAGCTTGGCTACGGCAATCTGATGAAGCTGAATTCGTGCTCCTATCTCGACAAGGCAGGCGCGCTGCCGATGGTCACGGTGGATGAGTTGGCGCAGTTTGGCGAAGGGCTGATTTGCCTGTCAGGCGGGCCGAACGGGCCGGTGGGGCAGTTGTTGCAAGCGGGTCAACGCCCGAAAGCGGAGGCTTTGGTCAAACGCTTCCACGAGATCTACGCCGACCGGCTTTACATCGAATTGCAACGCCACCCGCGCGAGGACGGCTCTCCCATGGAAGGCCAGCGGATCAGCGAGCGGGGGCACTTGGAAATCGCCTATGCGATGGGCCTGCCGCTGGTTGCGACCAATGACGTCTACTTCCCCAAGCCCGAAATGTACGAGGCGCATGACGCGCTGATTTGTATCGCCGAGGGCGCCTATGTCGACCAGCAAGGCGCGCGCAGGCGCCTGACGCCGCAGCACTATTTCAAATCGGCCAGCGAGATGGTGACGCTATTTGCCGATCTGCCCGAGGCCATCGAGAACACAATCGAGATCGCGCAGCGTTGCGCGTTCAAGGCCTATAAGCGCGACCCGATCTTGCCGAAATTCGCCGATGACGAGGTGGTCGAGCTGCGCCGTCAAGCCAATGAGGGCCTGCAAAAACGCCTCTCCGTGATCGAGCCCGCAGCCGAGCTGTCCGAATACCAAGAGCGCTTGGATTTCGAGTTAGGCATCATCGAAGGCATGGGCTTCCCGGGCTATTTCCTGATCGTGGCCGACTTCATCAAATACGCCAAAGACAATGATATCCCCGTGGGCCCCGGTCGTGGCTCGGGTGCGGGCTCGCTGGTGGCTTATGCGCTGATGATCACGGATCTCGACCCCTTGCGCTACAGTCTGCTGTTTGAGCGGTTCTTGAACCCTGAACGGGTCTCGATGCCCGATTTCGACATCGATTTTTGTATGGACCGGCGCGAGGAAGTGATCCGCTATGTGCAGGAGAAATACGGCCGCGACAAAGTCGGCCAGATCATCACCTTCGGCGCGCTTTTGTCGAAAGCTGCTGTGCGCGATATCGGGCGGGTGTTGCAGATGCCGTACGGCCAAGTCGATAGGCTCTCGAAGCTGATCCCCGTCGAGGGCGTTAAACCTGTCAGCATCGAGAAAGCCTTGGCCGATGAGCCGAAGCTGCGCGAAGAGGCCAAATCGGAAGAGGTCGTGGCGCGACTTTTGGACTATGGCCAACAGGTCGAAGGCCTGCTGCGCAACGCCTCGACCCATGCGGCGGGCGTGGTGATTGGCGACAGGCCCTTGGACGAATTGGTGCCGCTCTACCAAGACCCGCGATCCGACATGCCCGCCACGCAATTCAATATGAAATGGGTCGAACAAGCGGGCCTTGTGAAGTTCGATTTTCTGGGTCTGAAAACGTTAACAGTGATCCAGAACGCATTGGATTTGTTGAAACTTCGCGGCGTCGAGATTGATATCGGGGCGATCCCGCTCGACGATAAGAAAAGCTACGATCTCTACGCCTCTGCCAAAACCGTGGCTGTGTTTCAGGTGGAAAGCTCGGGCATGATGGATGCGCTCAGGCGCATGAAGCCGACATGCATTGAGGATATCGTGGCGCTGGTGGCGCTGTACCGCCCCGGCCCGATGGAAAATATTCCGACCTATTGCGAGGTGAAGAACGGGCTCAAGGAGTTGGAATCCGTCCATCCGTTGATCGATCATATTCTGGCCGAGACCCAAGGCATTATCGTTTACCAAGAACAGGTGATGGAGATCGCGCAAGTCATGGCGGGCTATTCGCTTGGCGGTGCCGATCTGTTGCGCCGCGCGATGGGTAAGAAAATCGCCGAGGAAATGGCCAAAGAGCGCCCGAAGTTCGAGGCTGGGGCCATCGCCAATGGGGTCGACAAGAAGAAAGCCCGCGAAGTCTTTGATCTGTTGGAGAAATTCGCCAATTACGGCTTCAATAAATCGCACGCAGCTGCCTATGCGGTGGTGAGCTATCAGACCGCGTGGCTGAAGGCGAATTACCCCGTCGAGTTCATGGCTGGCGTGATGAATTGCGACCTGCATCTGACCGATAAGCTGGGCGTCTATAAAGAAGAGATCACCAAGGTCCTCGATATCGAGATCATCCCGCCTTGCGTGAACCGCTCGGACGCGACATTCACGGTCAAAGACGGCAAAGTGGTCTACGCGCTGGGCGCTTTGAAAAATGTAGGCGTCGAGGCGATGAAGCTTGTGACCGAGGCGCGTGGCGAGGGCGAGTTCGTCAATCTGTTCGATGTCGCACGCCGCGTTGATCTGAAACGCGTGGGCAAGCGGCCTTTGGAAATGCTGGCGCGCTCCGGCGCGTTTGATCTGCTTGATCCCAATCGCAGGCGGGTGTTTGACAGCCTTGATGCGCTGGTCGGCTATTCCGCCGCGATCCACGAGCAGCGCTCCTCCAATCAGGTGTCTTTGTTTGGCGAAGCGGGTGACGATCTGCCGGAGCCGCGCTTGTCACCCGCAGAAGACTGGCTGCCCAGCGAGCGGCTTGTCGAGGAACATAAAGCCATCGGCTTCTACCTCTCAGGCCATCCGCTTGATGATTATACCCTGTCGCTGAAACGCAAAGGTGTGATGACGCTGTCGGAGGTCGAGGCGAAGGCGCAAACGGGCGCCTTTGTGGCAAAGCTCGCAGGCACTGTGGCCGGGCGGCAGGACCGCAAATCGGCCAAAGGCAACCGCTTTGCCTTCGTGCAAGCCTCTGATCCGACGGGGCTTTACGAGGTTACGGTGTTTTCTGACACGCTGGAGAAATCCGGCGATCACATGGTCACGGGGGCCAATCTGGTGCTGACCGTCGAGGCCACATTCGAGGCGGAGCAGTTGAAACTTCTGTGCCGCGCGGCGCAACCGATTGACGGCGCGGTGGTCGATGCGGGCTCGATGGGGCTTAAGGTGTTTGTGGACACCCAAGCTGCGATCCCGTCTATCGCCTCGGTGCTGGAACGCTCCGGCAATGACAA
>CAZCEW010000064.1:0-14961 GCA_964497775.1 uncultured Rhodobacterales bacterium
GCGCTGTTTGGCGGCTTCGGCAACTACTTCATGCCGCTGCAAATCGGCGCGCCGGATATGGCGTTCCCGCGGATGAACAACCTGTCTTACTGGATGTATGTGGCGGGCTGCTCGCTCGCGGTGGCTTCGCTTTTGACGCCGGGGGGCAATGACCAGCTTGGCTCGGGCGTGGGCTGGGTGCTGTACGCACCGCTCTCGACCTCGGAGGCGGGCATGTCGATGGATTTCGCGATCTTCGCGGTCCATATGTCGGGCGCCTCGTCGATCTTGGGCGCGATCAACATGATCACGACCTTCCTGAACATGCGCACACCGGGCATGACGCTGCATAAAGTGCCGCTGTTTTCCTGGTCGATCTTCGTGACCGCGTGGCTGATCTTGCTGTCACTGCCAGTTCTGGCCGGCGCGATCACCATGCTTCTGACCGACCGCAACTTCGGCACAACCTTCTTTGATCCGTCAGGCGGCGGTGATCCGATCTTGTATCAACACTTGCTGTGGTTCTTCGGACACCCCGAAGTCTACATCATCGTTGTTCCGGGCTTCGGGATCATCAGCCACATCATCGCGACTTTCTCCAGAAAGCCAGTCTTTGGCTACTTGCCGATGGTCTATGCGATGGTCGCAATTGGGGCCTTGGGCTTCGTGGTCTGGGCGCACCATATGTACACCGTCGGCATGTCGCTGACCCAGCAGTCCTACTTTATGATGGCTACGATGGTGATCGCGGTGCCCACTGGCATCAAGGTTTTCAGCTGGATCGCCACCATGTGGGGCGGCTCGGTGGAGTTCAAAACACCGATGCTTTGGGCCTTCGGCTTCTTGTTCCTGTTCACTTTGGGTGGTGTCACCGGCATCGTGCTCAGCCAAGCAGGCATCGACCGCGCCTATCACGACACCTACTACGTTGTGGCACATTTCCACTACGTGATGAGCCTCGGCGCCGTGTTCTGTATCTTCGCGGGGATCTACTTCTACCTGCCGAAGATGTCGGGCCGGATGTATCCTGAATGGGCCGGTAAGCTACACTTCTGGTCGATGTTCATCGGCGCGAACTTGACCTTCTTCCCACAGCACTTCTTGGGTCGCCAAGGCATGCCACGTCGCTATATCGACTATCCGGAAGCCTTCGCTTATTGGAACTGGGTCTCAAGCTGGGGCGCGTTCCTGAGCTTTGCTTCCTTCATCTTCTTCATCGGTGTCATGGCATGGACCCTGACCCGCGGGAAGCGCGTGACCGAGGCCAACCCTTGGAACGAATATGCCGATACGCTGGAATGGACGCTTCCATGTCCTCCGCCAGAGCATACGTTTGAAATCCTGCCCAAGCAGGAAGACTGGGATAAGGCGCGCCACTAGGTGCCCATCGAAGTCATAGACGTCTCGCAGAGGGCTCCGGATCAACCCGGGGCCCTTTCTTCATCGGACACCGCGCCGCTCTGGCAGGTGCGCCTGACCCCCTACCGCTCGCTCAGCCCCACAGGGTTTGTCTGGGTGATCGGGCTCTTGTCGGGCGGTCTGGCCATCCCGCTTCTGGGCGTGTTTGGTACGCCCGTCCTGTGGGGGCTTTTGCCGTTTCTCATCCTGACCGTGGGCGGCCTGTGGTATTTCATCATGCGCAATACCCGCGACGGCCATATCACCGAAGACCTGACGCTTTGGAATGACCGCCTGACGCTGACCCGCATTGATCCCAAAGGCCAGAGACAAGACTGGGAAGCCAATCCCTATTGGGTCAAAATCCGCCAACATTCCAAACCGGTCGAGCATTACCTAACCTTGCAGGGCGGCCCGCGAGAGGTCGAACTGGGCGCCTTCCTCAGCCCCGAAGAGCGCAAGACCCTGCAAGCCCTACTCAGCGATGAATTGCGCGCGTTAAATCGCCAATAAGGACCGTATCAGACGGCCACCCCTTCCATTTTCCCGCCTCACCCCTGACAAATTCCGTCGCTAAACCTCGGCGCGAATAACTGAAAGATCGCGATTGTGGGATTGGATATGAGGGTAAAACACGCTCTGGCCGCTATGCTGATGGGGATTGTCAGCATAGGCACGGCGCAGGCACAGGTACAGACCGAGGCCGCACCCGAAACTGGCCCGAACACGGTCTGCACGATGATCTCTTGCAAAACCCTCGAGCTTGACATCCCCGCGCTGTCAGACGCCCATAGCCTGACCGTTTCAAAAGCATGGATGCTGGCCAGCGAGATTCTGGCCGTCTCGGGTCTTGCGCCGAATTTCCAAGTCATCGCGTCCGAGGACGTCCCCAACGCCGCCGCCATCGTGCAACGCTCTGAGCGGTATCTGGTGTTCAACCCCAACTGGCTCGCCGCGATTTCCAATTCCGCCGACACCGATTGGGAGATCTACGCGATCCTCGCCCATGAGATCGGCCACCATTTACAAGGCCACACGCTGCTAGGCCTTGGCTCCCGTCCGCCTGTCGAGCTGGAGGCCGATGAATATGCAGGCTTCGCATTGGGCGCGCTTGGGGCCAGTCAAGATGATGCGCAAGCACTTTGGCAGGGGTTCAGCGAACAAGGCTCAGCCACCCATCCGCCGCGCCACCAACGCCTTGCCGCCGTAGAACGCGGCTGGCTGCGCGCCACCCAACGCCTGCGCCCCGCACCTACAGCGCCCGCCGCCACGGCAGAGGCCGCGCCAGAGCTGCCCGAGCCCTCCCAAACCCTCGCAGCCGAGCCGCCCAGCCGCTTTGTCGAGCGCGACCGCAGCCAAGACAGCGACTGCGCGCCCGTGCTCAGCGCTTTGGGTCAAGCGGTGGTCTGCACCAGCTCGTGGCTGACAAATGAGGCCGGGTTCCAACATCATCCGGTGCATCTTTTCGACGACGACCCAGACACGATCTGGGCCGAGGATGGCGTGAAAGCGGGCCATGGGCAAAGCGTCGCCGTGGAATTTGCGCAGACCAAATCAATCCGGCGCATCCTGTTTCATCAAGGCGCGGCCACAGATGCAGGCCCTTACGGCACACGCCCGCGCGTCAAACGGCTCAAAGTCGCGGCCTCAAACGGGTTTCACGGCACGATCAGCTTGCAAGACCTCAATGACTGGCAATTCGTGCCCCTGCCCTTGCGCGGCATCGACTGGATCAGTTTCGAGATTGACCAAACCTATCCCGGATCAGGCCCGCAAGACACGGCCCTGTCAGAGATCAGTTTCGAATAGAGCGCTTGTAGCAGCCTAGCTCAGCTTGGCTTTGACCATCGGGCCGACCGTCGCGAAATCCATCTGGCCGGTGTATTTCGACTTCAGCTCACCCATCACCTTGCCCATATCGCGGATCGAGCCTGCCTTCAGATCAGCAATGGCCGCGTCAATCGCGGCGCTGGTCTCGTCTTCGCTCAGCTGCACGGGCAGAAAATCGGAGATCACTGTGATCTCGGCCATTTCCTTCTCGGCCAGCTCCAACCGCCCGCCTTCTTCATAGGCTTTGGCGCTTTCTTGGCGCTGCTTGACCATCTTGCCAAGGATCGAAAGCACTTCCGGATCGCCCACGGTTTTGCCATCCACACGGCCTGCGATGTCTTGATCCTTGATCGCCGCGTTAATCAGCCTGAGCGTGCCCAAACGCGCGCTGTCTTTGGCCTTCATCGCCTCTTTCAACGCGTCCGAGAGACGCTCTCGCAGGTCTTTTGACATCTGAGGCCCCGTAGCCATTTCACAGAGCGCCAGCTTCTAGCGACTTTGGATCAGTTTCACAACCTTCAATGGAGGTACATCTCTGCCCGCTTTTGTCCGGTTGACCCTGCCTGCCCCGAGCCTTACACACCAACAGATTTCAAACCGATCTTGGGGAGCTCTGCCATGCCCGTCAAACCAACCGCTTGTCTGGTGCTTGCCGATGGCACCGTGTTCTACGGCCTTGGCTTCGGCACAACCGGCACGACAACGGCCGAGCTGTGCTTCAACACCGCCATGACCGGCTACCAAGAGATCATGACTGATCCTTCCTATGCAGGCCAGATCGTCACCTTCACCTTCCCCCATATCGGCAATACAGGCGTCACCGACGAAGATGACGAAACCGCCGATCCTGTCGCCGCTGGCATGGTGGTCAAATGGGACCCGACGCAAGCCTCGAACTGGCGCGCCACGGGTGAGTTGCAAGACTGGCTCGCCAAACGTGGCCGCATTGGCATGGGCGGCGTTGATACCCGCCGCCTGACCCGCGCAATCCGCGCGCAAGGCGCCCCGCATGTGGCACTTGCCCATAACCCGGATGGCAATTTCGACCTCGAAGACCTTGTCGCCCAAGCGCGCGGCTTTGCGGGTCTCGAAGGCTTGGATTTGGCCAAGGATGTAACTTGCGCGCAATCCTACCAATGGGACGAGATGCGGTGGGCGTGGCCCGATGGCTACCCCAAGCGCACCCAGCCCGGCCATAAGGTCGTGGCGATTGATTACGGCGCCAAGCGCAACATTTTGCGCTGTCTCGCCAGTGCCGGCTGCGACGTCACCGTGATGCCCGCCACCGCGACGGTGGATGAGGTCATGGCCCACAACCCCGACGGCGTATTCCTGTCCAACGGCCCCGGCGATCCAGCTGCAACCGGAGAGTATGCCGTCCCGATGATCCAAGAGATCTTGCGCCACGACATCCCCGTTTTCGGCATTTGCCTTGGCCATCAGATGCTGGCGCTGGCCCTTGGCGCCAAGACGATCAAAATGAACCACGGCCATCACGGCGCGAACCATCCGGTCAAAGACCTGGAATCTGGTGAGGTCGAAATCACTTCGATGAACCACGGCTTTACCGTCGACAGCCAAACCCTGCCCGACGGCGTGTTAGAGACCCATGTCTCGCTCTTTGATGGCTCCAATTGCGGCATCAGATTGGCAGATAAGCCTGTCTTTTCAGTGCAGTACCACCCCGAGGCGTCGCCCGGGCCGCAAGACAGCTATTACCTGTTCGAACGCTTCGCCGCCGCCATGTCGCGCCGCAAGGTCGAAGAAGCGCTTTAGCTGCCATTTAACCCCGCCTTAACGGCTCTTGCATAAGGGTTGCTGCGCCCCAGCAACCATCTTGTGAGTGTCTCGTTCTGGCCGATAACGTGCTATGCTTCAGCCGCCTCAGAGCGCGCGCTCAATCTCCCTCTCGCCTCGGCAACAGGTTGGTTGCGGCAGGGCTGTTATCTCCTGAAAATCTGGCACTCGCGCTTGATTTGCAAGCCCAGCAAGGCGCGCGTCTGGGCGAAATTCTGGTGGCGCATGATCTGGCCAGCCGCCGCGATGTCTTGGCCGCTCTGGCCGCGCAGTATAACACGCAGCGCGTCGATCTGACCCGCGCGCCCTGCGACGCGGCCCTCTCAAAAGACCATGATCCGCGCGACTGCCTTGCGCTGAAATATCTGCCTTGGCGACGTCAGGCGGGCACGCTGGTGCTGGCTGTTACCTCGCCCGACGCAATCGCGCGCGTCGTCGCAAAACTGCCGCCTGAGGCGCAGCGCTACCGCTTTGTCATCGTCGATCCGGTGCAGCTTGACGCGGCCATTCACAAAGTGATGGGCCCGCGTCTGGCGCGTCTGGCCGAAACCCGCGTCAACGAGGATCAAAGCTGCCGCACATGGTCGCGCAAACGCCTGAGCCTCAGCGTGGTTGCAATCGCCACCTGCGTGCTCACCCTTGCATATCTGGCCCCGCAAACAGGCATCATTGCACTTTACCTCCTAGGCGTGCTGACCTTGTGTTTGAACATGGGGCTGAAGCTCGCCTGCTTGATCGCCACTCGCTCGCCCGCGGGCTCCCCCGCGCCGCCACCGCCAGAGAGGCTCCCCAAAATCTCGGTTCTCGTGCCGCTTTTTGAAGAGAACCGGATCGCAGAGGCGCTTTTGGCAAGGCTCGGGCGGCTCGACTACCCCGCAGCGCTTCTAGAAGTCGCCTTGATTGTCGAGGCGCGCGATCTGGTGACCCGCGCCGCCATCGCCAAGGCAGACCTGCCGCCTTGGATGCGCGTGATCAAAGTGCCTGAGGGCGGCGTGCAAACCAAACCCCGCGCGATGAATTATGCGCTCGATTTCACTCAAGGAGAGATCGTCGGCGTCTATGATGCCGAAGACGCGCCCGCGCCGGATCAATTGCGCAAAGTCGCGGCGCGCTTTGCCCAAGCCCCCGATGATCTGGCCTGCCTGCAAGGCAAACTCAGCTTCTACAACCCCAAACGCAACTGGTTCGCGCGCTGCTTTACTTTCGAATATGCAGGCTGGTTTCGCATCATGCTGCCGGGTCTGGAACGCCTAGGGCTGGCCATTCCCTTAGGCGGCACCACGCTGTTTTTTCGCCGCAAACACCTAGAGGCCTTGGGCGGCTGGGACGCGCATAACGTGACTGAGGACGCCGATCTGGGCATAAGGCTCGCGCGCCATGGCTACCGCAGTGAAATCCTCGACACGGTCACGCAAGAGGAGGCAAATTGCAGGTTCTGGCCTTGGGTCCGGCAACGCTCTCGCTGGCTCAAAGGCTACGCGGTGACATGGGCCGTCCATATGCGCGCCCCGCGACAACTCTGGCGCGATCTCGGCGCGCGCAAATTCTTCGGTTTTCAAGTCCTGTTCCTAGGCACTCTCGCCGCCTTCGGGCTGGCGCCTATCTTATGGTGGACTGCGATCTGCGCGCTGTTGAGCCTTGGCAATCCGGTGCTCAGCGCCCTGCCCGCACACGCGCTTGGCGCGCTGACGGCGCTGTTTATCCTAGCCGAGATCGTCTCTTGCGCGGTGTTCATCGCAGCCGCCCGCCAGATCGAAAACCGTCCCGCATTACTTTGGATTGCGACCCTGCCGCTCTATTTCGCCTTCGCATCCGTCGCCGCCTATAAAGGACTGACCGAGCTGTTTACCCGTCCGTTCTATTGGGACAAAACCCAGCACGGCACTTTCGGCGGTGACAGTTGGGCTGAGCCCGATGCGGCACTTTCAGGTGACATCGACCTTGCCCGCGTCGATCTTAAGCCGGGTGACAAACGCCACCGACAAGTGATTGCGCAACGCGCTTGAAGCGGCCGCACCGTCGCGTGCTTCAATGGCTTTGACGATGGACAAATGCTCCTCCAACGCGACCTCGCCCCGCCCGTCGGCGGCAAGTGACGTTGTGGCCAGAAGTGCCATCGAGCGGTAGACCAGATCGAGCTGCTGGACCAAGTAGCGGTTATGCGAGGCGAGATGGATTTGGCGATGAAACCTGCGGTTTGCCAAAGACAGTCGCGCCGGATCGCCAAGAAGCGCGTGGTCTTCGGCGACCATATCAAACAGCACCTTAATCTCCTCAGGTGCGGCATGTTGCGCCGCCAAATCCGCCGCCAACCCTTCCAGCGCCGTGCGCACCGCGTAAAGCTCTGCCATCTGGTCATGATCCAGCGAGGCCACAATCAGCGAGCGCCCATTGCGCGTCAGCATCGATTGCGTCTCAAGCCGCTGTAGCGCTTCACGGATCGGCGTGCGCGAGACGTTAAACCGCTCCGCCAGCTCGCTTTCCACCAAACGATCGCCGGGGGTGTAAACGCCGGTATCAATCGCCGTCAGGATCATCGAATAGGCATCACTTTGGGCGGGTTTCACACTGGTCATAGTTTCGCTTTCCTCAACATCTCGACCCACGCTAGCCCCGATCCACCCGCGACCGCAAAGGGAAACTCCGACATTGCTCTTGCGCGGGCCCGCTTTGGCCCTAACGTGGCTCTCATGTTTGCCAAAGATTTCAGTCATATCAACGCTTGGGTGTTCGATCTCGACAACACGCTTTACCCGCCGCATATGCGCCTGTTTGACCAGATCGAGGCGCGCATGACCGCTTGGGTTATGGAGGCGCTGTGCGTGGATCACGCAGAGGCCGACCGCCTGCGCAAGCTTTACTGGGCGCAATATGGCACCACCTTGGCCGGGCTGATGCGCGAGCATGATGTCGACCCCGCGCCTTATCTTGAAGACGTGCACGATATCTCTTTCGATGGTCTGTCGCCTGACCCGACGCTCCGAGACCGCATCACAGCGCTGCCCGGGCGCAAGATCATCTACACCAATGGCACAGCACCCTACGCTGAAAATGTTATTAAAGCCCGTGGCTTATCAGGCATCTTTGATGCGATTTATGGCGTGGAGCATGCCGGATTTCAGCCCAAGCCCGAGCATGGCGCCTTCAAGCAGGTCTTTGCAGCCGACGGGCTCGCCCCCAAGCAATCCGCGATGTTCGAAGACGAGGCGCGCAATCTGGCCGCACCCCATGCGATGGGGATGCGCACGGTTCATGTCGCCCCCACGCCGCAGCCGCAAGACCATATCCATCATCACACTGATGACCTGAGCGGCTTTCTGAAGCAGGTGCTCGATTGACCCTTTGCGCCCGCGCCCGCGCGCCCTACATCTAAGCCTATGACACAGCACACAGATATCGTGATTTCCGGCGGAGGCGTCGCAGGCCTAATGGCCGCAGCCGTCTTTGGCTCTGCAGGTTTTAGCGTGATTTGCCTCGATCCAACCCCGCCGATAACCACGCGCGACGCCAAAGGCGCCGATCTGCGCTCGACCGCGTTTTTGCAACCCTCCGTGCGCGTGATGGAGCGCGCGGGCGTCTGGCATAAGATGGAACCCCACGCTATGGCGCTGCAAATGATGCGCATTGTCGATGCGGGCGGGCCAGAAGCTGAACCCCGCGCGAGCCGCGAATTTGATGCCGCAGACATTTCCGATCTACCCTTTGGCTGGAACTTTCCCAATTGGCTAATCCGGCGTGAACTTGTCGCGCGATTAGAAGAGCTCGACACGGTCGATTTCCGCCCCGGCATTGCCACCTCAAGCGCATTTACGCGCAGCACTGGCGCGAAAATCCGCCTCAGCGATGGCAGTTCCGTCACATGCGATCTGGTGATTGCCGCCGATGGGCGCAATTCAGCCCTGCGCGAGAAAGCCGGCATTGGTGTCAAAACCAAGCGCTACGGCCAAAAGGCGCTGGCCTTCGCCGTCACCCATCCGATCCCGCATTTCAATGTCTCCACCGAAATTCACCGCTCCGGCGGGCCGTTCACGCTGGTGCCGCTGCCCGATTATGACGGCCAGCCCAGCTCTGCGGTTGTGTGGATGGAGGACGGGCCCGAGGCCAAGCGCTTGCACGATCTAGACGCCGCCAGTTTCGAAGCCGAGATGTCGGAGCGGTCCTGCCATCTGTTCGGCCCTTTGACCCTCGCCTCTGAGCGCACCATCTGGCCGATCATAAGCCAGATCGCCGACAGGTTCGCAGCCCAACGCATGGCCCTTATTGCTGAGGCCGCGCATGTGGTCCCTCCGATTGGCGCGCAAGGCCTGAATATGAGCCTCGCCGATATCGGGTTGCTTTTGGATCTGTCTGAAGATCACCCCTTGGGCAGCGACGAGATGCTTGACGCTTACGCCAAGAAGCGCCGCCTCGACGTGCGCGCGCGGGTCAGCGGCATTGATCTGTTGAACCGCGCCTCAATGTCGGACACGCAATGGGTGAAAGACCTGCGCAGCGCGGGCATTGGCCTGCTGCATGACGCGCGCCCGATCCGGCGCACGATCATGCAATTGGGCCTTGGCGCGCGCTAGAGCACCTGATCGATCACCGTTTGCAGACGCTTCAACGTGGCCTCCACATCATAAAGCTTATCGAGCCCGAAAAGCCCCAGCCGGAAAGTGCGAAAATCGTCCGGCTCGTCGCATTGCAGCGGCACGCCCGCGGCGATCTGCGTGCCCAGCTTGGCGAATTTCGAGCCGTTCTGGATATCTGGATCATCAGTGTAGCTGACCACCACGCCCGGCGCGCCAAACCCATCGGCGGCTACAGAAACCACGCCTTTCGCCTTCAGCATCGCACGCACGCCGTCACCCAAAGCCCATTGCGCGTCGCGGAGCTTGTCAAAACCAAATTCGCGCGTCTCAAGCATCGTGTCGCGAAACGCGCGCAAACCGTCTGTGGGCATTGTCGCGTGATAAGCATGCGCGCCGCTCTCATAGGTTTCCATGATCGACAGCCATTTCTTGAGATCAATCGCGAAGCTGTCAGAGGCCGTGTCCTCGATCCGCTCGCGCGCATTTTGCGACAAACAAACAATGCCCGCGCAAGGCTGCGCCGACCACCCCTTTTGCGGCGCGGAGATCAACACATCGACGCCAGTAGCCTTCATATCGACCCAAGCACAGCCCGACGCGATACAGTCCAGAACCATCAACGCGCCAACCTCATGGGCGGCAGCGGCAAGCGCTGTGACATAGTCATCGGGCAAGATCACACCCGCAGAGGTTTCGACATGCGGCGCAAAAACGATGTCGGGCTTTTCGTCGCGAATACGCGCGGTGACGTCCTCAATCGCGGCAGGCGCAAATGGCGCGCGCGTGTCATTGCCCGACTGGCGCGCTTTCATCACGATGGCCTCGGAAGTCAGGCCTCCGGCTTCAATGATCTGGCTCCAGCGATACGAAAACCAGCCATTGCGCACGACCAGCGCGCGCTTGTCACGCCCAAACTGGCGCGCGACGGCTTCCATCGCATAGGTGCCTCCACCAGGGATCAGCGCCACGGAATGCGCGCCATAGACCTCTTTGAGCATCGACGAGATGTCGGTCATCACGCCTTGAAACGCCTTCGACATCGAATTGAGCGAGCGGTCGGTGAACACGACCGAGAATTCATCCAGCCCGTCCGGGTCTACAGTGTTGAGCAATGCCATGGTTCAATCCCTTGAATTATCTATCTGAGAGCTAGCCTCGCTTAGCCCTGAACGCAAAGTCTATCTTGGTATACCAAACTAGCAGGTCTGGTTGACGATATCGGCGACATGCAAGGCCTTCGCAGAGACCTCGTCATCGGGATCATCAACGCCAATCTCAAGCATCCGGTCGACAAGCTCCGGCGCGCGGTAGGCTTCTAGGACCTCTGGCAGCACATCTTTGGGCCAGAAGCTGCTTGGCCGGATCGACCAACCGGCCCAGTCATTATGCAAGCGATCCACCAGCATCAGATCGGACCAGCCCATGACTTGCGCCCACAAATCGCCGAATTTCCACCCGCCCAGCGTGAACATGCAAAGTAGCTCATCAAGCTCCCAGATCTCCCACATCCTGCGATCGCTCAGAAGTCGGCGCTGGAACTGATCGAGCACATCCCATTGATCCTTCGTCCACAAATCGCGCGCACCAGTGGGCGCACGGAACGTCACTTCAGTCGCAATCGCCGAAGGCTCCACCCCGCTTGCCAAGCTTTCCAACACTCGCGGCAGGATATGGCGCCACATCTCGCGGTCCAACGGCACCGAGACCGCGCCTTGATACCAATCGTTGAGATAAAGCATCGGTAAATCCGCGGCAGGCATGTCGAAAAACCTGCGCCGAATGGCGGGATCAGTGCAGCATTCGCACACGCCTGTTGTTTCAGGCACAGGGCCTTTGAACGCGCGGTAGGCGTCCTCGATCAGCCCCGCAAACGGATCATCCGCGCGGAGCTTTCCAACAGGCAGGGATGCGGCAGCAACACTCATAATAGCATCTATTACTGGCCTGCGCGCGGCGGTTCCAGCCGAAAACGTGGCTCGTCTTGCGGTATTTGCGACGCGTCTAGCGGCCCTCGATCCGAGCGCGCAGCTTGAACCATTCAGGGATCATCTCACGCGCCTGCCGCCTGCGCCAGCGCTTGCGCCAAGGCTCCAACAGCCCCGGTCTGCGCGCCCGTATGCGGGCCACCAGATGATCTGCCTCGAACCCCGCCCATTCGCCCGCGACCTCAAACAGATTGCCGATGCAAACGGGATAGACCTCATCCATCAAGATCGTCTCGACCTCGTCCAGATCGAACGGCCCCGCCAAGATAACCCGCTCGATATGATCGGCGTGCAAGCTCACATCCGTGTCGAGAAACAAGTCCGACAGCGCGATCCAAAGCGCCTCACGATCAGAGCGCTGCTCGCTCATTGGCCCAGCGGTCCCGGGCGGCGCTCTTCGCTCAAAAGCACGTTTGCCTCTACATTACCTATGCCCGGTAAGGTCATGATACGACGCCGCAAAACGCGCTCAAAATCAGACAAATCGCGCGCGACAACACGCAGGCGGTAGTCATAAAGACCCAGCACATGCTGCACGGTTTGCACCTCGGGGATCGCGGTCACCGCACGCTCGAAATCTTCCAACGACACGCGGCCTTTGGTGGCGAGCTTGATGCCTAAGAAAACCGTCACGCCGAAGCCCAAAGCCTCCGCATTGAGATCAACGCGCCGCCCCGCCAGAATGCCTTCCTCTTGCAGCCGTTTGATCCGCCGCCACGTCGCAGGCTGGCTTAGCCCCAGCGCACGGCCCAACGCCCCCGCCGATTGCGCCGCATCCATCGACATCTCGCGCAACAGCGCCTGATCGGTTGCATCGAGCTTCATATCGGCAAATTCTGCGAGGATTTGATCGTCGCCACATGCATCAGCGCTTCCAGCTCTGCAATATGGGGCAAGGTCAGGATACGGTCGCGGTACAGCGTCTGGTAATGCGCCATATCGCGCGCAATCACCGACAAACGCACATCGACGCGGCCCAGAAAAGTCTGGATCGCGATAACTTCGGGAATATCGCGCGCTTGAGTCAGAAAATCATCAAAGGCAGAGCTTTGCGTCTTATCGAGCGTGAAGCGCAACGACACCTCAACCGCGTATCCCATCTTGACCCAATCAATCACCGCATGCTGTCCTTTCAGCACATCTTGGCGCGCCAGCTTATCAAGCCTGCGCGCGGCAGTGGCAGGCTGCATCCGGCACCGCTCCGCCAACTCCGAGATCGGCGCGGTCGGGTCGGCCTGCATCTGGCGCAAGAGCCGTCTATCTGTATCATCAAGCATGATTTCTGCATATCTTATCTATATGACGCATGGAAGAGCCTAAATCATTGCAATCTATCGTAGTTTTCATCTGTCATTTTTGCCTTTCCTGCGCCATCACATACCCAGTTTTCACATGAGCCTCAGGAGGGCAAACCATGCGCGTATACTATGATCGCGATTGCGACGTTAACCTTATCAAAGACAAGAAAGTCGCCATTCTGGGCTATGGCTCACAAGGCCACGCCCATGCGCTGAACCTGCGCGACAGTGGCGCGAAGAACCTGTGTGTCGCCCTGCGCGACGGCTCGCCCTCGAAAGCGAAAGCCGAAGGCGAAGGTCTCAAAGTGATGGACATCGCCAAGGCCGCCGCATGGGCTGACGTCATCATGTTCACGATGCCAGACGAGCTACAAGCCGAGACCTACAAGAAATACGTCCATGACAATATCAAACCGGGTGCGGCGATTGCATTTGCCCACGGCCTCAACGTGCATTTCGGCCTGATCGAGCCCAAAGAAGGCATCGACGTCATCATGATGGCCCCCAAAGGCCCCGGCCACACCGTGCGCGGCGAGTTCACCAAAGGCGGCGGCGTGCCGTGCTTGGTTGCGGTCGACAAAGACGCTTCCGGCAAAGCGCTTGAGATCGGCCTCAGCTATTGCTCCGCCATCGGTGGCGGACGTTCCGGCATCATCGAGACCAACTTCCGCGAGGAATGCGAAACCGATCTGTTCGGCGAACAAGCGGTTCTGTGTGGCGGCCTTGTCGAGCTGATCCGTATGGGCTTTGAGACATTGGTCGAAGCGGGTTACGCGCCCGAGATGGCCTATTTCGAGTGTCTGCACGAGGTCAAACTGATCGTCGATCTGATCTATGAAGGCGGCATCGCCAACATGAACTACTCGATCTCCAACACGGCCGAGTATGGTGAATACGTCTCCGGCCCGCGCATCCTGCCTTACGACGAGACCAAGGCGAAGATGAAAGCGGTTCTGACCGATATTCAAAACGGCAAGTTTGTGCGTGATTTCATGTTAGAGAATGCCGTCGGCCAGCCATCGTTCAAAGCGACCCGTCGCATCAATGACGAGCATCAGATTGAGGCCACAGGCGAGACCCTGCGCGCCATGATGCCTTGGATTTCTGCTGGCAAAATGGTCGACAAAGCCAAGAACTAAACGAGGCGCAATGTTCGCTTAACGCCGAACTATGCACTGAAACTGCAAAAGGCATCTCGCAAGAGGTGCCTTTTTCATTTACCGCTTGGCCTATGTCCGCCCCCACCCCTCAAAACCCCGGTCTGTTGAACTGGCTTCTGATCCTAGGTCTCGGCGTGGTCTGGGGGTCCGCCTTCATGTCGGTGCGTTTATCTTTGGACGGCTTCGCGCCCTGGACCGTGGCCGCCACTCGTGTTGCAATCGGTGGCGGAGCGCTTTGGCTGATCGCCATTCTGATGGGCCAAGGGCTACACCTGATCCGCACCGCGCAGGCCTGGAGCTATGTGGTCGTCTTGGGCGTCTTCTCCGTCGCGCTGCCCTTCGCGATGCTCAGCTGGGGCCAGCAATACGCGGCGTCGGCCTTCGCGGGCGTGGCCATGGGGGCCGTGCCGCTTCTGGTGCTGCCTTTGGTCTATTTCTTCTCGCCCGAGGAAGGCATCGGGCCGCGCCGGATCATCGGCATTGGCTTGGGCTTCGTTGGCTTACTGCTGCTCATCGGCCCCGACGCGCTCGCAGCAGAACCCTCTGATCTCGAAATCTGGGGCCGCATCGCTTTTCTGGGCGCCACACTCTGCTACGCATCAGGCTCGGTCATCACGCGGCGCGCGCCAAAAATGCCACCCATCGCATTCGCTGCCGCAACGCTTATCGTGGCTGCAATCGTACTGGTCCCCATCGCGCTGATCGTTGAGGGTTGGCCCAAGGAAATGCCCGCAGGCCCAAGCGCGGCCTTGATCTACGCCGCTCTCTTTCCCACAGCGCTCGCCGCGGTGATCCGCGTGCGCGTGATCACCACCGCAGGCTCGCTTTTCATGAGCATTACCAGCTACATGGTCCCGCTCTGGTCGGTGTTCTTCGGGCTCTGGATCTTGAACGAGGAACTGCCCGCGAACCTCTACATCGCGCTGACCTTCATTCTGGCAGG
>CAZCEW010000065.1:0-5330 GCA_964497775.1 uncultured Rhodobacterales bacterium
CCCGCGCCGTTTGACGCATGCCTTGCTGAAGCGCTGACGCAACGCGCCAAGGTTTTCAAAGACCCAGAGCACAGCCACGCGAAAGAGAACCTTCGCCAGTCCTCTTGCGTCTATGTCGCCGTGACCCAATGCCGGTTCTCAGGCGATCCCGAGCCATGCAGCCAAGCGCTCGCAGATCACGTCTTGGACTATGTGTCCAAGGCCGTGGCCGCCATGCCGGACATGTCGATTGCCAATGGAAAAGCGAAAGAAAACTACGAGAACCGTCTGCGCGGCATGCGGCGTAATTTGTTGTTTCGCGAACGGATCGAGAGCAATCCGGACCTTTCAGACACTCGCCGTTCTGAGGCGCAGGAGTGGTGGGATCAAGCGGTCACCCGAGGCCGTCATCCGTGGTTGAGCCCTGATCTGTCTGAGCGACTGCTAAATGCAGAGCTTGCCATAGATCACCTGTCGATCCTGCGCAGTCATCTGGAGGATTATCCGCAATGATGCGCGCGGTTCTTGCCATATCCTGTGCGGCCCTGATTGCCGCGCCCGCCTCGGCGCAAGTGATCGAAGCGCTCGACACATGTCTTGCGACGGAGACCAAAACCCAAGAGGTCTTCTCCGAGCGCTACCCGCATGAGCGCTGCACGCCCTTGTCGAGCTGCGCACCGGAATTGTTAGAGACCAGCAAAATCCTCGCAGATAGACGCTGCAGGGCTGACGCTATCGACACATGCGTCACGGCCGAAGATCCAACGGCCTGCGCCACTTTGCTGAGCACCCGCTGGCAAGATGGCGCCCGCGATTTGATGGCCCAGTTGCAAACGCGTTGGGACAAAACCGACCCCGCGACCCTGTCGCCCTTCGCGCGCAAACGCTTCACCGCGCCGGATGCCTTCGCGCTCGAGACGGAGTGCCCCGATGCGCAGGGCCACAAGCCGCCATGGTCCGAGGCCCAGCATTGCGCGCTCAATCTCGCGTTTCGCAACTTGGAAACCACGCAAGCCAAAACCCGCTATTTGATCGATGCGAGGCGCAGTAAATGACCCGTCCGCTCTATTTCTTGCCGTTCATAGCGCTTGCAGTCTTCACGGCCATTCTGGCTTACCGCCAAGGCATGATTGCGGCGAATTTGACCGAGACGGAAGTGATCAACACCTATGCTGCGCGCTATGTGGCCGAGACGGGCGGAAATCTCGAGGATTGCGAAGCTGTGCCCGGTCAGGGCAGGGTGTGGCTGAAGATTTATTGCACCCGCGCCGATGGCCTGAGCGTCAGCTATCTGGTCGACAAGCGCGGCGTGCTTATTCCCCATGCTCGAACGGACGAGGTCACATGAAAATCCATCTCCTTACTTGCGCTTTGGCGCTGAGTTTCGCACCCGGTGCTGCTTTGGCTGAAAATGTCTTGCCGCCGTCCCACATTGCGGCCTTAAATTGCGTAGAAAATCTCGACGCATCAACGACTTGGTCGCAATGCCTCAACGTGATTTTTGCTGAATGTGCGACCAATGAGGTGGGCAGCGAGGACCATCTGGCCTGCCTCGGCACCTTGCAGGAAACCTGGGTCGGCACGCTAGAGACGCTGGGCACGGATGCACGCGAGGTGATCACCGAAAAGGGCAATACAGAGCTTGCCGAATTGCTTGACGCTTGGACCAAATTTGTTGTGCAGAAATGCGAAGCCGTGGCGCTGGAAAAGGCGGCGAGCTCTGCTGACGCCGCGCGTTTGGGCTGCGAAGTGACCGAGATTGTCGGGCTGTCAGGTGAATATGTCGCCTGTCTTGAGGGCCGCTCCAACGCGCCATATTGCGAGCGGAAGGAATGAGGCTGCGATGAAACTGACCTCAGCGATCTCGACGGGCTCTGACGAGTTCAAAGCCAATGAAGCGGCCAATCTGGCGGCATTGGAGGTTTGCGCCCAAGCCGCAGAGCAAGCTGCAGAGGGCGGCGGCGACGGGCCCCGCGCACGTCACGTCAAGCGCGGCAAAATGCTGCCCCGCGACCGCGTGGCCAATCTGCTTGACCCCGGATCGCCCTTTCTTGAGGTCGGTGCCACGGCGGCGCATGGCCTTTATGACGGGGCGGCACCTTGCGCGGGCGTGATCGCAGGCGTCGGCCAAGTGCAAGGGCGCGACGTGATGGTCGTGTGCAATGACGCCACGGTCAAAGGCGGCACGTATTACCCGATGACAGTCAAAAAGCACCTGCGCGCCCAAGAAATTGCCGAAGAGAACCATCTGCCCTGCATCTATCTGGTCGATAGCGGCGGCGCGAACCTACCCAACCAAGACGAGGTCTTCCCCGACCGCGATCATTTCGGCCGTATCTTCTACAACCAGGCGCGGATGAGCGCCAAAGGCATTGCTCAGATCGCGGTTGTTATGGGGTCTTGCACTGCTGGCGGCGCCTATGTGCCGGCCATGTCGGATGTGACAATCATCGTCAAAGACCAAGGCACAATCTTTCTGGCGGGTCCTCCTCTGGTCAAAGCCGCAACCGGCGAAATCGTCACGTCTGAGGCGCTGGGCGGCGGCGATGTCCACACGCGACTGTCTGGCGTCGCGGATTATCTGGCCGAGGATGACGCGCATGCTTTGGCGCTGGCGCGGCAGGCGATGGGCTCTGTCGGTGGTGCGACTACAAATCACGCTGATACGACGGATTTCGAGCCGCCGCGGTTCAGCAGCGACGAGATGTTGGGCGTCGTCCCGAATTCGGCGTCGACGCCTTATGACGTGCGCGAAGTGATTATGCGCCTCGTCGATGGCTCCGATTTTGACGAGTTCAAAGCCCGTTTCGGCGAGACCTTGGTGACAGGGTTTGCGCATGTGATGGGCCAACAGGTGGGCATTGTCGCCAATAATGGCGTGCTGTTTTCCGAGGCCGCTCAGAAAGGCGCGCATTTCATCGAGCTTTGTTCGCAACGGTGCATTCCTTTGGTGTTCTTGCAAAACATCACCGGATTTATGGTCGGTCAGAAATATGAAAACGAAGGCATCGCGCGGCATGGCGCAAAGATGGTCACGGCGGTTGCCACGACCTCTGTCCCCAAGATCACCTTGGTCATTGGCGGCTCATTCGGCGCAGGGAATTACGGAATGTCTGGAAGAGCTTACGGGCCGCGCTTCATGTGGTCTTGGCCCAATTCGCGTA
Organism: uncultured Rhodobacterales bacterium; assembly: GCA_964497775.1. GTDB lineage: Bacteria > Pseudomonadota > Alphaproteobacteria > Rhodobacterales > Rhodobacteraceae > Litoreibacter. The sequence goes on from CAZCEW010000065.1 coordinate 3,144, forward strand.
TCTCTGTGATGGGGGGAGAACAAGCTGCAGGCGTGCTGGCCACGCTGAAGCGAGACGCGATTGAGCGCAAAGGCGACACGTGGTCCGAGGCCGAGGAAGCCGCTTTCAAAAAGCCCACGATAGATATGTTTGAAGAGCAATCGCACCCGTTATACGCCTCCGCCCGGCTTTGGGATGATGGCGTCATCGATCCGCGCAAATCGCGCGAAGTCATAGCCCTCTCGCTGCGCGCCGCTCTCAACGCCCCAATAGAGGAGACACGTTTCGGCGTGTTCCGTATGTGATCAATATGCCTCCAAGCTTGCAAGACCTCGTAGATGCAAACCCTGATGCCGAGACGTTTCGGTTTGGCGATAATGAGCAGATGTGCCGCGAGATTTTAGCGCTCGTCAGGTCTGGCAAGAAAACCGCGACGATCGAGGACATGCGCGCCTATACCGAGGGCAGCGACGCATACCCGCAAGTCGGTCGCCAAGATTTTGCGCTCAACTGGGACGGCACGCCTGCCGTGATGCTTGAGACCGTGGAGGTGTTTCAGCTGCGCTTTGACCAAATGACCGAAGGTTTCGTCACCGCGCAGGGAGAATTCCGCGATCTCGCGCATTGGCGCGAAGGGTACCAAGAATATTTTGAACGAAATATGGGGTTTAGCCCGGATATGAAGCTGATGTGCGAGCGGTTCAAACTGGTCAAGGATTACGGGTAATGTTTGCCAAAGTCCTCATCGCCAATCGCGGCGAAATTGCTTGTCGTATCATCGATACGTGCCGCAAATTGGGCGTGGCGACGGTGGCGATCCATTCGGATATCGATGCGAACGCGCGCCATGTCGAGATGGCGGATCAGGCGGTATCGCTAGGCGGCGCCACCCCGCAAGAGAGCTATTTGCTTGGCGATGCGGTGATCGACGCCGCGCTGAAAACTGGCGCAGAAGCGATACATCCGGGCTACGGGTTCTTGTCGGAAAACCCTGATTTCGTTGAGAAAGTTGAGGCTGCGGGTCTCGTGTTTATCGGGCCGTCCGCCAAAGCCATCCGCGCGATGGGCCTCAAAGACGCGGCCAAAGCGCTGATGGAGAATGCCGGCGTTCCCGTCGTTCCGGGCTATCACGGCGCGTCGCAGAAAGGTCTGGCGGGTGAAGCCAAAAAGATCGGCTATCCGGTTTTGATCAAGGCCGTCGCGGGCGGTGGTGGCAAAGGCATGCGCCGCGTTGATGCGGCCCGCGATTTCGCCGCGGCCTTGGAGGCCGCGCAGTCGGAGGCGCGAAAAGCATTCGGCAATGACGTTGTGTTGATTGAGAAATACATCGAAAAGCCGCGCCATATCGAAGTGCAGGTCTTTGGTGACGGCAAGCGCGCGGTGCATTTGTTCGAGCGCGATTGCTCTTTGCAGCGGCGCCACCAAAAGGTGATCGAGGAAGCCCCGGCCCCCGATATGACGCCCGAGATGCGCGAGGCGATGGGCCAAGCCGCGATCCGCGCGGCAGAAGCGGTGGGCTATGCGGGCGCGGGCACGGTCGAATTTATCGTCGACGCCTCAGATGGTCTGCACCCCGATAAGTTCTGGTTCATGGAGATGAACACGCGCCTGCAAGTTGAACATCCTGTCACCGAAGCCATCACCGGTGTGGACCTCGTCGACTGGCAGCTCCGCGTAGCATCAGGCGAAGAAATCCCCCTAAAACAAGAAGATTTACAGATTTCAGGTCATGCGTTCGAGGCGAGAATCTACGCCGAAGACGTGCCCGCAGGGTTTTTGCCCGCCATCGGTAGGTTGGAGCATTTGTCTTTTCCCAAGACGGCGCGCATCGACACAGGCGTGCGGGAGGGCGACGAGATTTCACCGCATTACGACCCGATGATCGCGAAGCTCACCGTGCATGGCGAGACGCGCGCGCAGGCGCTGGCCAAGCTTGATACAGCGCTGAGCGAGACGCATATCGGTGGCACGGTGACAAATATTGCGTTTCTGAGGGCTTTGTCTCGTCACAAAGGATTTGGCGCAGGCGATGTTGATACCGGACTGATCGAGCGTGATCTGGAGAGCTTAAGCGCGCTGCCTGAGCCTTGTTCCAAGACCCGTGCGCTGGCCGCGATCTGCGCGCAAGAGGCGCCTGTGACGGCCCTATCGGGGTTTTCGCTTTGGGGAGGCTTATCGCAAGAAGTTGTTCTTAGGTGGGGCGAAGAG
>CAZCEW010000065.1:5430-8057 GCA_964497775.1 uncultured Rhodobacterales bacterium
GTCAGCGTGTTTTGGGGCAATGCCTATCACTTCACGCGGGTCGATCCGCTAGATCGCGGGTCGACAGATTTGGGTGGCGACGTGACGCTTGCGCCGATGCCCGGGCTGGTGCGCGTGGTGGCCGTCAAGCCGGGCGACAAGGTCAAAGCAGGCGCGCGCTTGGCCGTACTTGAAGCGATGAAGATGGAGCATGAGTTGAAAGCTGCGCGCGATGGGGTCGTGGCTCAAGTGATGGTCAGCGACGGCGCGCAAGTTGCGGCGGGCGACCCGTTGGTCGCCCTTGAGGAGGTCGAGCCATGATCAGATTGCACCACGCGCCCGGCACCAGATCGATGCGCACATTGTGGCTGCTGCATGAGTTGGGCGTTGAGTTCGAGGTGATGACGCGGCCCTTTGATCGCTCTTTGCGCGACGCGGATTATCTTGCGCTGAACCCCGCAGGTCGGGTGCCCGCACTTGAGATAGACGGCGACGCGATGTTTGAAACGGGAGCAATCACGGAGTATCTGTGCGAGATGTTCCCCGACGCCGGCATGGGGCGATTGCCAGGTGATCCGGAGCGCAAGGAGTGGCTGATCTGGCTTCATTTCTCGGAGACGATCAGCCAGCACTCAGCCGCACTGACCCAGCAGCATATAGCCCTTTACGACGATACGATGCGCTCGCCGATTGTGATGAAGCTAGAAGCCGCGCGGCTGCAAAAATGTTATGGCGCGTTAGAGGCGAGGTTGGCAGGTGAGGGGGCCTCACGGGACTATTTGCTGGATAGCGGCTTTTCAGCAGCAGACATTTCTTGTGCTCAGGCGGTCTATATGTCGCAACATTTTGCACATATCGAACCTTTTGAGAATTTGAACGCTTGGTATGTCAGACTTTGTGAGCGGCGCGGATTTCAGGCCTCAACGCCTGCTGAAGGCCAAGGGCTTTACGGCCAAGCCTTTTATCCTGCATGGCCTGTCTGATGCCTCCGGCGGGGATATTTGGGAAGCAGTGATGACGGGTAAAGTCGAGATATTCGAGGTGGGTCCGCGCGATGGTTTGCAAAATCAGGCGGGGCTGATTTCTGTTTCAGACAAAGTCGCGCTAATTGATCTTTTGTCGGGGGCGGGGTTTTCGCGCATTGAAGTGGCGAGCTTTGTGAACCCGAAATGGGTGCCGCAAATGGCGGGCAGCGCCGATGTGTTGGCAGGGATCACGCGTGCGCCGGGCGTGTCTTATGCAGCCCTCACGCCGAACATGCGCGGGTTTGAGGATGCCTGTGCGGCGGGGGCGTCAGAGGTGGCGATTTTTGCGTCAGCCTCGGAAGGATTTTCTAAGGCCAATATCAATGCCTCTATAGCCGAGAGCCTCGAGCGATTTGCGCCCGTGGCTGAGGCTGCATTAGAGAACGGACTGCCGATGCGCGGATATGTGTCTTGCGTGATTGAATGTCCTTACGATGGCATGACTGATCACGGTGATGTGGCGCGTGTCGCGAGCGCTTTGGCCGATTTGGGATGCTATGAGGTCTCACTCGGCGACACATTGGGGCGCGCTCGTCCTGAGGCTGTCGATAAGATGCTGGCGGCGGTCTTGGAGGTGGTGAGCGCGGATCATCTGGCAGGTCATTTTCATGACACGGGCGGGCGGGCGCTGCAAAACATCGATGCAAGCCTAGCGCGAGGGCTGCGGGTGTTTGATGCCTCGGTTGGCGGGCTTGGCGGGTGTCCCTATGCGCCGGGGGCTGCGGGCAATGTCGCGACCGAGCTCGTTCTGGCCCATGTCGAGGACTTGGGCTTTGAGACGGGGCTTGATGGGACTGTGATCGCGCGCGCGGCGGAAATGGCGAAGGGGATGAAAGATGTTTGAGACACTTGAGCATGAGCGCGATGCGCGCGGAGTTGCGACTGTGACGTTGAACCGGCCTGACAAGCATAATGCGATGTCAGGGCAGATGATCGATGATCTGGCCTTAGCGGCGGCGCGTTTGGCTGCAGATGACCGAGTGCGGGCGGTGATCCTGACCGGTGCGGGGCGCAGTTTTTGCGCGGGCGCGGATTTGAACTGGATGCGTTCTCAAATTGACGCAGATGCCGCGACGCGACGCGCAGGCGCTCTGACCTTGGCCGAAATGTTGCAAAGCTGGAACCATCTGCCCAAGCCTGTCATCGCGCGGGTGCAGGGCAATTCCTTTGGCGGCGGGATTGGCTTGATGTCGGTCTGCGATGTTGTCGTCGCCGACAGGGCCGCGAAATTCGCGTTGACCGAGACCAAGCTGGGCCTGATCCCTTCGACGATCGGGCCTTATGTGGTCGCGCGGATGGGTGAGGGGATGGCGCGGCGTGTGTTTATGTCATCGCGCGTCTTTGACAGTGTCGAGGCCGCTGAATTGGGACTTGTGACGCGCGCGTTTGAAGCGGACGCGTTGGATGCCGCCGTTGAGGCCGAGATTGCACCCTATCTGAGCTGCGCGCCGGGGGCTGTGGCCGACGCCAAGGCGCTGGCCTTGCATTTGGGCGCGGCACCGAGCCGGGCGGAAATCGAGCATTCCATCGATGGCTTGGTCAAGCGCTGGGAGAGCGCGGAAAGTGCCGAAGGGATTGCTGCGTTTTTCGAGAAGCGCAAAGCGGCTTGGGTGGTTGAGTGAG
>CAZCEW010000065.1:8157-14673 GCA_964497775.1 uncultured Rhodobacterales bacterium
CGCCAGACCTTGTGGCCTCCTTGCAGCAGAAAATCAGGTTAACAGCCCCTTAACATTTCTTGCGTCAAAAGGGCCGCAAAAGCTGCTTGCTTTGGTTGACCCTCCCGAGGCACGCGCGTAAAGATCACCTTAGCCAACGGAGCCTGATGCAACGACATCGGGTGTGAAGGAGAAAAACGTGGACGAGCTTCTGCGGGAATACCTGCCCATCTTGATATTTTTGGGGATGGCCATTGCGCTTGGTCTGATCCTCATTCTTGCCGCTGTTGTGGTGGCAGTTCGCAATCCTGATCCGGAAAAAGTCTCGGCCTATGAGTGCGGCTTTAACGCGTTTGACGATGCGCGCATGAAGTTCGATGTGCGCTTCTACCTGGTCTCGATCCTGTTCATCATTTTCGATCTTGAGATCGCCTTCCTGTTCCCATGGGCCGTGGCCTTCGGGGATGTCGGGCTTTTGGGCTTCTGGTCGATGATGATCTTCCTTGCAGTGCTGACCATCGGGTTTGCCTATGAGTGGAAGAAGGGAGCGCTGGAATGGGAGTAGTTACCGGATTGAACACGGCCGGACCTGACAAAGAGCAGGCCACAGCGCTGATCAATCAAGAGCTGCAAGACAAAGGCTTTCTGGTCACCTCGACCGAGGATATTGTCAATTGGGCGCGCACCGGCTCGCTGCATTGGATGACTTTTGGTTTGGCGTGCTGCGCCGTTGAGATGATGCACACCGCGATGCCGCGCTATGATATGGAGCGCTTCGGCACCGCGCCGCGCGCCTCCCCGCGCCAGTCTGATCTGATGATCGTGGCAGGGACTTTGACCAACAAGATGGCACCTGCTTTGCGCAAGGTTTATGACCAGATGCCAGAGCCGCGCTACGTGCTCTCGATGGGGTCATGCGCCAATGGCGGCGGCTATTATCACTATAGCTATTCGGTCGTGCGCGGCTGTGACCGCATCGTGCCGGTTGATCTCTACGTGCCGGGATGCCCGCCAACGGCTGAGGCGCTGCTCTACGGCATCTTGCAACTGCAACGCAAAATCCGCCGCACAGGGACGATCATCCGATGACTGAGTCCTTGCAAGATCTTGCTGCGCATATTGAGCTGAAACGCCCCGATTGCGTGCTGACGACCGAGATCGCCAATGACGAGCTCTGCGTGCATATCGCGCCGTCGTCGCTGGTGTCTTTTGCAGAGTTTCTAAAGACCGACCGCAATTGCAAATTCTCGACGCTGGTCGATATCACCGCGATTGATCACCCATCGCGTGAGGCGCGGTTCGATGTGGTGTACCACTTCTTGTCAATGTACCAAAACCACCGCATCCGCGTGAAGATGGCGGTGCGCGAGACGGAGACGGTTCCGTCAATCATCGAGCCGTACCCCGCCGCCAATTGGTTCGAGCGTGAAGTGTTCGATATGTTCGGTATCTTGTTTTCCGGCCATCCCGACCTGCGCCGTATCCTGACGGATTACGGCTTTCGCGGCTATCCGCTGCGCAAAGACTTTCCGACCACGGGCTATGTTGAGCTGCGCTATGACGAGGCCGAAAAGCGCGTCGTCTATGAGCCGGTCTCTTTGGTGCAAGAATATCGCCAGTTCGATTTCATGAGCCCATGGGAAGGCGCGCAATATATCTTGCCCGGTGACGAGAAATCAGACGACGACAAATCCGGGGAGGCGAAGGGCTAAATGTCCAAAGCTTCCGGACATCTCGATGTGGTCTATGGCGTGGGTGCCACGAAGGCTGGCACAAGCTGGCTGTATCGCTATCTGGCGAGCCATCCCGAATGCGCGATGTCCTATCCCAAAGAACTACACGTCTTTGATCGCCTCGATGGCGTCTATAATGTAGATCAACGCGAGGTCGCGATGCGCGAGCTGTCGCGGGTAGAGCGCCGCGCGCTGGATGTGGAAGGTGGCGATCTTGAAGAGTTGCGCGTGCGCGCCAAAGCGCTGCACCGCTACATCGCCTATCTTGAGAGCGGCGCGGAGGATGATGCGACTTATGTCGATTTCCTAACGGGTGGGTGCGAGGGCAAAAAGCTGGTGGGTGATTTCACCCCGTCTTACGGGCTGGTCTCGACCTCGATGCTGGAGCGGATGCTAAACGCTGCCCCTGTGACCAAGTTCGTTTTGATCCTGCGCGATCCTGTGGCGCGGCTGTGGTCGAATATCCGCATGGATGCGTCTCGCCAAGCCAAGCGGCGCGACGGCAACCCGGCCCGCATCGCTGCGCGTCTGGTTGAAAATGTGACTGCTGGTGAGGCCAAGCAATTGGCCGTGCGCTCTGACTACTCAGGTATTCTGGAGCGGCTGAGCCAAGCAATCCCCGCGAAGCGCTTGTTTGTGGAATTCTACGAGCGGCTCTTCTCGGACGCGGCGATAAAGCGGCTATGCGCGTTTCTAGATATCAAATATGTGGCGGCTTCTTTTAAGACCCGCGTGCATGAAGGCTCGCGCATGGCTCTGCCTGACGCGGCACGCGCGCAGTTGCAAAGCTACCTCGCGCCACAATATGCGGCCGTTGCCGCGCGCTTCGATGATCTGCCCTCGGCATGGCAGAAGAATATGGTTGGAACATCATGATGGACGGCTCTAGCAAGTTTGACGACGCTCTGACGGGCGAGCAAAAGATCCGTAATTTCAACATCAATTTCGGGCCGCAACACCCCGCGGCCCACGGCGTGTTGCGCCTTGTGCTAGAGCTGGACGGCGAGATCGTAGAGCGGTGTGACCCTCATATCGGGCTTTTGCATCGCGGCACCGAGAAGCTGATGGAAAGCCGGACCTATCTGCAAAACCTGCCATACTTTGACCGGCTCGATTACGTCGCCCCGATGAACCAGGAGCATGCATGGTGTCTGGCGATTGAGAAGCTGACAGGCACGATTGTGCCCCGTCGCGCCTCGCTGATCCGCGTGCTTTATTGCGAGATCGGGCGCATCCTGAACCATATCCTCAACGTGACCACCCAAGCGATGGATGTCGGCGCGCTGACGCCGCCGCTTTGGGGCTTTGAGGAACGCGAGAAGCTGATGGTCTTCTATGAGCGGGCCTGCGGCGCACGTCTGCACGCAGCGTATTTCCGCCCCGGCGGGGTGCACCAAGATCTGCCCGATGATCTGATCGACGATATTGAGGAATGGACCACGACCTTCCCAAGCGTTCTGGCCGATATTGACGGATTGCTGAGCGACAACCGGATTTTCAAACAACGCAACGCGGATATCGGCATCATCACTGAACAAGACGCGCTGGATTGGGGCTTTTCTGGCGTGATGGTGCGTGGCTCCGGCATGGCGTGGGATCTGCGCCGCGCGCAGCCTTATGAATGCTATGACGAGTTCGAGTTCGAAATACCTGTCGGCAAGAACGGCGATTGCTTTGATCGCTACCTGTGCCGCATGGAGGAAATGCGCCAGTCGCTGAAGATTATTCGCCAAGCCATCGAAAAGCTCCGCGCACCTGAGGGCCAAGGCGATATCATGGCGCGCGGCAAGATGACGCCACCGACACGCGGCGAGATGAAGACCTCGATGGAGGCTTTGATCCACCATTTCAAACTCTATACCGAAGGCTTCCACGTCCCCGAAGGCGAGGTCTATGCCGCTGTTGAAGCGCCGAAAGGCGAGTTCGGCGTCTATTTGGTGGCGGATGGGTCGAACAAACCCTACCGCTCCAAAATTCGCGCGCCGGGCTTCCTGCATCTGCAAGCGATGGACTACATGTGCAAAGGGCACCAACTGGCCGATGTGGCCGCGATTATCGGCACGATGGATGTCGTGTTTGGGGAGATCGACCGATGAGAAAGCTGATTTTGGTAATTGCTGTGCTAGGCACTGGCCCGGCCTTGGCTGATGGGCACCAACCGAGCCTTGGCGCGCTGATTAGCGATACGTTGGGCTATGCGAACCTCAGCGATGGCGTCGTTATCTTGGAAGGTGAAGAGATGGGCACTTTCATCTGCAAAATTGATGTCAGCGATGCGGCTTTTGCCAATTACGCGGCGAGCGGCAATACGGGCGGGGCGCCTATTGGTTATTCCTGTATCCCCGTCGAGGAGTTTGAGAAGTAAATGCTAAGACGTCTCTACCACGACCAACCTGACGCATTCGCGTTCACGCCCGCCAATCAGGCTTGGGCGCAGGCTCAGATCACGAAATACCCCGAGGGCCGTCAGGCCTCTGCGATCATTCCGCTATTGTGGCGCGCGCAGGAACAAGAGGGCTGGCTCACACGCCCCGCGATTGAACATATCGCAACGATGCTTGATCTGGCCTATATCCGGGCGCTGGAAGTGGCGTCTTTCTACTTTATGTTTCAACTGCAACCTGTTGGTTCTGTTGCGCATATCCAGATTTGTGGCACGACGTCTTGCATGATTTGTGGCGCTGAAGATTTGATGGCTGTGTGCCAAGAGAAGATCGCGCCCAAACCGCATGAGCTGTCCGCTGACGGCAAGTTTTCGTGGGAAGAGGTCGAATGTCTGGGCGCTTGCGCCAATGCACCGATGGCTCAGATCGGTAAAGACTATTACGAAGACCTGACCGCCGCGCGGATGGGAGAAATCCTAGACGAGCTGGCCGCAGGCAAGGTTCCTGTGCCGGGGCCACAAAACGGACGCTTCGCGGCAGAGCCTTTGAAAGGCCTGACCTCGCTGCAGGATTATGACAGTGGCAAGACGCAATATAACGCCTCGGCGCAATTGGCCGTAGATATCGGCGACACGATCAAGCGGATCGACGGCACCGAAGTGCCTTTGCTGGCACCTTGGCAAGGCAAGGGCGGCGGCAAGGCGAAACCCGCGAAAGCGAAGCCTGCGGTCAAGAAGCCTGCGTCGAAAGCACCTGCGAAAGCTAAAGCACCTGCGAAAGCCAAAGTGCCTGCGAAAGCAAAGGCGCCTGCGAAAGCCAAGGCGCCTGCTAAGGTCAAAGCACCTGCGAAAAAGCCAGCGCCTGCCAAGGTCAAACCTGTGGCCGCAGATGGCAAGCCGGAGCTTTTGAAAAAGGCACGGGCTGGCGGGCCGGATGATTTGAAATTCATCAAAGGCGTAGGGCCCAAGATGGAGAAATTGCTGCATAAGCTGGGCGTGTACCACTTTGATCAAGTGGCCTCCTGGCGCAAAAAGGAAGTCGAATGGGTCGATGAGAACCTCGAAGGGTTCAAAGGCCGGGTCAGTCGTGACGAATGGGTCAAGCAGGCCAAAATCCTCGCCAAGGGCGGGACAACGGAATTCTCAAGCCGCGCCAAAAAAGGCGGCGTTTACTAAACAAAGAGAGAATGGACAGGGAGAAGAATAATGAACAACAATGAATCCTCGGGACTGACATGCGCCTTTGGCTGCTGGCTGATCGCGTTGCTGGGCGGTGTACTGATTGCCGCTTTGCTGATGATGCTGGCAGATTACCAATTCGTTGCAGCCGCCTTCTTCGGACTGCTGGCCTTCGTGCTGGGCGGTCTGTTTTTGACATGGGCGTTCTGCCGGGGCCTTCCGGCCGCAGGTGAGGCGACAATTGACAGCTCGCGCTCCGGTTTGAACGCAAGCTCGAGCGCGGCGTCCAACGTCTCGTCCGCAAGCACGTCAGCCGCGGTCGGTGCAGGCACAGCAGCAACCGCCGCAGCGGCAGCTGCAAGCGCCACTCCGGCGCGCGCGGCAAATGTTGCCGCAGCTAAGCCGAAAGCTGCGCCGAAGCCAAAGGCCGCACCAAAACCAAAAGCGGCAGCCAAGCCGAAGGCCGTGGCCTCCAAACCTAAAGCGGCGGCCAAGCCTAAGGCGGCACCAAAGCCCAAAGCAGCGGCTAAGCCCAAAGCGGCTCCGAAAGCCAAAGCGGCGGCAGCACGCAAGCCCGTGGCTGCGGATGGCAAGCCAGAGCTGTTGAAGAAGGCACGCGCTGGTGGGCCTGATGATCTCAAGCAGATCAAAGGTGTGGGTCCTAAAATGGAAAACATGCTCCACAAAATGGGCATCTACCATTTCGACCAAGTCGCGTCCTGGCGCAAAAAGGAAGTCGAGTGGGTTGATGACAACCTCGAAGGCTTCAATGGCCGTGTGAGCCGTGACGAATGGGTCAAACAGGCCAAGATCCTTGCCAAAGGCGGGGCGACTGAGTTCTCGAAACGCGTCGACAAGGGCGGCGTGTACTAGAGGTAAAAGACGTTGGGGCACGAAGGTAAGCCAAGCTCTCAGCCGCGCGGAAAGGTGATCGCACTGATCACGGCGGCCACAGGGTTTATCTATCTCGTGCTCCAATTGATCGGAGCCCAATACGGTTGGTCATACCGCGTCTTGGGGTTCTTCGATCTTGCAGCCTTGGCCATTTTTGGCTGGGCGCTGGTAAGTGCATTTTTCATCTGGCGCGCGCGTCAGGACGACTAAAGAAGGCTGAAAGCGGATGCTGGCAGATAAAGACCGGATTTTCACAAATCTCTACGGCATGCATGACCGGAGCTTGAAGGGTGCGCAGACGCGTGGCCATTGGGATGGCACGGCCGCGCTGATCAAGAAGGGCCGCGA
>CAZCEW010000066.1:0-14595 GCA_964497775.1 uncultured Rhodobacterales bacterium
CGGCTTCTTCACCCCCAGCATATCCTTCAGGTAATGTCCGGTATAAGATCCTGCCACCTCGGCCACCTGTTCGGGCGTGCCTACGGCTACGATCTGCCCGCCTCCATCGCCACCCTCTGGGCCAATATCAATGATATGATCGGCGGTTTTGACGACGTCCAGATTATGCTCGATCACAATGACCGTATTGCCCTGATCGACCAATTCATGCAGCACTTCCAACAGCTTACGCACATCTTCGAAATGCAGACCCGTCGTCGGCTCATCTAGAATATAAAGCGTGCGGCCCGTCGATCTTTTGGCCAGCTCTTTGCTCAACTTCACCCGCTGCGCTTCACCGCCCGACAGAGTTGTAGCTTGCTGGCCGACCTTGATATAGCCCAAGCCCACCCGCATCAAAGCGTCCATCTTCTCACGAATGGACGGCACGGCTTTGAAGAAATCCTGCGCATCCTCGACGGTCATGTTCAACACATCCGCAATCGATTTGCCTTTGAATTTGACCTCCAAAGTCTCGCGATTGTACCGCGCGCCCTTGCAGGTTTCACATTCCACATAGACGTCGGGCAGGAAGTGCATCTCGATCTTGATGACCCCGTCACCTTGGCACGCCTCACAGCGCCCGCCCTTGACGTTGAAGCTAAAGCGGCCCGGCTTGTATCCCCTTGTTTTCGCTTCCGGAAGCCCCGCAAACCAGTCCCGGATCGGAGTGAACGCGCCGGTATAAGTCGCCGGGTTCGAGCGCGGCGTGCGCCCGATCGGACGCTGGTCGATATCAATGACCTTATCGAGATGTTCCAGCCCCTTGATCGTCTCGCAAGGCGCAGGCGTCTGGCGCGCGCCGTTCAACGTCATCGAGGCGGTCTTAAACAGGGTCTCAATCGTCAAAGTCGACTTGCCGCCGCCCGACACGCCCGTGACGCAAACGAATTTCCCAAGCGGGAAATCAGCCGTGACATTTTGCAGATTATTGCCCGTGGCTTTGACAACAGACAGCTTCTTTTTGTTGCCTTTGCGCCGCTCTGAGGGCACCGCAATTTCCCGCACGCCCGTCAGGTAATCGCCCGTGATCGAGCCACTTTTCGCAACAACCGCAGGCGTGCCATGCGCCACAACCTCGCCGCCATGCACCCCGGCACCGGGGCCGATATCAAAGACGTAATCGGCCTCGCGAATGGCCTCCTCATCATGCTCGACCACGATTACCGTATTGCCCGCATCGCGCAGGTTTTTCAGCGTCGTCAGCAAGCGGTCATTGTCGCGCTGATGCAGCCCAATCGACGGCTCATCAAGCACATAGAGCACACCTTGCAACCCCGACCCGATCTGACTGGCCAGCCGGATCCGCTGCGACTCCCCGCCCGAAAGCGTCCCTGCATTGCGCGACAGCGTCAGATATTCGAGCCCGACATTATTGAGAAACCCAAGCCGCTCCCGGATCTCTTTCAAAATAGCGCCTGCGATCTCGTTTTTCTGCTTGGTCAACGACTTCGGCACGCTCTCGCACCAATCAAACGCCTCGCGGATCGACATCTGCACGATCTGACCCACATGCAAAAGCGCCTCCGGCCCATCCAGAGCAGCGCCGATCTTCACCGCCAAAGCCTCCGGCTTCAAACGATACCCCTCACAGGCACCACAAGAGCGGTTGTTCTGGTAGCGCTCGAATTCTTCGCGGATCCAATTGCTGTCGGTCTCACGGTAGCGCCGTTCCATATTCGGGATCACGCCTTCAAAAACCCGCGTCACCTCATAGACGCGCCCGCCTTCATCATAGCGAAACGGAATTTCATCCTCGTGGCTGCCATAAAGAAACACTTGCTTCACATGGGCCGGCAAATCCTTCCACGGCGTGTTCTTGTCAAATTCGTAATGCTTGGCAATGGCCTCAATCGTTTGCAGAAAATACGGCGATTTCCCTTTGCGCCACGGCGCGAGCGCCCCATCGTAAAGCTTCAAAGTCTGATCAGGAACAACCAGCCGCTCGTCAAAGAACAACTCCACGCCCAACCCGTCACATTGCGGACAAGCGCCAAATGGTGCGTTGAACGAAAACAGCCGCGGCTCGATCTCGGGGATGGTGAAGCCAGAAACCGGGCAGGCAAATTTCTCGGAAAACGTGATCCGCTCCGGCTCGCCCTCTTTCGGCGCGGTCTCGAGAATGGTGATGCCATCGGCCAGATCAAGCGCAGTGCGGAAACTATCGGCCAGCCGCGTCTCTAAGCCCTCGCGCACGACAATCCGGTCCACAACCACATCAATGTCATGGCGGAATTTCTTGTCCAATTCCGGCGGGCTGTCGAGCTCATAGAACTCTCCATCAACTTTGACGCGCTGGAAGCCCTGCTTGGCCAACTCCATGAATTCCTTGCGGTATTCACCTTTGCGGTCGCGCACAATCGGCGCCAGAAGATAGCCGCGCGTGCCCTCCTCCATTGCCATCACCCGGTCCACCATATCCTGAACCTGCTGCGCCTCAATCGGCTTGCCGGTCTCGGGGCTATAGGGTGTTCCAACGCGGGCAAATAAAAGCCGCATATAGTCGTAAATCTCGGTCACAGTCCCCACGGTCGAGCGCGGGTTCTTCGAGGTCGTCTTCTGCTCAATCGAAATCGCTGGGCTCAGCCCAGAGATGTGATCCACATCCGGCTTTTCCATCATATCAAGGAACTGCCGCGCATAGGCACTGAGCGATTCAACATAGCGCCGCTGCCCTTCGGCATAGATCGTATCAAATGCCAGCGAGGACTTGCCCGACCCCGACAACCCGGTGATCACCACCAACTGATCGCGCGGAATATCAACGTCGATTGATTTGAGATTATGCTCGCGCGCGCCACGCACTTCGATGAATTTTAGCTCGGCCATTCTGATCCACCCCGGATTGCGACCCGCTACACATAATCCAATGCGCAGGGGCGTCCAACCAATATACGGAACATTGAGCGAACATCCACAGGTTTATTTTAAACCAGCGCGAACCGACCAATGACTTCATTGTCCCAAAATAACCTCGGGGGTGACGCGCAAAGCGCGGCTCAGGGGGCAGAGCCCCCTACCATCTAAGAAAAATAGCGCGTGGCGCAGCCACACATTCAGATCACACTAGAAGTGGATCGCGCGCCCATAGGCGTCCAAGACGCTTTCATGCATCATCTCTGACAAGGTCGGATGCGGGAAGACTGTGTTCATCAGGTCTTCTTCCGTAGTCTCCAGCGCGCGGCCCACGACATAGCCTTGGATCAGCTCGGTCACTTCCGCGCCCACCATATGTGCGCCCAGAAGCTCGCCGGTTTTGGCATCGAAAATCGTCTTGATCAGGCCCTCAGGCTCACCCAAAGCGATGGCTTTGCCATTGCCGATAAACGGAAAGCGGCCGACTTTGATATCAAGCCCCGCCTCTTTCGCCTTGGCTTCGGTCATCCCAACAGAGGCGATCTGAGGGTGACAATAGGTACAACCCGCAATCGCTTCAGGACGTACAGGATGCGGATGGCCCCCAGAGATCAGCTCGGCTACCATCACGCCTTCATGGCTCGCTTTATGTGCAAGCCATGGCGCGCCGGCGATGTCACCAATTGCAAACAGCCCATCGACGCCTGTGCGACAGTATTCATCTACAACAACATGGGTCCGGTCGATCTTCACGCCCAGCGCCTCAAGCCCCAAGCCCTCGACATTGCCCACAATGCCCACGGCAGAAATGACAGTGTCAAATTCGACCTTCTCCACCTTGCCCTTGCTCTCGATATGCGCCGTCACCTTGTCTTTGGCGCGGTCGAGCTGCTTGACCACGGATTTCTCCATGATCTTCATGCCTTGCTTCTCGAAAGACTTCTTGGCGAAGGTTGAAATCTCGGCGTCCTCAACAGGCAAGATCCGGTCCATCACTTCAACGACAGTCGTCTCCGCGCCCAGAGTGTTATAGAAACTCGCAAACTCGATCCCGATTGCGCCCGAGCCGATCACAAGCAATTTCTTCGGCATATGTTTCGGCGTCAGCGCGTGTTTATACATCCAAACGCGGTCGCCATCGGCTTCAAGCCCCGGCAAATCGCGCGCCCGCGCGCCGGTGGCCAGAACGATGTTCTTGGCTGTCAGCTCTTCAACACCCTTCTCGGTCTTGACCGAGACTTTGCCCTTGGCAGGAATTGTCGCCTCGCCCATCACCGTGGTGATTTTGTTCTTCTTCATCAAATGCCCGATCCCGCCGGACAATTGCCCCGCAACCCCGCGCGAGCGTTTGACGACAGCGTCGAGATCATAATCCACGCCTGTGGCTTTCAATCCGAACTCTTTGGCCCGGTGCATCAGATGAAAGACTTCCGAGGATCGCAGCATCGCCTTGGTCGGGATACAGCCCCAGTTGAGACAAATCCCGCCCATATGCTCACGTTCTACGATTGCGACATTCAAACCTAGCTGGGCACCCCGGATTGCAGCCACGTAGCCCCCTGGGCCTGCGCCGATTACAATCAGATCAAAGGATTTTGCAGCCATGTCGAATACTCCTGAGCGAATTTAGTTTAGTATTAAACTAGTTTTTTGTACGCATCAATTGAGCATGGCCGCGCAACAATGTCGCAAGGGGTAAAACGCCGATTTACCCTGCCTTTTGAAGGGCTTCAACCGTCGCACGGTAGCCGCCCTCAGACAGAAAGTCGCTCTCTGCGCCTGTGGGTTTACGGCTCAACGCCTCGTTTCGAAACGGAAAGCGGCCAAATTTGCGAATGACTTCGCGATGCGCTTTGGCGTGGAGAAGGTTGGACTCGCCCGTCTTTGGCATACGGGTCATAAACAGCCTGATACAGCGTTCCTGATCTGTGATGCTTTCAGAATGCATCATCGGCAGATAGAAAAACTGCCGCGCAGGCTCGTCGATGCGCATATCCCATTCTTTCAGAACTGCGGCTTTCGCAACCGCCAATGCGGCGCGATCAGTCGCAAACGCCTTTGGTGTGCCGCGAAACATATTGCGCGAGAACTGATCGGTGACGATAAGATAGGCCAAAGAGCCGCTGGGGTAAGTCAGCCAAAGCGACAGCGCGCCCTCAAACGCTTGCTGCCAGACAGGTTCGAACCGGTCTCGGATCTGGGCATCAAGAGCCTCACCACCCTCGTACCAACCTTTCGGTCCGATCTCGTCAAGCCAAAAGGCCAGAACCTCCTCAGGTGTCGCCATGGCCACTTCCTCCCGTTACGTCGCCTGCCCCAAACCCGTGCCGAAAGCGTTACAAAGGACGCCACATATAGCAAGAAAAAACTAATCCTTATCGGGGTTTGGGGTATCATCTTCGGCCATCTCTTCGGCCGCCTCGACGTAGTATTCCTGCGCCGCCTCAAAGGCGACAACAGTCGAGCCCGGCGTGATCGTGGCGTAAGGCACCGCGTCATAGTCGTCTTCTTCAGCATAGGCCGAGGAGCGTTGCGTCATCCGGAAGGCCGCGTAGCCCACCATTGTGAGAAGCACCAACATGATCACCCCCCAAAACCACGGCGCGCCAAATTGCGTCATGATCCACCCGACCACCAAAGGTCCGGCAATAGCACCCAACCCGTTGACGAAGATCAACCCGCCCGAGGCTGCGGCCATTTCATCGACCTCCAGATAGTCGTTCGTATAGGCGATGAGCAGCGAATAAAGCGGGTTTGTCATGCCTCCCAGCAAGAAGCCCGCTGTCAGAAGCGCGTAGAAATTCGTACCAAATAGAAGCCCCATCAAACTGGCCCCTGCCCCAAGCGCTGCCACGATCAAAATCAGCAAGCGGCGATCCATCCGGTCTGACACCCATCCAATGGGATATTGCAGCACCATCGCGCCCACAAACAGCGCCGAGACGAAGATCGAGATTTGCCCGACGCTCAGCCCGATTTGCACCGCATAGACCGAAGACATGCCAAACTGCGCCGAGAAGACCGCACCTAGCAAGATCATCCCGACAAAGCCCAAGGGCGATTTGTCATAAAGCTCTTTGAGGCTCATCTGCTTGGTCGTCTCGAATGCGGGCGTCGGCACGACCGAGAGTAAAATCGGCGCAAATGACAAAGACACCAGCACGGAAGGGATAATGAACAGCATATACCCGCCCGGATCGGCCACGTTGAGCAATCCTTGCGCCGCCACTATCCCCGCCATCTGCACGATCATATAAAGCGACAGGGTCTGCCCGCGCGTCTCGTTACTGGTCGAATTGTTGAGCCAGCTTTCCGCCGTCACGTAGACGCCCGAAAACCCGAACCCGATGGCCACGCGCAGCAAGATCCACGCCCAAGGATAGGTGATTGCGGGATAAAGGATCAGCACAGCCGAAATCAAAGAGCCGAGTGCCGCGAAGACCCTGACATGCCCGACCCTGCGAATAGCCTCAGGTGTCAGCCTTGAGCCGCCCAGAAAGCCCACAAAATAGGCAGATGTGATCAAGGACAGATCGAAGGTCGAAAACCCTTCAATCCCGCCGCGCACACCGATCAGCGTGCCTTGCAAACCGTTCCCGATCATCAGAAACAACATGCCCAGTAGCAGCGCCCATGAATTTGAAAAGACTTTGAGCATCGGAGATTCTTTCACTTAAGCCTGCCCAAGCATTGCGCCCGCGCAGCACGAATTTCCAGCCCAGAGCGACCCTTTTTCGTCGCAAACAGATTAAGGGATCAAAAAGGAGGCATCGCCATAGGAAAAGAAGCGGTAGTCCTGCGCGATCGCATGTGCATAAACCTCGCGCACACGGGCTTGTCCGATCAGGGCGGAGACCAGCATCATCAGCGTCGATTTCGGCAGATGGAAATTGGTCATCAAGGCGTCGGTCAGTTTGAACTCGAAACCGGGGTAGATGAAAATATCCGTCTCTCCTGTCCAAGGCGCGATCTCGCCTTTGGCGCGCGCCGCAGATTCGATCAAACGCAGCGCGGTCGTGCCCACAGGGATCACCCGCCCTCCCGCAGCTTTGGTGGCATTGATCTTGGCGGCAGCCGCTTCGCTCACATGGCCCCATTCGGCATGCATCTTATGGGTTTTCACATCATCGACCTTAACGGGCAGAAACGTGCCTGCGCCGACATGAAGTGTGACATGGGCAAACTCGACGCCGATCCCGGCGATCCGGTCCAGCAGTTCAGGATCGAAATGCAAAGACGCAGTTGGGGCTGCAACAGCGCCCGGGGTCTTAGCAAAGACGGTTTGATAATCGGTCTTGTCTTGCGCATCTGCTGCGCGTTTTCCGGCGATATAAGGCGGCAGAGGCATCTCGCCCGCCTCACTCAAGGCCGCGTCAAATTCCGCGCCTGTCAGATTAAAGCGGAGCTCGGCCTGGCCATCTGCGCGCGCGATCATCTCCGCCTCGAGCCCTGCGTCAAAGTTGATCCGTTCCCCATCACGCAGCTTGCGCAACGGCTTGATCAGCGCCAGCCAATTGCCGAGGTGGTTAGGAGCGAGAAGCGTTACCTCCATCGCCGCCTCATTGCCGTCCCTGCGCCGCACGCCACGCAAGCGCGCAGGGATCACTTTGGTGTCGTTGAGCACCAGCAAATCGCCCGGGCGCAGAAATTGCGGCAAGTCGCTGACGGTTGCATCCGCGATGTCGCCGCCATCGCTGACCAGAAGCTTTGAGGCCGTGCGCGGGCGCGCAGGGCGGGTTGCGATCAGCCGCTCGGGCAGATCGAAATCGAAATCATCTAGCTTCATTACTGGCTCAGGCGTGGTGGAGGCTGGCGGAATATCTCTCGGAATATCCCCGGCGTAAAGATCGACAGAGGGTTAACTTGCACCTTTGGCTGCGCCACATCACCGCGCAGTTTGTAGTTGAACCCCAACAGGCCCTCGCCCTTGCGCGGCGAGAAAATCGCGCCGAAAATACCGTTTACCGCATAGATCGGCGACACAACGCCTTGCATATCAAGTCGCCCTTGTTCGGTGTTGTAGATCCCTTCCATCGTGATCCCCATCGACGGACCCACTGCAGAAGAGCTTTTCAGCCGCACGCCTTTGGGTGTCAGCAGAAAATTCGCCTCCGTCTGGCCAAACAAGATGCCATCCCCTGACAACTGCTCCAACAGGCCAATCACGCTAAGCGCCGATAACAGATCGGCCAAAGCAGGCGCTTTCTTGACCCGCGCATTGGTGATCTTGAGCGTGCCGTCCAATTGCCCCGGCTTGCCATTGGGCTGCATCGTCAATGTCATCGCCCCGCCATTGGCCGTTTTCAAAATGCCCGAAGCCTTCAACACCGCGCCGCCGTTCTTCGAGGTGATCCGAAAAGCAGGCCCATTGGCAGTTGGCACAACCACGCCATTCACGCCCACCTGACCATTCACGTTTCCCTGAAACACGCCATCTAACCCGCGCTCATTCTTGAACTGGCCTTTAAATTTGCTCAGCGAAATCCCGTCGGTGATGATCAACCGATCCAGCGCCAGATCAAGCGGAGGCCCGCTCCCTCTGCCACTGCCCCCGCCATCGGTGACGCCAAATTTGCGAATATCAATCGTGCCGCCGCGGATGAGGATTTGTACTTGCTGGCCCGCCCCACGACCCACAACCTCAACGCGCGAGTTCAAGCGGTTACCGACCTTCAAAGGCGCGAAGATCGCGCGGTCTAACCCACCCTCAGACTTGATCGAGACCGATCCTGTCGCATCCAAGCCTGCCGCGGACAGCGTGATCGAGTTCACCTCGGGCCGCTCGCCCAGCCGGATGCGCGCGCGAAGATCACCCGTAGTGCCTTGCGGCTTGCTCCAATCAAGCGCCGCGATCTTCAGCCCGACCCCTTCTAGGTTGGAGCGTATCGTCGCGTCAGGGGCCACGCCTTTCTCTAGTGCAATGTCGATATCGGCCCAGCCTTGGCCCGTGACACTGCCATCGGGCAGGTTGATATTGAAGGCCTGCAACATGCGCGGCGACAGCTCTATCTGGCCCGACACTTTGGAGGCTGTGCCACTTTCCGGCCCAATGGGGCGCGCCCAAGTGATGTCTAACGGCACGCCGTCAATCTCGCTTTTGCCTGCAATCGACAACTCCCCGCCGCCTGCACGCAAGCGCATTAGATCAGAACTTAGAGCGCGGCCTTCAACCAGCTTTTCAGATCGCAAATCGAGCAAGTTGGCGCGGACCTGATAGCCGATATCGTCAAGCTCCATTTTCTCAATCAATGGCAATGTCAGCTGAGCCGAAATCTCGGCGCGGCCCGTTGCGATATCAGTCCCCAGATCGGATTTGGATAGGAATTGAAAAGGCTCCTCATCGAGCAATGACAGTGCGGCGCGCAAAGGTCCGCGCGCTTTGATCTCGATGTCTGCCAGTGCCGGCGCTTTCGAGACGTCCTCAATCTTCATCACTGATCCGGCCGCACTCAGATCGCCCCCTTTAGGCGCCGTCACCTTGCCGTCATGCAGCGCCAGCACGAATTGGTTCTTGAGGATAGAGACATAGCCCCGCCCGCCTTGGATAACGGGCAGCGTCTTCATGTAGCGCACTTCCGCATCTTCAAAATCAAAGGTGACAGAGGAATTGAGCGGCGCGCCGGGCTCAAGACGCAACGCGGCGGCTGCGTTTTTTAACTGACCTGCGCGGATATTGCTGGTCAGCCAGCCGCGCGTTTTATCAACGGCTGACACAGGCCAAAGCGCCAAAAGACGATCTTGCGTGATCGACCCGATATTGGCATCGAGCGCGGCTTCCCAGCCCTGCTCTCCTACTTCGACATGGCCTTGCGCAACAATGGTGGCCCCTTGATCGGTCAGCACCAATTGGCCAACATCCATGCGCAAATCTTCCGTTTTGTAGCGCAGATCAAGCGCGCCCTTGGCGAAGCTTACCGGGTTCTCAAAAATGCCTTCGGGGTCGAGCTTCACATCTGTCAGCCGGATTTGCCCGAGGATCGCCTGCGGCACACCCGCTTCGAAATCCAGCAGATCCGTGTGGCCCACGGCCCTCAAACGCAGCTCTGGCGCGTCAAGTGACAGCTCATCAAGATAGACCCGCTCGGTCGCTTTGTCGTAGCGCACATATGTGCGCGCGGAGTTAAAACTGAGCGGCTTGGCCTGCTCTGCCGGACGCAGCACGCCCGCCGAGATATCAAGCGTTCCGGCCAGTGATGCCACGCGGCCTTCCTCATCAATCTCGGCCGTCAAAGCGCCTGCAACAGGGGCATCAAGAATTTCCAACAAGGTCAGCGCGCCAACCTGGCCTGCCAGAACCCGTGTGTTGAGGTTGGAAAATTTCGCGACTAACCGCCCACCTCGCGCGCCTTTCGCCTTATCTGCTGAAAAGAACAGCGCCGCAGGCTCGGCGCCCGCAACATCAAGATCGAAATTGACATTCATGGTCAGGCTGCCGGGACGATTTGTCAGCTTGAGCGTGCCATCACGCACCGCAATCACCTCGCCATTGCGCCGATCCGTCAATTGTAGCGACAGCCCGGTGGCGGTGATCTCTTCGAGCTCGCGCAGCATAGACGCTTCAAAGAACGTATCAATCTGCGCCAGCGCGTCGGAAAAACTGCCCATCCGCTGCATGCCGTCAGACAACTCACCGCCCAGTGCAAAGACGATCTGGCCCGCCTCATCACGCTCCAGCAGCAGCTCGGTCCCGCTTAGCTCCAATGTCTCGGGCGCGACACGGCCCAAAAGCAGCTCGGATGTATCAAGCTTGGTGCGCAGGCGTGGCAGTTCCAAAACGGTCGCGTCGCCGCTTGAGATCAGCGACACATCCAGCAGATCAATCGTCGGGCGATAGGCCCCGTCGCGCAGCCCCACAGCAATGCCGCCCAGATCAATGCGTTCGCCCGCCAGCCGGGCATTCATCCGCGTCTCGACCTTCTCGACGACCCAGTCTGGCAGATCAACGCTGCGACCAAGCATCGCCACCACGGCCAATATAACAACCAACACGACGACGCCCAAAACGAACTCACTGAAATAAAGCGCAGCCTTGCGTTTGCGCCCCTTTTTGCGCGCAGGCGCGTCAGGCGTTTTTGTCGTTTCAGCTTCGGGTAGGTGTGACATTTAGCCCTTTTTGCCCTGCCATACGCGGTCTTGTTTGATACGCGCTTTATCTTTTCGATCGGCACCCTAGTTTGCGACATATAGCTGAACATTCAAAGGGAACTTTTCTGTCATGTTGACCATTGGCTCGCCCGCGCCTGATTTCGATCTTCCTCGCGATGGTGGAGGTGCGATCTCGCTGTCATCTCTGCGTCCAAAGGCGGTGGTCGTGTATTTCTACCCGAAAGACGACACGGCAGGCTGCACGAAACAGGCAATTGGCTTTTCCGAACATATGGCCGCATTCATGGAAGCTGGCGTCGAGATTGTCGGCATTTCCAAAGACAGCGTGGCCAAACATGACAAGTTTCGCGACAAACACAGCATCAGCATCATTTTGGCCTCCGATGAATCGTCCGACACGTGCGAACGATACGGGGTTTGGAAAGAGAAAAGCATGTATGGCAAAACCTATATGGGGATCGAGCGCTCGACCTTCCTGATCGACGGCTCGGGCAACCTTTTGCGCGAATGGCGCAAAGTGCGGGTGCCGGGCCATGTGGAAGAGCTTTTGGACGTCGTGAAATCGCTGTGACGCTTAGCCTGCGCGAGATGGCCCTGGGCGTTTTGAATTGCGCCGATGCGCATGAAAAGACGGCGCTCTCGCGCAGCTATGCCTCCCAGTGGCGCGCCGCGCGTGAAGCGGGCGAGGTGATCGAGCTCGGTCGCGTAACGCCCCCCATGCAGCCCGCGCGACCTGCGCATCCGCAATTGCTTGACCCGCGCGACGTGCCGCACCGCAAGCCCGGCACGCAAGAGGGCCGCATCGCGATGCTACATGCCATTGCGCATATTGAACTCAACGCCGTCGATCTGCATTGGGACATCATCGCGCGCTTCCCCGATATCGAATTTCCGATGGGGTTCTATGACGACTGGGTTAAGGCGGCGGATGATGAATCAAAACATTTCAATCTGTTAAGCGACTGCCTTAAAGCGCATGACAGCCATTACGGCGCGCTTGCGGCTCATGCGGGCATGTGGCGCTCCGCGGAAGACACGGCGCAAGACATCATGGGCCGGCTCGCCGTCGTGCCGATGGTACTTGAGGCGCGCGGTCTCGATGTGACGCCCGGCATGATGAAAATATTCAAGCAGGCCAAAGACTTAAAAACCCTAGAGGCGTTGGAAGTGATCTATGCCGACGAGGTCTCTCATGTGGCTTACGGCTCGAAATGGTTCCACTTTCTGTGCGGGCGCGAAAACCTCGACCCGAAACCTGTTTTTCACGATCTGGTCCGGCGCTATTTTCATGGCCCGCTCAAGCCGCCCTTCAATGACGAAAAACGCGCCGAGGCTGGCATCGCACCCGATTTCTACTGGCCGCTGGTCGATATGCCCGCCGCCTTGACGTAAGGTCTTGCTCTCACAAATTATTTCATGATCGGCAGGTTTTCGCTCATTGCAGGCGGATGATACGCAGATCGCGGCAGCTTGAGCCAAAGTTATTGCACCGGGTTTGGCGCCAAAGTAAGCACAGAGGGCTTAGGGCGGCTGGGGGGCCGTGACCGAAAGTCAGGGATTAGGGACAAAACGGGGCCATAGACCGGTGAGAACACGGCTGTTTGACAAATTGAACGCGGCGTTGGAGCGAAAGCTGCCAGAACAACGCCTTTTCTTGAAATCCGATCAGGGCACGCGGTTCATCCGCCTACGTCCGACCACAATCGCAGCTGTCTTGGGCGGGATGTCGGTCGTGCTGGCCTGGACCGTTGTGGTCACGGCGATCTTCTTGATGGACGCGATCAGTTCGGGCAATGCGCGCGAGCAAGCGCAGCGCGAACGCGCGATCTACGAGGCGCGCCTGAACGCCTTGTCCGACGAGCGCGACAACCGCGCCTCCGAGGCCGCCGCAGCCCAAAACCGTTTCAGCGAAGCGCTGCAACAAATCTCCAAAATGCAATCGTCGCTGCTGGCCTCAGAAGATGGTCGCACCGAGATGGAAACCGGCATCGAGGTCATCCAAAAGACCCTGCGCCGCACGATCAAAGAACGTGATGAGGCGCGCGCAGAAACGCAGACCGCTCTGGCCCGTCTTGAGGCCGAGCAAGCCGATGACGCCCCTGTTCTGGCCCGCGCCAAGACGCTCGACGGATCGGTCGATTTTCTGGCCTTGGCGCTGGAGAAAACAGCAGCCGAGCGCGACAAGATGGCCGAACTGGCCTCCGAGGCGGAAGCCGCCGCAGAAGATCTCCGCTTCACGCTGAAGATCAACGAAGACCGCAACGATCAGATTTTCACGCGTCTGGAAGAGGCCGTCACCGTCTCGCTAGAGCCGCTCGATAAAATGTTCCGCGCCGCAGGCATGCCAACAGACAGCATTCTGGAGCAAGTCCGTCGCGGCTATTCCGGCCAAGGCGGCCCGCTCATTGCGACCACAATGTCGACAAGTGGCGGAGCGGCCGTTCCTGATCCAACCTCGCAGCGCGCCAATCGCCTGCTCAAAGAACTCGACCGGATCAACCTGTTCCGCATCGCAGCCGATAAAACACCTGTGGCTATGCCCGTCAAAGCCGCCTTTCGCTTCACCTCACCCTTTGGCTACCGCAAGGATCCCAAAGGCGCAGGGCGCCGGATGCATTCGGGCGTTGATTTCGCAGGCGCGCCCGGAACAGCCATCTACGCCACCGCGGACGGTGTTGTGACCCATGCCGGATGGCAGTCGGGATATGGCAAACTCGTTAAGATCAAACACGCCTTTGGCATTGAGACGAGATACGCGCATAACTCGAAAATTCGCGTGAAGGTTGGCCAAAGGGTCTCGCGCGGGGACCGGATAAGTGATATGGGAGCCACTGGCCGAGTGACCGGCACCCATCTTCACTACGAAGTCCGCATCGGCGGCAACGCGGTGAACCCGATGACATATATCAAGGCAGGACGCGATGTTTTCTAAGAGCAAAATCAATGAGACCGGGTCAAGCGCTGGCGGCGACGGTGATGCTGCGGCAAGCTCGACAGGCAAAGCGGCAAAGCCGGATTTCGCGGCCTCCGCCCCACGTCCCAAATCCCCGCCTTCCACGCTTTCGACCGATCTGACGATCACTGGCAACCTGAAAACCACCGGCGACATTCAAGTTGAAGGCAAGGTCGAGGGCGATATTCGCGCCCATCTCTTGACCATCGGCGAGACAGCTGTGATCAAAGGTGAGATCATTGCCGACGATGTTGTCGTCAATGGCCGCGTCATCGGACGGGTGCGCGGACTTAAGGTTCGCCTTACCTCGACAGCCCGTGTGGAAGGCGACATTATCCATAAGACGATAGCAATTGAGTCGGGCGCGCATTTTGAAGGCTCGGTACAACGTCAAGACGACCCATTGAACACAGGTGCCGCCGCGAAAGCGGCTGTTTCTTCGGCACCCAAGACAGAGACTGCAAAAACTGAAGCCGCTAAAAGCTAAATTTAATGACTGACATATCGGCCCCGATCCAATCGGGAACGGGGCCTGAGGCATTATGTGCCCCTGAGGCACGCAAATATATTCTGATTTCCGCAATTCTTGCCTCGTCGCTGGGTTTTATCGACGGCTCGATGGTGGCAATCGCTTTGCCTGC
>CAZCEW010000067.1:0-14488 GCA_964497775.1 uncultured Rhodobacterales bacterium
ATCATCAATGGCGGCGAGCATGCCGACAACCCGATCGACATTCAGGAATTCATGATCATGCCGGTCGCCGCAGACAATATCCGCGAGGCGATCCGCATGGGTGCGGAAGTGTTTCATACCTTGAAAAAAGAGCTCTCTGCGGGCGGCTATTCCACCGGTATCGGCGATGAGGGTGGCTTTGCGCCCAACATCAGCTCTAGCCGCGAAGCGCTTGATTTCATTTTGAAGTCCATCGAGAAGGCAGGCTTCAAGCCGGGCAAAGAGATCTATCTAGCGCTCGATTGCGCCGCGACGGAATACTACAAAGACGGCGTCTATGACATGAAGGGCGAAGGCAAGAAGCTGTCCTCGCAAGAGAATGTAGACTACCTGCAGGCGCTGGTCGCGGATTATCCGATCATCTCGATTGAAGACGGGATGAGCGAAGATGATTGGGACGGCTGGGCCGCATTGACCGCCGCCTTGGGCGACAAAATCCAGCTGGTGGGCGACGATCTTTTCGTGACCAACCCTGCCCGTCTGGCCGATGGCATTGCGCAAAAGTCAGCCAATTCGATGCTGGTCAAAGTCAACCAGATCGGCACGCTGACCGAGACTTTGCGCGCCGTCGACATGGCGCATCGCGCGGGCTTTACCAATGTGATGAGCCACCGCTCGGGCGAGACCGAGGACGCCACAATCGCCGATCTTGCGGTCGCGACGAATTGCGGCCAGATCAAAACCGGCTCGCTGTCGCGCTCTGACCGGTTGGCGAAATACAACCAGCTGATCCGCATCGACGAGATGCTGGGCGAGACGGCGCAATATGCGGGCAGCTCTATTCTGAAAGGCTAGGCCATGCGCCGCGCCGCGATCTTTGATGTGTTCGGAACTTGCGTCGATTGGCGCAACTCCGTCGCACGAGAGGTCGCGAACGTGCTGCCAGAGGCAGACGCCCTCGCCTTCGCCGATGCGTGGCGCGGCGAATATCAACCGGCGATGGAACGCATTCGGGATGGCGGACGCGGCTATGTTGCTCTTGATATCTTGCACCGCGAGAACCTCGATATCGTGCTGGATCGCTTTGGCGTCAGTGCGCCTGATCCAGAGGCGTTGAACCGCGCGTGGCAAAAGCTCGACCCGTGGCCGGATGTGGTGGAGGGATTGAACAGCTTGCGCCAAAGCCATCTGATCGCGCCTTGCTCTAACGGCTCGGTCGCACTCATGACGCGTCTTGCGCGCTACGCCAAATTTCCATGGGATTGCATCGCGGGCGCCGAGCTTGCGCGCGACTATAAGCCCAAGCGCGACGTCTATCTCAAAAGCTGCGCCGCTTTGGGCCTGCCGCCTGCGCAAGTCACGATGGTTGCGGCCCATAATGACGATCTGGAGGCGGCAAAAGACGCAGGGCTCCGCACTGCATTCGTCGCGCGCCCGACAGAATATGGCCCTGCGCAAAGCACTGATCTGACGCCGACAGGTGATTGGGACGTGGTGGCCTCCGACTTTATTGACCTGGCGAGCAAGCTATGAGCGATCCGGACGCGTTGATCGAGCGCCTTGGCCTCGCGCCCCATCCCGAAGGCGGCTGGTATCGTCAGACTTGGATCGATGACAGCGCCGAGGCCCGCCCGCATGGCACCTGCATCTATTTCCTGCTCAAAGCAGGAGAGCGCAGCCACTGGCATAAGGTCGATGCGGTTGAGATCTGGCATTTCTACGCAGGCACGCCGCTGACCTTGTCGCTCAGCGCAGATGAAGCGGGCCCTGCGGTTGACCACATCTTGGGGCCAGATGTTTTGGGCGGCGAAAACCCGCAGATCATTGTGCCCAAAGACCATTGGCAAGCGGCCTCCGCACCTGAGGGTTGGGCGCTGGTCGGCTGCACGGTGTCACCGGGGTTCCAGTTCGAAGGCTTCACTCTAGCCGAGCCTGACTTCGACATCTCCCGCGCGATTACCACAGACAAAGTCTTCAAAGCGTTGTTTTGAGCTTGGCATGGACCATTCAACCCTCATCTCCAGCCTGCCCGATCAGACCCGCGCGCAACTAACGGCCCGCTCTGACGCGCCGGGGCTTAGGCACCTTGCGGGCCATATCGGCGCACTGATTTTAACAGGGGCATGGATTGCGTTGGCCCTGCCGCTTTGGCCGCTGGTCCTGATCATCCACGGCGTGTTGCTGAGCTTCCTCTTCACCTTAGAACATGAATGCACGCACCAAACGCCGTTTGCGACGGCGTGGCTGAGCGAGGCAATCGGAACGATCTGCGGAGTGATCCTGTTCCTGCCATTTCGCTGGTTTCGTGCCTTCCACCTCGCCCATCACCGCTACACAAATGACCCCGAGCGTGACCCCGAATTGCAAGGCGGCGGGCGCCCCGAAACGTGGAGCGCCTATCTGATATATCTCTCGGGGTGGGGCTTTTGGTCGGGCAATTTCAAGACGCTTCTTGCCAATGCGCGCGGACAGTTGGATGCGCCCTATATCCCCAAAACCCGCAAATCTGCGATAGTTCTTGAAGCGCGGATCATGTTGGGGGTTTACGGCGTGGCGCTGGCGAGCCTGCTTCTTACGCCTGCGCTGTTTTGGCTTTGGCTATTGCCACTGATCCTAGGCCAACCTGCCTTGCGCGCCTATCTTCTGGCCGAGCATGGTCACTGCCCAGCCGTCGCCAACATGTTTGAAAACACCCGCACGACGCTCACAAGCCGAGCCGTGCGCGCGCTGGCTTGGAACATGCCCTACCATGCCGAACACCACGCCTACCCGTCTGTGCCGTTTCATCAATTGCCCAGCTTCCACCAACAGGCGCAGGCACATCTGAAATCGGTCTCCGACGGCTATATCGCGTTTTCTAAAAGCTACGCGGCGGGCTTGGACGGCAAAGAAACCGTGCCGCCGCCGACATGAGCCTTTACCCCCGTTGTGCCGGGGCAAGAGGTCGGCAGGCCCTTGGCCACACGTACAGCCAGATAGGCAAAGGCCTGCGCTTCCAGCATGTCGCCATCGAGGCCGGTCTCGTCAATATCGACGATCTTGGGCGCAGCACGAGAAGCAAGCTCTGCCATCAAGGCCGCGTTTTTGCGACCGCCGCCCGAGACATAGATGACCTCTACTGCGCTCGGCAGATGCTCTAGGCCTCGCGCGACACTGGCCGCACAACACGCCGTCAACGTTGCGGCGGCATCGGCGTCGGCTAGATCCTTGACCGCCGCGCCAAGCCCTGCGAACGCGTCTCGGTCGAGCGATTTTGGCGGGATTCGCGCGAAGTAGACGTCGCTGAGGAACTCATCGACGACACCTTGATCAACGGTGCCCATCGCAGCCAATGCGCCGTCCAGATCGAAAGACAGACCTAGACGCGCGCCCACCAGATCATTGATCGGCGCGTTCGCGGGGCCTGTGTCAAACGCCAGAAGCGCGCCTTCCTCCTCAGGAGCCTCATAGCTCGGATCGACATAGGTGATATTGCCGACGCCGCCTAAGTTGAGGAAGGCCACGGGGGCGCTGGCCTCAAGGTATTTCGCACAAGCAAAATGGAAGAACGGCGCAAGCGGTGCGCCTTGACCGCCGAGCTTTACATCCGCCGAGCGGAAATCCCACACGACGGGCAGCTGCAAAAACTCCGCCAAAATAGCGCCGTCGCCCGCCTGATGCGTGCCGCGGCCTTGCGGGTCATGGGCGAGAGTTTGGCCGTGTAAACCGACAAGCTCCGCGCCTTGCATACGCGACAGCACGGACGCATGCGCGGCCTCGACCACCTCCGCCGCGGCCTCCACATCCGGGCCGTCCTGCCATTGGCCCAAAGCCTTGGCCAGAGCGTCGCGCTCCGCTGGCTTATAGGCGCGGTAGGACGTCTCGCCGAACTCCGAGATCGTGACCCCGTCGCTCAGCACCATCGCGGCGTCGACCCCGTCCAAAGACGTGCCTGACATGGCGCCCAAAGCCCAGATTGCTCCGTTGATTTTCAAAGCCTTCCCCTTCGCTGTCCGGCCCAGTATAAGCCGCTTCAAACATGTATCGGAAGCGCTATGACCTACCACCCCAAATCCGAATTTCTGTCCGTTATGATAGAGCGCGGCTTTCTCGCCGATTGCACGGATTACCAAGGCCTCGACGAGGCGTTGAGCAAGGGTGTGGTGCCAGCTTATATCGGTTTTGACGCCACCGCGACCTCGCTGCATGTAGGCTCGCTGATCCAGATCATGATGCTGCGCTGGCTGCAAAAGACCGGCCATAAGCCTATCGTTTTGATGGGTGGCGGGACTACGAAAGTGGGCGATCCGAGCTTTCGCGCCGATGAGCGCCCGCTGCTGACGCCCGCGCAGATTGATCAAAACATCGACGGCATCAAGCAGGTGTTTTCACATTATGTCAGCTTTGGTGACGAGGCCACAGACGCGATGATGGTCAACAATGCCGAATGGCTCGACGGGCTGAACTACCTAGAATTTCTGCGCGATGTCGGGCGGCATTTCTCGGTCAACCGAATGCTGGCCTTTGAGAGTGTCAAATCGCGGCTGGACCGCGAACAATCGCTGAGCTTTCTGGAATTCAACTACATGATCTTGCAAGCCTATGATTTCATGGAGCTTAACCGCCGCTATAACTGCCTGCTGCAAATGGGCGGCTCGGATCAATGGGGCAATATCGTCAACGGGATCGACCTGACGCGCCGGATTTTGGATCAACAGATTTTCGGTCTGACCTCGCCACTGCTCACCACATCGGACGGCAAGAAGATGGGCAAAAGCCAAGATGGTGCGGTTTGGCTGAACGATGATCTGATGCCCAGCTACCAGTTCTGGCAGTTTTGGCGCAACACCACGGATGCCGATGTCGGACGGTTCCTGAAGCTTTATACTGAGCTGCCAATTGAGGAATGCGACCGCCTTGGGGCGCTGGAAGGCTCCGAGATCAATGAAGCCAAGATCACGCTCGCCAATGAGGTCACGACGCTGTTGCATGGCGCCGACGCCGCTAAGGCCGCAGAGGCCACGGCGCGAGAAGTGTTTGAAAAAGGCGGCACGGGCGATGACCTACCGACCCTGACGCTGAGCACAGACGATTTGGGCGACGGGATTTCTATCGTGCAACTGATCACCCGCTCAGGGCTTGCGGGCTCCGGCAAAGAGGCCAAGCGGCTGATCGCGGAAGGTGGCGCGAAGATGAATGACGACGCCTTGGACAATGCAGGGCTGATGATCACTGCCGCCGATCTGGCCCAGCCGATCAAGCTGAGCGCCGGCAAGAAGCGCCATGCTTTGGTGGTCTTGGGCTAGGGACGCATTTTCCAATCGCCTTGCGGGAAGAACGCGTGGAAGGCGAAGGCAAACATGATGTCATGGGCCAGATCACGCCCCTGCCCGTCGCGCACGCGCACGGTGGACACGCTGCGCCCCTTAGCGATGTTGCGGGTATCGAGGGCTGAGGCTTGCTCTCCCTGCCAGGTCAAAATCACGCCACCCTCCTCAATGCGCTTCTCTGATGCGATGCGCGTCATTGGCCACGCGGTCTCGCCCACGCGGATCACGCGGGCTAGAGGGTCGATGCCGTTTGGCGGCAGCTCGCCGTCATAGAGAAACGGGCGGTCCGAGCTGTCATAGCGCACATAAGGATTGGCCCCATACGGATAGCCTTGGCGCGGCGCGTCCAGCACCAAGCCGTCGGGGTTGCGGGTCTTAAAGTCGGACCATGCCTCCATCCAGCTGGGGATTTGGCGCAGCTTGGTGCCCGCCATCTGACCGACGATGGACTGGCCCACGGCTTGTTGCCACCAGCTTTCCGTTTGCAAATCATACATCACCATATCTGAGTGGCGCAGATTGCCGGAGACGCCGAAGCTGAGCACCCGCGTGTTGACGCGGCGATCAAACACGATGCCAGAATTGCACAAAGGACAGAACGTCACCGCGACGGGCTTTCTGCCGATCACATCATTGACGATCTCATGGACCATGAAATAACGCACCGGATAGGCACGCGGAGTTTGGCCTTCCAGCTCGACCGTGATGACCGGCTCGCGGTTCGCCAGCCGCGTCTCGGAGGCCACGCGCACGAAGCGGGGATCATGCACGGCCGGGATGCCATCCTTGCCCGGCCCGCCGGAGCGGATCTCGCCCAGATCAACGATCTTTTTGGAGAAATCTGTCTGCGGCCAGCCCGACTTCAAAAACGGGTTTTCGGCCATAGCGGGCAAAGCTGCCAGCCAGACGATCAGAAAGAGCAAACGGGCCATGATATCCTCCTCAATTCGGAAGCTATCATGGCCCGTCAAAGCTTTTTCGCCTAGCCCTGCTCACGCAAGGGTGAGCGCGCGTCAGTTGACGATACGCACCTCGGACATCACGTCAGGCGTGCCCGGAACAGTGCCGCCTTGGCCTTCGCCACGCTTGATCTGATCGACCACATCCATGCCGGACAAAACCTTACCAACGACCGTATATTGGCCGTTCAAAAACGCGCCTTCCTCGAACATGATGAAGAACTGGCTATTGGCGGAGTTCGGGTTCTGGCTGCGCGCCATACCGATGACACCGCGGTCAAAATTCAGATCAGAAAATTCAGCAGGCAGGTCCGGCTGGTCTGATCCACCTGTCCCCGCGCGGCGCAAATCGCCGCCCATCTTGCCGAATTCTACATCACCCGTCTGCGCCATGAAGCCATCGATGACGCGGTGAAAGACGACATTGTCATAAGTGCCCGCTTGCGCCAGAGACGCGATGCGGCGCACATGTTGTGGTGCTACATTCTCAAACAGATCGATCGCGATGGTGCCATTGGCCCGCTCGCCTGATACTTTGATCGTCAGGTCGGTGCCTTGCGGCAGGCTGGCCACCAAAGTTGGGCCTTGGCCGTCAAGCAAATCGCTGATCTGTTGGGTCGCGTTTTGCGTCCCTTCCGTCACTGCCGCCGTGCCGCCGTCAAGAAGCTCGCCGATTTTGTCGCGCGCGGTAGTGGCCAGATCACCGGCCCCGCCATCGAGCAATTCGCCGATTTTGTCGGACGCATTATTGGCCAAGTCGCCAGCACCTGCCACGGCATCATCAACTGTGCCTTGGATCGTGTCCGAGGCTTGCTTGGCCCATTCGGGCTCTGCCGGGGGTTGTTCGACTTCCATGCCGGACGGTTGGAAATAAATGAACGCGCCCACACCGAGCGCTGCGAGCAAGATAAGAGAGCTGTTCTTAGCCATCGGCTGCCACCTTTACAGAGATCATACGGTCCGGGTTCATCGGCGGCTCGCCGCGGGCAATCGCGTCGACATGTTCCATGCCGGAGATCACTTGGCCATAGACCGTGTACTGGCCATTAAGGAAGTCATTGTCTTTGAAGTTGATAAAGAACTGGCTGTTGGCACTGTCGGGATTTTGCGAGCGCGCCGCGCCAATCGAGCCACGCGCATGCGGCACTTTGGAAAATTCCGCAGGCACGTCAGGATGGTCGGAGCCACCTGTTCCGGCCAGACGAATGTTGAAATCATTTTCCATATTGCCGTTGGCCACATCGCCCGTTTGCGCCATGAAGCCGTCGATCACGCGGTGAAAGCAGACATTGTCATAGGCACCAGCGCGGGCCAGCGTTTTCATTCGCTCGCAATGCTGCGGTGCCAGATCGGGCATCAGCTCAACCGTGACGGTGCCGTCTTTCAGCTCTATCAGGATGGTGTTTTCGGGGTCTTTGATATCGGCCATTCTCAGGGCGCTCCTTGAAGATTTGGATTTGGCGCCAACCTAGACTTTGTCAGCCCAGTGTAAACCCCTTCAGCCCAGCCGGTCGCGCAACGCGCGCTCCACCGCCGGTGTGACGAAACTCGATACATCCCCACCCAGCCGCGCAATCTCTTTGACCAGTTTTGAGGCAATCGCCTGATGCTGGGCCTCGGCCATCAGAAACACGGTTTCAATCGTGTCATCCATCGCGCGGTTCATGCCAACCATCTGATATTCATACTCAAAATCCGCCACAGCGCGCAGGCCGCGCACAATCACCGAAGCACCGACATCGCGCGCGCAGTGAATGAGCAAGTTCTCAAACGGATGAACGACAATCTCGCAGCCCGTGTTTTTCGACAGAACCGCGCATTGCGCCTCGATCATCTCCACACGTTCTTCAAGCGAGAATAACGGCCCCTTGTCGCGGTTGATCGCGACCCCAATCACCAGTTTGTCGACCAGCGAACAGCTGCGCCGTATGATATCAATATGACCCAAGGTGATCGGGTCAAACGTGCCAGGGTATAATCCGGTGCGCATGGGCTGCACCTCCTTGTCGAAATCAGCATGCCCACGCAACCCTATCGCGCCCAAAAGATCAAGCGATCAAAGCGCTTGGGGCTCAAACAGCGCCTCGACCTCGGGCGTGGTCAGGTTCTTGGTATCTTGCGCGAAATCATAAGCACCGGGCTTGAGATCGATGAAAAGCTGCTCCGTCAGTTTCAGATCGCCATAATCATCGAGCGTGCCCGCGCCCATGTGGTACCAGCCCGAATACGGGCCCTCGGCGGTGATGCGGTAATACATCGACGAGCCGCATTTAGAGCAAAACGCCCGTTCCGCCCAGTCTGAGGATTGAAACACGGTCAGCGCATCGGCGCCTTTAAAACTGATCTCATGCGGCTCGGCACTGATCGAGATGTAGATCCCGCCCGTCCAGCGCCTGCACATGGAACAATGGCACGTGCCGACCTCATGTCTTTGGGCCGTGATCTGATAGCTCACCGCGCCGCACATGCATTTGCCCGAATATGCCATCGCCTAATGCCCCATAATCATGCCCTCGAGAGCATCTTTCTCCATCGCCAGTTCCGTCAGTCGTGCCTTGACCACGTCACCGATGGTGATCAGGCCGACCATCTGGCCGTCTTGCAAAACCGGCATATGGCGAAACCGTCCTTCGGTCATCTGTGACAAGACATTATCTGCCTTATCGCCCGCGCCACAGGTCTTGAGGTTGCGCGTCATCATCTGCTCGACCGTCTCGGACAAACAGCCCGGACCCCGCTTGCCGATCTCACGCACGATATCGCGCTCTGACAGAATGCCCGTCGCACGTTTGCCATCATCCGACACCACAACCGACCCGATCTTGCGCGTTGATAAGACATTCGCGGCCTCGGACACGGTGGCTTTGGGGCCAATTGAAACCACCCCCGCATCGGCCTTGGACTTAAGAATTTGGCTCACCAGCATTCTATTCTCCTTATGCGATTGATACCCCAAGTCTCGCGCCCTCAAGGGGTTTGCGTCAAGTCAGGGGTGCTGACCTGATCGCACGCGACCAAAAGGCGCTTTCCGACGATATTTTACGCAGGTAAGGTCGCGCCAAATGCGAAGGTTGGAGGAAACCCAAATGCAAGAGCTGACCCACTACATCAACGGCGCACATGTCAAAGGCACGTCCGGTCGTTTCGCCGATGTCTTCAACCCGGCCACGGGCGAAGTGCAGGCGAAAGTCCCGCTTGCCTCCAAGGACGAGATGACGCAAGCCGTTGAGTTTGCAGCCAAAGCGCAGCCCGCATGGGCGTCCGTCAATCCGCAGCGCCGCGCGCGGGTGATGATGAAATTCGTCGAGCTCCTCAATCGCGACATGGATAAACTCGCCGAAGCGCTCAGCCGCGAGCATGGCAAAACCCTGCCCGACGCCGCAGGCGATGTGGTGCGCGGGCTTGAAGTGGTCGAGTTCTGCATCGGCGCGCCACACCACCTAAAAGGCGAATTTACTGATTCAGCTGGCCCCGGCATCGACATGTATTCGATGAAGCAAGCGCTTGGAGTTACGGCTGGCATCACGCCCTTCAACTTCCCTGCGATGATCCCGATGTGGATGTTCGCGCCCGCGATTGTGTGCGGCAACGCGTTTATCTTGAAGCCTTCGGAGCGTGACCCCTCCGTCCCGCTGATGCTGGCCGAATTGCTGGAAGAAGCAGGCCTGCCGAAAGGCATTTTGCAGGTCGTCAATGGCGACAAAGAGGCCGTCGACGCCATTCTGCATGACCCTGTCATTCAATCCGTGGGCTTCGTTGGCTCGACGCCGATTGCGGAATATATCTACGCCACGGGCTGTGCCAACGGCAAACGCGTGCAGTGTTTTGGCGGCGCGAAGAACCACATGATCATCATGCCCGACGCCGATATGGATCAGGCCGCCGACGCGCTTGTGGGCGCAGGTTATGGCGCGGCCGGCGAGCGCTGCATGGCGATTTCCGTGGCCGTCGCCGTGGGCGATGACACGGCCGACCGGTTGCTCGACAAACTGGTCCCCAAAGTGGAGGCGCTGAAAGTTGGGCCTTATACATCAGGCAATGATGTCGATTACGGCCCAGTCGTGACCGCTGCCGCAAAGGCCAATATCGAACGTCTGGTGCAGACGGGCATCGATCAAGGTGCCAAGCTTGTGGTCGATGGGCGCAACTTCAATCTGCAAGGCTATGAGGATGGCTTTTTCGTCGGACCTCACCTGTTTGATGGCGTGACGACGGATATGGATATTTACCGCCAAGAGATCTTCGGGCCGGTGCTCTCGACCATTCGCGCGCAAAGCTATGAAGAAGCGGTCGGCATGGCGATGGATCATGAATATGGCAATGGCACCGCGATCTTCACCCGTGACGGCGACGCAGCACGCGACTTTGCCAACCGGATCAATATCGGCATGGTCGGCGTCAACGTCCCGATCCCGGTGCCGCTGGCCTATCACACGTTCGGCGGTTGGAAGAAATCTATGTTCGGCGATCTCAACCAGCACGGGCCTGACAGCTTCAAATTCTATACGCGCACGAAGACAGTGACCTCGCGTTGGCCATCAGGCATCAAAGAGGGTGGCGAATTCTCGATCCCGGTGATGGAATAAGATCAGGCGATAAGCCTTTGGCAAAGCAGGGACAAATCTGATTTCTGCTTTGCCGGTTACAGCTACATCCAAAATGCAAAAAAGGCGGCCCAGTGAGCCGCCTTCTTCGTAATGTCTGTAGGTTTGCCTTAGGCTTTGCGGCGACGCGCGAAACCCAGACCCAGCAAAGCGGAGCCCAACAGCAGCGCACCCGCTGGCAGTGGAACCGACGCGATAGCCGCAGTCGTTGGCGAGCCCGGCTTGGAGCCAGAACCGGCAGTCTGTGTCAGCGACGTGACAGTCAAAGGCGATGTCACGGCTGGCAAGGACAGGCTAGGAATTGCACCCAGCGCGTTCAAACCGTTCAGGCCATTCAAACCTGTCAGCTGACCGCCAAAAGATGGGATCGGGATCGAGCCTGCCGAAGAAGATCCAAGCGATGCCGAAAGCGTGCGCACTGCGGATTTAGCAGCATTCGCAGCCGCGTCACCCGTGGACGACCCAGCGGCTGATGCCTGAATGATGTTGTTGGCAACACCGCCCCAACCGTAAGACGAAACCGCGACCGGTGTCGCAGCAGATGTTTGCGCCACGGCAGTTTGCAACAAAGCCTTGCGGAGAATGTCATCGGCCCAAGATTTGCGGACGTATTTGCCGATCTCGCCAACGTAAGCGACCTCGGTGGCGTCCTCGTCGATCAGATCGACTGCAGGGCGCATGGATGCAATGGCATCACCAAGCGAGAAGGAGCTGGAGCCTTTCGAGCTCGTCGCGCGGTAGGTTTCTTTGTCACCGTCGGACCAGCCGCTTAGAGCGTAGCCAGAAGTCCCGATCGCTGCGACAGCGGCCAGAGCCCAAATTGCGTTTGTTCTAATGTCGTACATTTTTCGCCCCACAGTTGCGAGATACATGTCGCCCGACACACACACGTCGAACGTTCTTGAAGATCTTTTTAGCAGTAAAACAAAGAGATGGAAACCTTTCATGCACATATTAGCCAAGAACATGACGTTAGGTTTCAGACTGTTTCGCATTCGGCACCAAATGGCCGAAATACTGATGATTGCTGCAAGCGCGAAGGACAGTCCGCACATGCGCGGATTAACGCCAGAGACCGCTATAGGTAGAATGCAACCGCCCGAGCAGATCCACACCGCCCGGACCCAGTTGAGCAACAGATGCGAGCGAATCACGCATCTGTGACGGAGGCCTTTCGCAACGCACCGGCAGGGCTGCCGATGCCGAAACCTCTTGGCAATCCCTGCCACAGAACAGAAAAAAGGCGGGCCACTGACCCGCCTTTTCACAATAATTTCTTTCAGATTTAGGCTTTACGCTTACGCGCCCAACCCAGACCAGCAATCGCTGTCAGCAAAAGCACGCCGCCAGCTGGCAGTGGTGCAGATGTTGGTTGGCTCAATGCGCCGAAATCTACCGAAATCTCACGCAATGCGAAGAAATCGTCGATTTCGAAGCCAGCCAGAGCGAAGATCGAAGCTTCAGCGTGGTTGCCCGCAAGGTTAACCCAGCTTGTGCCATCAGATTTCATCTCGTAGCGAGCTGAACGCTGGTCGCCGATGCCGATATCGCCCGAACCGTTCGTATCTTCGAAAATCCGGAAGTTGGTTTTCTCAGTATTGTAGTGACCCAAGCGTACGGCGTTAAGGCGTACGTCTTGCGAGAACGACATCTGGAAGAATTCCTTCGTGCCGTAACCATCAGCGCGCCAGCCATCCCAAGTACCATTCGACATGATACCAGCGCCAGTGCTGTACTGACCAAGCAGCGCGTCATCGACGACAGTGCCGGACCCAACGTTGCTGGTTCCGATCCAACTCCCACCATCGCGGTAGTAGCGACGGAATTGCTTGGCATCGATTGTTACGGACAAACCGCTTGCCGCATCTGTCAGCGTCAGCGACGATCCGGAAAGGGCAGAATAAGTTTTCGCGTCCGACCCGGTCAGGTCAAACGTGACTGTCATTGCAGCAGCTGGAGCAGCTGTCAGGGCCAAAGCCACCAATGCAGTTTTTGCAGTCTTGAACATAGTAATCCTCGCTCATTAACAAATGCGGCCCTTCGTGCGAACCGCGGCACACATAACCAATTGGATCATGTCACCCACGAGGCAGGTTTTACCATGTCCCACTGCCAGATCAAATGAAAACCCTTATTAAAAAGGCTTTTTCGCCATTTTTGTGATCTGAACACGGTTTTTGTCTCCAAATTGGAAATAGTCCGCCTTTTTGGCTAATATTATACCCAAATATGGCTGTCCTTCTGAAATATTTCGACATATCCGCCACGCCTCTTGCAGGTCTTTTTGCTGGCCTGAGTATCATGCCACCCCACACCTCAGTGACCCAAGCCCCCTTTCGGGCAAAAATGAGGCTCAAGGCTCCATATTGGCGCTGCATT
The DNA here is from genome assembly GCA_964497775.1 of uncultured Rhodobacterales bacterium. Classification (GTDB taxonomy): domain Bacteria; phylum Pseudomonadota; class Alphaproteobacteria; order Rhodobacterales; family Rhodobacteraceae; genus Litoreibacter. Next base: position 13,231 of record CAZCEW010000067.1, read on the forward strand.
TGCAGCATGATTCGCGCAATCTCCCCCCACCCAAAAAACTAATTATCTGTCTCCAACTCTATGAGCGATAGAATGCCCATCTTCACGAAGCTTGTTTGCGCGAGAGATTGCCTTTCCCTGACATTGCGCATTAAATGAACGGACATTCAATAAACGCCGCAAAGAAGCAGCACCGGAGCCCCCATATGGATTTCGCCCTATCAGAAGAGCAAACCGCCATTTTCGACATGGCCCGTGATTTCGGCGAAGAGCATATCGCGCCTTTCGCGCTCGATTGGGAAAAGGACGAAAACATCCCCAAAGCGCTCTGGCCGAAACTTGCGGAACTTGGCTTTGGTGGACTTTACGTGCGCGAAGAAAACGGCGGCGCAGGCCTGACGCGGCTCGACGCCACGCTGGTCTTTGAAGCGCTCAGCCACGCCTGCCCCTCGGTCGCGGCGTTTCTATCTATTCATAACATGTGTGCAGCGATGATCGACCAGTTCGGCTCTGACGAGCTGCGCGCGACCCGCCTGCCCAAAGCGCTTTCCATGGAGACTTTTTATTCTTATTGCCTGACCGAGCCGGGATCAGGCTCCGACGCAGCCGCGCTAAAAACCCGCGCCACGCGCACGAATGAGGGCTACAGCCTGACGGGCACGAAGGCTTTTATCTCAGGCGGCGGCTACTCGGACGCCTATATCGTGATGTGCCGCACCGGTGAAGACGGCCCCAAAGGCGTCTCGGCAATGATTGTTGATGAGGATGCCAAGGGCCTCAGCTTCGGGGGTCTGGAAGATAAGATGGGTTGGCGCGCGCAACCGACACGGCAGGTCCAGCTTGATGCTTGCGCCATTCCGGCTGAGAACTTGCTGGGCGAGGAAGGCCAAGGCTTCTCTTACGCGATGAACGGTCTGAACGGCGGCAGGCTTAACATCGCCGCCTGCTCGCTCGGGGCTGCCCAAATCGCGCTTCACAAAACGCTGGCTTATATGAGCGAGCGTAAAACCTTCGGCAAATCCATCGACCAATATCAGGCGCTACAATTCCGCCTCGCCGATATGGAAATCGAGATGCAAGCCGCCCGCGTCTTCTTGCGCCAAGCCGCCTGGAAGCTGGACACCGGCGCGCCAGACGCCGCGCAACATTGCGCCATGGCCAAGAAATTTGTCACTGAAGTGGGCTCCAAAACCGTCGATCAATGCCTGCAACTGCATGGCGGCTACGGCTATCTGGCAGATTACGGCGTCGAAAAACTCGTCCGAGACCTGCGCGTGCA
>CAZCEW010000068.1:0-14463 GCA_964497775.1 uncultured Rhodobacterales bacterium
CTCACCTAATCTTCAACGTCGCCAGCCCGATCATCGCCAAGATCAGCGAGATGATCCAAAACCGGATCACGATCTGTGGCTCGGCCCAGCCCTTTTTCTCGAAATGGTGGTGGATCGGCGCCATCAGGAAGACGCGCTTGCCGGTGGATTTGAAATAGAGCACTTGGATGATCACCGAAAGCGTCTCGACCACGAAGAGGCCACCGATAATGCCAAGCACCAGCTCGTGCTTTGTCAGCACCGCGATGGCCCCCAACGCGCCGCCCAATGCCAGCGATCCGGTGTCGCCCATGAACACGGCGGCGGGCGGGGCGTTATACCACAAGAACCCCAAACCTCCGCCGATCAGCCCGGCCACAAAGATCAGCAATTCGCCGGTTCCGGGCACGTAATGCACGTCGAGATACTCGGTGAAATCAACGCGGCCCACGGCGTAGGCGATCACGCCCAAAGTGCCGGCGGCAATCATCACAGGCATGATCGCAAGCCCGTCTAAGCCATCCGTCAAATTGACCGAATTGGCCGCTCCTACGATGACGAAAATCGCGAAGGGAATGAAGAAAATCCCAAGGTTCAAAAGCGCGTCTTTGAACACCGGCATCGCCAATTGGTTCGCCAGATCGCTCGGGTGCAGAAAGGTCGCCGCAGCGCCCGCGCAGGCCGCAATCACAAAGCCCAAAACCAGCCGCACCCGGCCTGATAATCCGGCATGGGAATTCGATGTGACCTTGGCGTAATCATCGACAAAGCCAATCGCGCCAAAGCCGATTGTGACCAGCAAAACCGTCCACACAAACCCATTGTCGAGCCGCGCCCATAGCAGCGTCGAGAGCACCAGCGCGCCCAAAATCAGCACGCCGCCCATCGTCGGTGTGCCTTGTTTGGTCAGCAAATGCCCCTCGGGGCCGTCATCGCGAATGGGTTGGCCATTGGCCTGCTTGCGCTTGAGCAAATTGATCAAAGGCTGGCCGAACATGAAGCCAAAAATCAACGCCGTGAAGAAGGCTCCGCCCGCGCGAAATGTGATGTAGCGGAACAAATTGAAGACATCGCCGCCATCGGAAAAAGCGGTCAACCAATACAACATCTAGCGGGGCCCCTCGAATAGATCATCTACCGATTGACCCAAATTCGCGATGGCGTCAACGACTTGAGCCATATTCATCGCCTGCGCGCCCTTCACCAAGACCACGTCTCCCGCATGGCTCAAGCGGCTTGGACGTGTGCAAATGCCCGACGCTGTTTCAGCCCAAAGCCCGCGCTGATCTTGGGGTATCTTGTCGTAAAAGCCGCGCATCTGAGCGCCTGCGCAATGGATCAAGTCGATCTCACCCAGCGCCGAAAGCTCCGCCAATTGGCCATGGCGAGAGCTGCCCGCCATGTCGCCCAAAATAGCCACCCTACGCCCGCGCGCATCAGGTGGCGCGCTTTGCGCCAGCACATCCAACGCCGCTTCAACGCAAGCCGGCGTCGCATTTGCCGTGTCATCAATCAGATCAATCCTGAGCGCCTCATTGACCACATCGAGCATCACATGGCGCATCCGACCGCGCCCCTCGGCAGGGCGCCAATGGCCCAGATCGACCGCCGCACGGCCCAGATCGGCGCCGAGCGCATTCACCACCGCCAAAGCCGCCAGCGCATTATGCGCAAAATGCCGCCCCGGCGCGTTGAGCTTGAACAGCACTTGCATCTCTTTATGCGCGGCCCGGCACACGGTCGCATCCGCGCTGACACCGACCTCGATCAGACGCCAATCTGCTGCATCATGCGCGCCGAAACTGACCGTGCCGCCGTGTGGCGCAATCTGAATACCTGCGGCCAACAGATCATCCCCCGTGGTCGAGACCGCAATGTCAGGCACCAGCCCTTCGGGCAGGACCGCGCCGCAATCAAAAATCGCGACCTGAACACCATTTGGGATGTCGACCACGCTCTCTCCACGTCGCGGCGCATAGACCTGTATTTGACGGCTCAAAACCTCGCGCAGCATGTCTTGCAAACTGGTCTTGCCGACCGCACCGGTCACCGCAATGACCGTGGCGCGGCTCATAGGTGACCATCCAAAGCGGCTACAGCGACGCTCGCTTGTTCGGCATCATCAAAGGGCAAAATATCATCGCCCACGATCTGCCCCGTCTCGTGACCTTTGCCTGCAATCAGCAATGTGTCGCCCGCGCCCAGCGCGTCGACACCGCGCAAAATCGCCTCGGCTCGGTCGCCCACCTCATTGGCTTGCGGCACGCCCTCCATGACCATGGCGCGGATCGCAGCCGGATCTTCTGATCTGGGATTGTCATCAGTGACAAACACCACATCCGCATGATCGCGCGCGGCTTGGCCCATCAATATCCGCTTGCCCGGATCACGGTCGCCGCCCGCGCCCAGCACGATGATCAACCGCCCCATCACATGCGGGCGCAGCGCTTGCAAAGCCGTCGCCACCGCATCAGGCGTATGGGCATAATCAACAAACACCGCCGCGCCGTTTTCGCGTGTGGCGACCTTTTGCATCCGGCCGCGCACGGTTGTGAGCATCGGCAAAGTCTGGAACACATCGGCAGGCTTGGCCCCTGCCCCAATCGCGAGCCCAGCGGCGACCAAAACATTCGAGGCCTGAAAGCCGCCAATCAGATCAAGCCGCGTCTGATGGACCTGCCCGCCATGGCCGAAGCGAATATCTTGACCCGTCGCATCAAAGCGTTGGCCGAAGAGCTGTATCTCGCAGGTCTCAAAACTGCCAACCCGGATCAATGGATGCCCGCGCCGCTTGGCAACACTGGCCATATCGCGCCCGCGCGGGTCGTCCATATTGATCACCGCGACGCCATCTTGCGCCAAGACGCGGGAAAACAGTCCTGCTTTGGCGTCGAAATATTCCTGAAAACTGGCGTGATAGTCCAGATGATCTTGGGTGAAATTCGTAAATGCCGCAGCCACCAGATGCACGCCATCAAGGCGGCGCTGCGCCAACCCGTGGCTCGACGCCTCCATCGCGGCGTGGCTGACACCCGCTTCGGCCATATCCGCCAAAAGCCCGTGCAGCGTGACAGGTTCCGGCGTCGTATGGCTCATCGGCGCGCTATAGGCGCCTTCCACGCCCGTCGTGCCAAGATTGACGCCTTCCAGCCCCAGCTCTTGCCAGATCTGGCGGGTGAATGCGGCCACCGAGGTCTTGCCGTTGGTGCCTGTCACCGCGACCATGGTCGAGGGTTGCGCGCCGAACCACAACGCACAGGCATAGGCCAATGCCTGCCTTGGATCTTCGGTGACGACCACAGCGACATCTGAGCCCGCCAGCTCTTCGGCGGCGATCTCTGCGCCTTCCAGATCGGTCAGCACCGCGCCTGCCTCTTGGCGCAGGGCGTATTTGATGAACTCCGCGCCATGCATTTGCGAGCCCGGCAGGGCGGCAAATAAATGCCCGGGCTTCACGAAACGGCTATCAACCGACAGCCCGGTGATCTGCGCGTCGGCACCATTTTGCGCGGCCAGTCCCAGCTCTGTCAGGCTTGCGGTTTTGCTCATGTTGGCGTGCCCCCGTTTGGCGTGCGAAACTCTGGCGTCAATTCTCGCCCTGAGTTAGCGCCGCGCGGGCGTAATGTTCAACCTTTGGACGCAAGCCCAGTAGCGGAGCCGTGCGCCGGATCAGCTCTGCGGCCACTGGAACAGCCGTCCAACCTGCCGTGCGGCGCGGTTTGCGCCCCGAGGTCTCGGTCGGCTCATCGAGCGTGACCACCAGCACATATTGCGGATCGCTCATCGGGAAGGCTGCGGCAAAAGTCGCGATGACCTTGTCGTCATGATAGCCACCTTGCGGTTTCGGCTTATCTGCAGTGCCTGTCTTGCCGCCCACCTCATAGCCCGGAACCTCGCCCAAAGTCGCCGTGCCGCGCAACACCACTTCGCGCAGCATGTTGCGCGCAAGCTGGGATGTCTCCTCGCTGATGATCCGCTCGCCTTTGACGGGCGCGGTTTGCTTGAGCAAGGTCGGCTTCACGATCGTGCCGCCATTGACGATCGAGGCATAGCCCGCCGCCAGATGCAAAGGGCTCGCCGCCAACCCGTGGCCAAAACTGACCGTCATCGTCGAAATCTCCGACCATTTGGGCGGCAGCAAGGGCTTGGCGCCCGGCGCCTCAACCAGCTCAATCGGCGTGGCGCTCATCACGCCCAGCTTGGTGAGAAACGCGCGCTGTTTCTCGGCACCAACCTTCAAGGCAATCCGAGCAGTCGCGATGTTCGACGATTTTACGATGGAATCTGTGACGCTCATGAACGGGCTGTAATCATGGTGGTCGCGGATTTTATGCTTGCCCCAGATCAGCGGGCCGTTCGTGTCGATCAGCGTATCGGGGCTGACAAGGTTCAGATCCAGCGCTTGCGCTGTGGCGAAAATCTTGAAGGTCGAGCCCAACTCATAGACGCCTTGCACCGCGCGGTTAAACAGCGGGCTCTCGGAAGGATCACCCGTCAGCGTATGGCGTGGCCGCGTATTGGGATCAAAATCCGGCAGCGAGACCATCGAGATCACCTCGCCCGTCTTCACATCCATCAACACTGCCGTCGCCCCTTTGGCGTTCATCAGTTTCATGCCGCCATAGAGCACACGCCGCATCGCCGATTGGATCGTCATATCAAGGCTCAGCTGCAACGGCGCTCCGTCCAATGCCGGATCGCGCAGGTAGTCATCAAAGGCCCGCTCCACACCGGCTGTGCCAATCACTTCGGCAGAACTCACGCCCTCGCGCCCAAAAGACGCGCCGCCCAAAACATGCGCGGCTAGATTGCCATTGGGGTAAAGCCGCATCTCGCGCGGGCCAAACAAAAGTCCCGGCTCGCCGATTTCATGGACGGCCTGCATCTGCTCGGGGCTCAATTTCTTCTTGATCCACAAGAACTTACGCTTGCCTGTGAAATCATCAATCAAATCTGCCTCGTCAAGATCGGGGAAGATTTTGACCAGCTCTTCAGCCGCGCGGAGCGGCTCGATCATCAGGTGCGGCTGCGCGTAAAGCGCGTTGGTGATCAGGTTCGTGGCCAACACACGGCCTTCGCGGTCGACAATATTGGAGCGTTGCGCGACGATCTTCGCACTGGTCGCCGAAGCCTGCGGCTCTGCCACCTCGGAGGAGGCCAAAACCGTCATTTGCGCGCCGATGACCAGAAAGCCGATCATGAACAAGACGCCCACAAATAACAGCCTGCTTTCCGCGCGCTGACGCAGACGGTCGCGCATACCTTCATGGCGCGCTTGGATGTTTTCGCGCTCGATCGTGTCAGGGTTCTCGCCACTGGCGCGGGCCTTGAGGATCGTAGCAAGCGGGCGGAGCGGAGTGCGGATCATTGCGCCACCTCCTCTTCGCCACGCACTTCAATCGAGCCGCCAATGCTGCCCAAATCAAGCGTCGGAGCCGGTGCCGGATAGGCCACCTGATTGACCGAGCCGAAATGCTCTGGCGTGATCGGTAGCAACTGCAAACGCTCGAAATTCAGCTCTGCCAGATCACGCAACCTCTCGGGCCGCGTCAGATAGGCCCATTCGGCCTCAAGCACACTAAGAGTTTCGCGTAACTGCCCGATTTCACGCTGTAATTCTGCCGCATGACGCAACGCATCTTGGGTTTTGTAATTTTCCGAATAGGCCCAATAGGCCAGCCCGATCACCGCCAGCGCGGCAAAGGAATACAACACAGCACGCATTTAAATCTTCTCTCCCGACCAGTTCCGGCCCACCAGTTTCGGCAAGCCCAGACCTGCCCTGTCTTGCGCGCGTGGCGGCGTGTTCAGACGCCGCGCCACGCGCAATTTCGCGGAGCGCGCGCGAGGATTTCGCGCCAGCTCGTCTTTATCTGCAATCACCGCCTTACGTGTCAGCTGCTCAAATGTCGGCGCGTCGATTTCTGTCGCCGGCGCATGTCTGCTGCCTCCGCCCGTGCGCCCCGCACGCGCCGCGATGAACTTCTTGACCACGCGGTCTTCGAGCGAGTGAAATGTCACAACGGCCAGATAGCCACCGGGCTTCAACGCCTTCTCTGCGGCCTCTAAGCCGCTGATAAGTTGTCCAAATTCATCATTTACAGCAATCCGGATTGCCTGAAAGCTGCGCGTGGCAGGATGGCTTTGACCGGGCTTAGATTTCGGCAAAACGCCTTCGATGATCTCGGCCAATTGCGCCGTGGTCTCGATCGGGCGCGCCGCGATGATTGCACGCGCTATCCGGCGCGAGGCACGCTCTTCGCCATATTGAAACAGCACATCCGCGATCAGCGCCTCTCCGGCCTCGTTCACCAAGTCAGCCGCACTCGGTCCATCCGATCCCATGCGCATATCAAGCGGGCCGTCACGCAAGAACGAAAACCCCCGCTCAGGCTGGTCAAGCTGCATGGATGAGACGCCCAGATCCAAGACGACCCCGTCTAAAGGCAAGAAATCAGCCGCCAGAGTGTCGAGGTCAGAAAACCTGCCTTCAATCAGCTGCAACCTGTCGCCGTAATCGCCCGCCCAAGCTTTGGCCATCTCAAAGACCATCGGGTCACGGTCGACGCCAATCACGCGGTCACTTCCAGCGTCAAGAAAGGCACGGGAATAGCCGCCAGCGCCAAAAGTGCCATCGAGCCAAACCCCTGACGGGTCTACATTTTTCAAGATCGCGTCGATCAGAACGGGCAAATGCGGAGCAGAGGTTTGAGAGGAATTATGCGCGGCAGCACTCATTGGATTACTGCACGCTGGATGGCGTCTGCGCCATCTCCAATAGCTCTAGCGGGTCGAAATCTTCGCCCTTCTCGGCCAGCCATGCCTCAATATCAGAGTTGCGGGCCTCATGGGCATCCGGCGCCCAAATCTGGAACGTATCGCCTGTGGCTTTGAAATACGCCTCGTTCGAAATCCCGACCTTCTCGCGCAGCTTGGGTGTCAGGATCAAACGGCCAGTATCATCGGTTTGGGTCGGCATCGCTTGGCCGTTAAACATGTTTTCCAACGCGCGACGCTCTTTCGTGCCGCGTGGCATGCGTGAGATTTTCTCGTCGATCTCGTTGATCGCCTCGACCGTGTAGGCCACGAGATGTTTTTGATTGGCGCCCCCATAGACAATGACAAGGTTCGGGTTCAGCCCATCGGTCCAATCGGGGTCATTTGCCTCCAGCACACGGCGAAATAGGGCTGGGATCGACACCCTGCCCTTGCTGTCCACCTTGTGGACGCTTTCGCCTCTGAACCTTTGTGCCACTGTCCGCGTGACCTCTTTGTCCAATCCCCCCGCCAAGAATTTTGAAAGTGAAACGACGGGCTGATCTGCTGCCACTGATCAACCCGTCGCTCTGTCCCACTAGGGGAGGTGTTCGATCCGCGCCACCTGGGGGGATGTCTGCTCGCGCAGGATCGAACGTCGTCTTGATGAAAGCGGGTGCCTGTATGAAACCTTTTTCGGTCGCCTTCGGGGTTCTTAGCTGCCCCTTGTTTTTTGTCCCGTCTTCATCGTGGAACTGTTGTGCCATGCGCCAATTTGGAAAGCAATCCCACTTTATGGCCCAACTAGGGCAGATATGGGTAGCGGTGCCCGAGCGAGACTCCTGAAAGGACCTCAAAACGGATCACTTAGCGGAAACACGATGTCGCAACACCACATATAGTATGTGTCCTAGCGGCAACGCACCGCCCATGAATTCCCATAAATTATGCAACGTACCCCTATTCTGGGTGTTTTCGACCGTCTCAAAGGGGGTTTTGGGACCAAAAGTGATTCGTCTGGGCCTCGCGCAGTCAAGCCCGCCTGACGTTCGATCCAAACCTTGCTGCGCACGCCCTTGCCCGCCATGATGGCCGCGACGTAGCTAATCTTTAGGAGCCCTGCCCATGCCTTCTCTCAAAACGCCTGTGTCAAAGATGGTCAGCGCTGCCCGAGACCGGATCGAGGAAATCGAAACCGCTGATGCGATCGCGATGGTTGAAGATCCAAACGTGGTGATTGTGGATTTGCGCGATATTCGCGAGCGTCAGCGCGCGGGCTACATCCCCGGCAGCTTTCACTGTCCGCGCGGCATGGTCGAGTTTTGGGTCGATCCCGACAGCCCCTATTATAAAGACGTGTTCGGCCAAGATAAGAAATTCATCTTCCACTGCGCTTCGGGCTGGCGATCTGCGCTGAGCGTCGCGACGCTCAATGATATGGGGTTTGAGGCCGCCCATATTAAGGAAGGCTTTTCAACTTGGGCCAAGCAAGGCGGCCCTGTCGAGACGTCGGACTAAGCCATACCGCCGTCAACCAACCGTTGCGCCAAAGCGCCATAGGCTTGCGCCACCGGCCCGTCACCTGCTGCAATCGGTGTGCCGCTATCGCCCGCAACCCGTACGGATAGATCCAACGGCAAAGCGCCCAAGAACGGCAAGCCCAGCGTTTCCGCCTCTGCCTGCACACCGCCATGGCCGAATATATGCGCCTCATGCCCGCATTCAGGACAAACATACATCGACATATTCTCGATCAGGCCCAAAACAGGCGTGTTCAGCGTCTTGAACATATCGAGCGCCTTGCGCGCATCCAAAAGCGCCACATCTTGCGGGGTAGAGACCACAAGCGCCCCTGTCAGATCGGATTTCTGACACAGCGTCAGCTGCACATCGCCAGTGCCGGGCGGCAGATCGACGATCAAAACGTCCAACTCGCCCCACTCGACCTGCCCCAACATCTGTTGCAACGCGCCCATCAGCATCGGGCCCCGCCAGACAATCGCCTTGTCGGGGTCCATCATCAGACCGATCGACATCATTGTGACGCCATGGGCTTGCAGCGGAATAATCGTCTTACCGTCGGGGCTGGCAGGCCGCTTAGAGACCCCCATCATCCTCGGCTGGCTCGGCCCGTATATATCCGCGTCCAGCAGCCCCACGCGCCGCCCTTGTTTGGCCAAAGCCACCGCAAGGTTCGACGAGACCGTCGATTTGCCAACACCACCCTTACCAGAAGCCACAGCCAATATCCGCGCAACTCCTGATGGTTTGCTTGGCCCCGCCTGCGGCTCCGGATGACGCCCGATTTTCAGCGAGGGCGGCGCGCCTTTGGGCGCTGCTTTCGCAGGCCCATGCGCCGTCATCACCACTTGCGCGGTCTCCACGCCGTCCATCGCAGCGACCATCCGCTCGGCCACAGCGCGCACGCCTTCCATCTTCTCGGCCATGTCAGGCGCCACTTCGATCACAAAACGCACCACGCCGCCCTCGACCTGCAACGCGCGCACCATGTCGCGGCTGATCAAATTACCACCATCGGGCAGGCCCAGCCCTTCCAGATTTGCGATGACATCTTCTCGGGTCACGGACATAGCGGCGCTCTCTGAATTAGGGCTCTAAACACGCGCCTTACTTGGAGCGCGCCACCCAAAAGGGCAAGAGCCCGCCGCGTCGCACCCCCCGAAGTTTTCAAACCGCCTAAATCTTATGCAGGACGCAAATACCGCGTGCATTGCCCAAAAGTCGCCACATTTCGCCTCACATTTCCGTTACGTTAACTATTAAAAACAAGGGGTTAAGCCATGCATTCGCTGCATAGCAGCATTGTAATCTTGTCAGTTGTTGCAGCGCAGCATTTGCCTAAATATCAAACACAAGCAAACGGGCCAGACAGACCGCCCGACGCAACTGAGTGAAGAGAGTAAAGAAGATGACATATACAAGCACAGACCTAACCGCCGGCCTTTTCGATCGCCTCAGCGCCTTTGGAGCTTCGCTCAAAGCGCGCCACGCCTCCTACAAGGTCTACCGGACAACCTTGTCCGAGCTGCAAAACCTCGGCTCACGAGAGCTGGCCGATCTGGGCATCAACCGCTCGATGATCAAACGCATCGCCTATGAGGCTGCGTATCTGAAATAGAATTTCACCGCCCCCGGGGTTTCTTTCCTCCCATCGAACCCTCGCAGGCGTGAAACAGGCTACACCATCTCCTCCTCCCTTTGATGCTGTAGCCTACATATTCGCTCCTCCTCTCCTCCCAGAGGGACGCGAAGAAAAAGAAACGACGACACCGTCCTCCCTTGGTGTCGTCGTTTTTTTATGCCCTCAAGCAATCACCCCTTGGCACGCGCGGCCCTTGCGCCCATTTTGCCCGCCATGACGCTTGAAATCCTCACAGCCCTCACCTTGTTTTGCTTTGTCTCCTCCATCACGCCGGGGCCAAATAACCTGATGCTGATGGCGTCTGGCGCGAATTTCGGGTTTCGGCGCACGATCCCGCATATGCTGGGCGTGGCTCTGGGCTTTATGTTTATGATCTTTCTGGTGGGGGCCGGGCTGGCGCAGATCTTTGATCTCTACCCCGCAGCCCATACCGCGCTTACGATTTTCAGCGTCGTCTACTTGCTTTGGCTGGCATGGAAAATCGCCAATGCCGCAGCCCCTTCAAGCGCTCAGGCCGAAGGCACTCCGATGAGCTTCGTGCAAGCTGCCGCCTTCCAATGGGTAAACCCAAAAGCCTGGACCATGGCACTGACCGCCATCACCGTCTACGCGCCCGATCAATCGCTGGCTTCAATCCTTGTGGTCACGCTGATCTTCGGTCTGGTCAACTTGCCGTCGATCAGTGCCTGGACGATATTAGGCCTACAAATGCGCCGCTTTTTGACCAATCTCACCCGCCTGCGCGCGTTCAATTGGACCATGGCCGCGCTGCTCGTGGCCTCGCTCTATCCGGTCTTGCTCTGACACTTTCTTTCTGGCCAAAAAACTCCCCCCGGAGGGCCGATCTGCCAAAATGCAAACCGTCAAAGCCTTAAAACGGCACATCCCCCGCCGCGTCAGCCGCCACAATAAACTTGCCCACAACCTTCTTGGTGCCCGCCTTATCGAAAGCAATATCAAGCTTATCGCCCTCAATCGCCTCGATCACGCCATAGCCGAACTTCTGATGAAAAACGCGCTCTCCGGTCGTAAAACTCGACACGGCCTGCGCATCAATCACCATGTTTTTCGCCTCTCGCGGCTGGCCCATCCCGCGCGTGTTTTGCCGCTCTTGCAGCCGCCTCCACCCGGGCGAATTATACACATCCGCCGAGGCCGCCCGCTCCGCGATATCACTGCCGCCCAGATCATCCATCATTTGCGCAGCCCCACCCCCTTGATGGCCATAAAGCCCCGGTGGCGTCAGCACGTCGACATGCGCCTCAGGCAACTCATCAATAAAGCGCGACGGCAGCGATGACTGCCATTGGCCGTAAACCCGCCTGTTGCCCGCAAATGAGATCGTACAAATCTCTTCGGCCCGCGTGATGCCCACATAGGCCAGCCGGCGCTCTTCCTCTAGGCCCTTCAACCCGCTTTCATCCATGGAGCGTTGCGACGGAAAAAGCCCATCTTCCCAACCGGGCAAAAACACCGCCGGAAACTCCAAGCCTTTGGCCGCATGCAGCGTCATGATCGACACTTTCTCGGACGCATCCTCGCTGTCATTATCCATCACCAGTGAGATATGCTCGAGGAAGCCTTGCAGGTTCTCAAAACTTTCAAGGGCTTTGATCAACTCCTTCAAGTTCTCCAACCGCCCCGGCGCCTCAGGCGTTTTGTCGTTTTGCCACATCTCGGTATAGCCGGATTCTTCCAAAATCATCTCGGCCGTCTCGATATGCGTGTCCGCCTCCGCGCGCACTTGGCCCGACCAGCGATCGAGCCCTATGACCAGCTCCGCCAGCGCTTTGGCCCCTTTGCCTTTGATCGCCCCCGCATCGACCGCCAGCCGCGCGCCCTCAAACAAGGACACGCCATTGGACCGCGCAGTCGCCTGAATGGTCTGCACCGCCTTATCGCCAAGCCCGCGCTTGGGCGTGTTCACAATCCGCTCGAAGGCCAGATCATCATCGAGTGACACAGCAAGCCGGAAATAGGCCATCGCATCGCGGATCTCCATCCGCTCGTAGAACCGAGGGCCGCCGATGACGCGGTAAGGCAGACCAATGGTCAAAAACCGATCTTCAAAGCTGCGCATCTGATGGCTCGCGCGCACCAAAATCGCCATGTGATTGAGCGAAAACTCCCGCATCCCGCGGGTGCCGCGTTGCATAGCCTCGATCTCTTCACCAACCCAGCGCGCTTCCTCGTCGCCGTCCCAATGACCGATCAGCCGGACTTTCTCGCCACCCTTAGCTTCGGTGTATAAGGTCTTGCCAAGCCTGCCTTTATTGGCATCGATCACACCTGCAGCCGCGCCCAAAATATGCTCGGTCGAGCGGTAATTCTGCTCCAACCGCACCACATGCGCGCCTTCAAAATCCTTCTCGAACCGCAGAATATTGCCCACTTCCGCGCCGCGCCAGCCATAGATCGATTGATCATCATCGCCGACACAGCAGATATTGCGATGACCTGCCGCCAAAAGCCGCAACCACAGATATTGCGCCACGTTCGTATCTTGATACTCATCAACGAGAATATATTTGAACCAGCGCTGATATTGCGCCAGCACGTCTTCATGGGTCTGAAAGATCGTGACGACATGCAGCAGCAAATCGCCAAAATCGACCGCATTGAGCGTTTTCAGTCGCGCCTGATACTGCCCATAGAGCTTGCCGCCCAAATTGTTATACGCCCCCGCATCCGCATCGGGCAAAGTCTCGGGCGTGAATGCGCGGTTTTTCCAGCTGTCAATCAGGCCCGCCAACATCCGCGCAGGCCAGCGCTTATCGTCAATCCCTTCGGCCACGATCAATTGCTTGAGCAGCCTGATCTGATCATCTGTGTCCAAAATCGTAAAGTTCGACTTCAGCCCGACCAGCTCGGCATGGCGGCGCAAAATCTTCACGCAAATCGAATGAAACGTGCCCAGCCACGGCACGCCTTCGACCGCCTCACCCAACAAGCCACCGACGCGGTTTTTCATCTCGCGCGCGGCTTTATTGGTAAATGTCACGGCCAGAATTTCATTGGGCCGCGCGCGCCCCGTGGTCAGCAAATGCGCAATCCGAGCCGTCAGCGCGCGGGTCTTGCCCGTGCCCGCACCCGCCAACATCAAGACCGGCCCGTCTAAGGTTTCAACGGCTTCTCGCTGCGCCGGGTTTAACCCGTCCAAATAAGGTGCTGTCCGCGAGGCCACAGCCGCCCCCATCGCCCGGCTCGACAAAGACCCCCCTTGCGAGGGCGCGCCCACGGCAGCTTCAAACGCATCTGCATCATCAAAATCATTCATGTCGGGCAAGATAGCGCGAAGCGCGCGTAAGGAAAAGCCATGTTCGCACAATGTTCCAAACGCCCCCTCTGGACAAGCCAAGCAATTGCTTAGACAAGCAAATGATGGATTTACACCTGCATTACCCCGCGATCAGCGATCTGCGCGCCCGCGCCCGCAAACGCATCCCGCATTTCGTCTGGGAATATCTCGACAGCGGCACAGGGGTCGAGGCGACACTGGCCCGCAACCGCTCGGAGCTCGACAAAATCCTGTTCCACCCGTCGATCCTGCATGGTGAGTTCACGCCGGATCTATCCACCAAACTGATGGGCCGCGACTACCCGCTGCCCTTCGGCATCGCGCCTGTCGGCATGTCTGGCCTGATCTGGCCCGGTGCGGAACACATGCTGGCCCAAGCCGCCGCAAAGCTTGGCATCCCCTACGCGCTCTCAACCGTGGCCACGCAGACGCCCGAGGATCTGGCAGATCACATCGGCGATCAAGGTTGGTTCCAAATCTATCCGCCGCGCGACCCGGACATTCGCGCCGATATGCTGGCACGTGCCAAAGCGGCAGGCTTTCACACGCTGATCATGACCGTTGATGTGCCCGTGGCCTCACGGCGCGAACGCCAAACCCGCGGCGGGCTCAGCCAGCCGCCCAAACTGACGCCGCGCCTCGCAATGCAGGCCGCACAATGTCCCACATGGCTCGCAGGCATCCGCAAAACCGGCATGCCGCGCATGAAGCTGATGGACAGCTATTCCACCCACCAAGGCCAACTCCCCTCGACCGAGCATATCGGCTACCTGCTCAGAACCTCGCCCGATTGGGACTACGTCTCAAAACTGCGCGACGCATGGGAGGGCAAGCTGGTGATCAAAGGCGTCACACGCCCTGATGACGCGAAAAGGCTGCAAAAGCTCGGCGTCGATGCGCTTTGGATATCCAACCATGCAGGCCGCCAGTTCGATGCAGGCCCCGCCACAATTGAGGCTCTGCCACATATCCGCGCCGCCACGAAACTTCCCCTTATCTTCGATTCCGGCGTCTCAAACGGCCTCGACATCCTGCGCGCGCGCGCTTTGGGGGCTGATTTCGTCATGCTCGGACGCGCGTGGCACTACGCGCTCGGCGCGCTGGGGGCAGACGGCCCCGCGCATCTGGCAGATATCCTCTCCAAAGACATGGCCGCCAATATGGGCCAGCTGGGCACAAAGACCCTCTCCGAGCTCCCCGCCCGCCTCGTCTAAAGTCATCACTGCTTCATAAATATCCCGGGGCATGGGGCAGAGCCCCATTAATA
>CAZCEW010000069.1:0-14405 GCA_964497775.1 uncultured Rhodobacterales bacterium
AACCTCGGCATCGGCATCCCGACGCTGGTGTCCAACTACATCCCCAAAGGCGTCGAAGTGACGCTGCAATCGGAAAACGGCATGCTGGGCATGGGGCCATTCCCCACGGAAGATGAGATCGACGCCGATCTGATCAACGCCGGCAAGCAAACCATCACCGAGCTGCCGCAAACCGCCTATTTCGACTCCGCGCAAAGCTTCGGGATGATCCGTGGCGGCAAGATCGCGATGGCGATTTTGGGCGCTATGGAAGTGGCCGAGAACGGCGATCTCGCCAATTGGATGATCCCCGGCAAGCTGGTCAAAGGCATGGGCGGCGCTATGGATCTGGTCGCGGGCGTAGGCCGCGTTGTTGTGGTGATGGATCACACCAACAAGCATGGCGACAGCAAATTGCTCAAAGAATGCACACTGCCTCTGACGGGCCAAAAGGTCGTCGACCGGATCATCACGAACCTCGGCGTTCTTGATGTGGTCGAAGGTGGTCTAAGCATCGTCGAGACCGCAGAGGGCGTCACAGAAGACGAGCTGCGCGCCGCAACAGAAGCAAAAATCGTTTAAAATCAAATAGGTCGGGGCGAGATGCGTCCCGGCCTTTATCCCCAGATCGCGCGGCGCAGCAGGTTCAGACCCAGCGCCAGAAAGATCAAAAGCAGCACGCGGCGGAAGCGTTCCTGGCTCATCGCGCTGCGCAAGTGCTCTCCCAATGTGAAGCCCAAAAGCGTCGGCACCAACATGATCGCTGACATCATGGTTTGCCGCCCATCCATCAATCCAAGCGCCAGATAGCCCGCCAGCAGCGGCAAGCTGCCAAGGAAAATCAAAAACCCCGTGGCGCGCACGAACTCGTCTTTGTCCACGGCGCGCGCTGTCAGATAAATCACCATCGGCGGCGCCCAAACGGCCGTCAGCCCGCCCATGACGCCTGCGATACTGGCGAAGAATACCTGCGCCGCGCTGTCCAGTTTGGAGGGGATCGCAGGCAATTTAGCCGCGAAATTCACCGCCACAAAGGCCAAGATCACCACGCCCAGCACGCCAAACAAAACTCTGTCCGGCGCGTCTTTGCTCAGAAGGGTGGTGAGGCCGACGCCCACGAACAAGACGCTCGCAAACAGCCAATAGCGTTTGATCGCGCCCGCCAAATCGCCCATTCGCCAGACCTGCCAAGCATTGGTGACAACCATCGGGAAGATCAACAACGCCATCGCCTCGCGCGGCGCGAAAGCCAGCGTCATCAGCCCGATCGCCGTGGTCGGCAAGCCGATCCCCACGACGCCTTTCACCGTCCCCGCGATCAGAAAAACCGTCACGGCAATCAAGAGAGCCTCAAAGGTCAGGTAATCACATCCGGCTTGCTACGCCCCGTCAAACGCGTGATGCCCGCAATATCGTCAGCCGCACTAATCACATGACGCAGCGCTTTTTGCGCGTCTTGATCCATGCGCGCGGGGTCAGTTTCGAGCATCTCCAGATAGACGCGCAACGTCGCCCCAACTGTGCCCGTGCCCGACAAGCGGTACACAATCCGCGCGCCAGTGTTGAACTCCACCCGCAAGCCTTGCCCCTCAGAGCGTGATCCGTCGACAGGATCATCATAGGCGAACTCATCGGCCTTCACGATCTTATGGCCCTTGAACGATTGCCCAATCAGCCGCTTCAACCCGCGGCGCAAGCCTTTGACCAGCGCTTCGGCCTTCTCGGTCTCGACGGCCTCATAGTCATGGCGCGAATAGTAATTGCGCCCGTAAGTTTTCCAATGATCGGCCATGATCTCGGCCACAGAGATTTTGCGTTTCGCCAGAATATTGAGCCACAGCAACACCGCCCAAAGCCCGTCTTTCTCGCGCACATGATCTGAGCCGGTCCCAGCACTTTCCTCACCACATAAAGTCGCGCGGCCAGCATCCAAAAGATTGCCGAAAAACTTCCAACCTGTAGGCGTTTCAAAACACGGCAGACCCATTTTTTCTGCAACTAAATCAACAGCCTTAGAGGTTGGCATCGAGCGCGCAACCCCCTTCAGCCCATCCGCATATCCAGGTGCCAGATGCGCGTTCGCAGCCAGCACGGCCAGACTGTCAGAGGGCGTCACATATTGGCCTTTGCCCACGATCATATTGCGGTCGCCATCGCCATCCGACGCGGCGCCAAAATCAGGCGCATCGTCCCCCATCATCGCGTCCATCAGCTCATGCGCCCAAATCGGGTTCGGATCAGGATGCCCGCCGCCAAAATCGGGCAAAGGCACCGCATTCACGACGGACCCTTCCGGCGCGCCAAGTTTGCCTTCCAAAATCGCCTTCGCATAAGGCCCGGTGACGGCGTGCATCGCGTCAAAGCGGATACGAAAGCCACTGCTGAACAGATCGCGGATCGCGTAAATATCAAACAGGCTTTCCATCAGCTTGGCGTAATCTGCGACGGGGTCGATGATCTCCACGATCATCCCGTCAATTTCATGCGTGCCGATCCGCGACAGGTCCAGATCTTCGGCCTCAAAGATGTCATAGGCTTTGATCTTCGTCGTCTCGTCGAAAATCTTCGCCGTCACATCTTCCGCCGCAGGCCCGCCATTGGGTGTGTTGAACTTGATGCCGAAATCTTCGTCCTTGCCGCCCGGATTATGGCTCGCCGACAGAATAATCCCGCCATCCGTTTCATGCAGCCGGATCAGATGCGAGGCCGCCGGCGTCGATAGCAACCCGTTCTGGCCCACAATCACCCGGTTTGCGCCGCCCGCTGCGGCCATGCGCAAAATGATCTGCACCGCCTTGTCGTTGAAAAACCGCCCGTCGCCACCGACCACAAGCGTTTTGCCGAACACGCCGCCAATCGCGTTGAAAATCGACTGGACGAAATTCTCCAGATAGCCCGGCTCCATGAAGACAGCCGTCTTCTTGCGCAAGCCGGACGTGCCGGGCTTCTGGCCATCAATCGGATTTGTTCTGACAGTTCGCTTGGACACACTCTATCTCCACAAAATCACTTGCAGAGGCGTTCTATCACGCGCGACGCCGCATAAAAGGGGAGTTTTACGGGCGCGTCAGAGACTACCCCAACGCGCGGCGGACATTCTCTGCCGTCAAAGCGCTGACCCGCACGTTGGATTCCTGCGTCACACCCGCGATATGCGGCGTCAGGATCAAGTTCGGAGCGCCCTTAAACGCCGCTCCGCTCTCGGCCGTCATAGGCTCGGTCGCAAACACATCCAGCGCGGCACCACCCAGATGACCCGATTTCAAGCCCTCGACCAGCGCGGGCTCATCGACCACACCGCCGCGCGCGGCATTCACCACAATCGCGCCTTTCGGCATGGCGGAAATAACTTGCGCGTTCACCATATTGCGCGTGCCGTCGGTCAAAGGCACATGCAGGCTCAGCACATCGCTGACCTGCGCCAAGTCTTCAAGCGTTTCAAAGCGTTGCACATCATCCCAGGCGGCATCCCCTTCTGGGACAAACGGGTCCATCGCGGCGATTTTCATCCCCAAAGCGCGGCCCCGCATCGCGGTCTCCCGCGCAATCGAGCCAAACCCGACGAGACCCAAAACCCGATCAGACAGCTCCCGCCCCGACATCTCCTGGCGCGGCCACTCGCCCGCGACCATCCGGTCCACGCCGAAATACGCGCCGCGCAGCAATGTCATCGCCGAGGTCAGCACATATTCCGCCACCGACAAATCATTGGCGCCCGACGCGGGATGGACCGAAATCCCCCGCGCCTTGCAGTCGTCCAGATCGATATTGTCCAAGCCCACGCCCAGACGCCCGACAGCCTTCACGCCCGGTGCGCCCTCCAAAAGCGCGCCGCGCACTTGGGTCCGATTGCGCACGATGATGGCATCCGCATCGGCCAGCTCGGCCATCAAACGGTCATTGTCATCCACGAGGCCCGCGTCATAGATCACAGTGAAGTCGCGGCGAAGATCCTCCACCGCGACATCATCCATAAACTCGGAAATAACGATCTTTTTCATGAGCTTAAGACGCGATGGACTTCATGAAACGGTCGCGAATAACGACAGGGTCCATCGTGATCACAGGCACTTTGACGTTCCCGCTTTCGCATTTCGACACGATGATTGTCATCTGATCGCCGTCCAGCGCCGCCTTAACAGCCGCCGCCGTATCTTCCGCCGAGCATTCCACGACGTTCTTACAGCCACAGGCCTTGGCCACTTCGGTCAGCGACGTCAGCTTGCCCGCATAAGTCGGCTGATCGCCGGTCGAGCCATACGAGCCGTTGTCGATAATCAGCAAAATGAAGTTATCGGCGACATTATTCGCGATGGTCGGCAGCGTGCCCATATTGGTCAGGATCGAGCCGTCGCCATCAATCGAAATCACTTTCTTATCTTGCGCCAGCGCGACACCCAGACCGATCGAAGAGGCAAGCCCCATCGTACCCAGCATGTAGAAATTAGTCGGCTGGTCGTCGAGCATATGCATCTCTTGGCTCGGCAGGCCGATATTGCACACCACAAGATGCTCGGAAATCATCGGGATCAGAGTTTTCAAAACCTCGGAACGGATCATATCAGTAGCCTCCCCAGAAAGACGCATCGGTCAGAATGGCGACCGGCTTGTTGCACATGAAAGTGTAGTTCAGGATCTCGTCGAATTCCTCGACATCACCGTCTTTGTGGAAGTGATAGGTCGGGATGTTCAACTGCGCCAAAAGCGCCTTCGTGTGCACCGCCATCTCCGCCTGACAGGCCACAGGCTCGCGCAGCTCTCCGCGGTAAGAAATCAGCATCGGCAGCGGCATCCGGTAATATTGCGTCAGCGTCACCAGCGTGTTGATCGTGACGCCAATGGCCGTGTTTTGCATGATAATCGCCGAGCGCTTCCCGCCCATAAACGCACCCGCGCACAGCCCCATACCCTCATCCTCTTTATTCGACGGGATGTGGTAAATGTTTGGATTCTCATCAACTTTTTCGATCACGCCGCCCAATTGCTTGCACGGGACGGTGGTGATGAATTCCACTTTATGCTTCACGAAAGCATCTACGATAGTGTCGTTAACCGACATGAGCGCGGCTCCTTATTAGGGTGATTTTCCGCGCCAAAATGATCTAAACGCTTGCCAATAGCAAATCATATAGATTTTAGGTTATGTAAAGAAATGCTTTACGTATGTGCGAGCGTTAAAAGTTGCTCCATCAACCGCTCCATCAGCAGCAATTTCGGATTGTCACTGCGCGTCAAAAGCCCCAACTCGCGCGCCAATGCGCTTTGGCCCAAGGGCAGTTTCAGAAGCTTTGCAAACACCTCATCGGGCACGCAAATGTTGGGCACCACGGACACGCCCAACCCATGCGCCACGACGCTTGCGACGGTCTCAAGGCTCTCCATCTCCATCGAGGGGCGTACGGTGATGCGTTGCGCGCGCAGCCAGCGCTCTGCCAGAACACCGGCCGAAGCGCGGCGGGTGTGGCGGATATAGGGCCGCTCCGCCAGCAATTTGGCGACGTCGCGCTCGGTCTCGTCCGGGGCCGCGATCAGCACCAACTCCTCACGCGTGATCTCGCGCCAGTGCAAAGGCGCGCGCAGATTTTCGGGCTTGCTGGTGATCGCCGCATCCAGTGCTCCGCGCTCGACCTGTTCGGCCAGATCATCGGACAGTCCTGGCACGACGCGGATTTGCAGCTCTGGCGCAGGACCGATCAACTGCTTGACCGCGCGTGGCACCAACCCGCGCAAGGTCGACGGGACCGCGCCCAAAGTCAGCTCGCCCGCAGGCGCGCTTTCCCCAACCAACCCGTCCAACAGCCCGTCATAAGCCTGCACGGCGGCGCGCGCTTTGGGCACCAAAGCATGACCCAATGCGTTTAGCTGAGGCGACTTGGCCGCGCGGTCGAACAGTTCGACCTCCAGCAATTCCTCCAGCCGCCGCATTTGCTGCCCCACGGCCGCCTGCGAGACGTGAACGACCCCCGCAGCCGCCGCAAAGCTGCCACGTTCGGCCACAGCAATCAGCGTTTTGAGCAGCGGAATCGACATGATCGACACGCTAGGGCAGGGGGGCTGAGCGGGGCAAGGACCGATTGGAAAGCCGCGCGAGGTAGCCTGAAACCCCAGACCGATTCATGGTATTTGGAAACAGACTTCTCTTTCGGGTGCCATTGTATACCGGATACGCGCTTTCGTCAGAAATGAGCAGAGTTTTCCGGTTTTCCCCGTAAAATTTTTGCAGGTAACAAAGCACACCAAGCACCGGGCTTTCACAAGCAGGGCTTCCCTAGAGTAACGCAATGTCCAATCACAATTGTGTTTTCGGTGTGATGACACCGCCCCAATTCCGGCAAGATGTTAAAAACAAGGCGTAAACCCTAAGAAACTCTGAAAGGCCTGATCTTCTGCGATCTTCGGATTTCGTCCAACTACCGCCATATTTTGGGGCTCCGAATGCGAATTCTGGGGCGGTATCCGGAGACCCAAGCGTTAACTTTGATTTGAGAAAACGCGACTTTCAGGCCTTACCAAAAGGTTAATCTCCTTGACCGAATCGGCGGAATCTTGCCATACGACCGCTAACGGTATTGTGATTTTTCGGGGTAATGTTTCGATTTCGGCGGGGGAGCCGAGTATGTCGAAGAGAGTAAAGTAAGCGGTTGAGCACGTCATGCTCATGTAGTCTGCCATGACTAGACTTTCGGATACGACATGTATCGAGACCTTACAGTGTCACGCATGTGACGCTTTGGGCTGACGCCCGCTCGAACCAAGCAATTCTGATGGAATTCAAGACCGGCGTAGCGCTGTGCTACGGCGGTTGTTGGTAACTTGTTGTAGCGACGGCCGGACTGTTTTCGGCCACACCGAAAGGGAACTAAATGACTTACAGCTATAAGAAATACGAATGGACAGCTTTCACAGAAGCTGACTTCCTGGGGCAGGGCGGCAATGGCCACTCCATCAACAAAGGCGACACATTCACAATGCCGGGTTCGGCGACTGTGAAAATGTCGACTTGGGACAATGATGGTACTCTTTCCGGTGACAACAACGAACATGCGACAGACGGCTCCGGCCAGAAAGCACGCGTCGATGGCGCCCGCGTTGGCAGCCAGATGTATGCTGAGAAGTACCACGTTCTGCACGGCTCGGACGGCAAGAAATACTACATGATCGAAATTGAAGTTGAAGGCTACAACGCGCCAGGCGCGGGCGACGACTTCTTCACATTCTACGGCGCGGTTCCACCCGCAGGCGTAACACTGACAGTTGGCAAATGCTGCAATGTCAACGGCCACTGGGTCGACTATAGCAATCTCGGCGCTGGTACAGATGCTCCGGCTAACACAGCCCCGACATTCACCAATGTTCCCGATAACGGCATCATCTGCGTTGATGAAAATTCTACTTTCGTGATCGATCTGGCTGCAGACGATGCAGACGGCGACAGCCTGACTTACGAAATCGTAGGCGGCCGCGACGCGTCCTTCTTTGAAATCGACGCCCACACAGGTGAGCTGTCCTTCAAAGGCGCACAGGACTTCGAGAACCCGCAATCCGGCGGCAACAACAACACTTATGACGTGACTGTTAAGGTTTCCGACGGCCAAGGCGGCTCTGAGACCAAAGCGATGTGGGTCAAAGTCAAAGATGTTGACGAAAGCACTGGCAATGGCGGCACTTGCATCGTCATCGAAGCCGAAACGATGCACCTGAATGGCTACAAGATCGAGCACAACTCCGCCGCTTCCGGCGACGCAGTTGTTAAAGGTCAAACCAACAGCTGGAGCTCCGCGTCCACAACATTCCAAGGCGACGCTGGCGAATACGATCTGAAGCTTTTCGTCCAAGACGAAAGCGACGGCGCCAGCAAGATGTATGTCTATGTTAACGGCAAAGACGTCTCGGGCCTGATCCGTTTGGACCAAGACAACAATGGTGTTGGCGGTCGTTCCGATGACTTCTCGACACGCGAAATCACCATCGAAGACCTGAACCTGAATGCTGGCGACAAGATCACCATCTGGGGCTACGGCAAAGACGGCGAGTTCGTGCGCATCGACAAGATCGAGCTGTGCCAAGACGGTGAAACCTGCCCAGAAGGCTACGGCAAGCTGGACTTCGAAGGTCTGACCCGCGGTACAGTCGTCGACAACCAGTTTGACGGCGTCACAATCACTGCGCAGCGCGACACGCATAACACTGCCGCAAATGACGCGATGATCTTCGACAGCGCCAACCCAACTGGCGGTGACCACGATCTGGGTTATGCCGATCAGGGCAACATCCTGATCATCTCCGAAGACAATGACAGCCACGACCCAGATGATGCGGTTGGCGGCACGATGACATTCGACTTCGACAACCCGTCCGATCTGCACGACATCACGCTTCTCGACATCGAAGAAGCTGGTGGCACGATCGTTCTGACGTTTGAAGACGGCTCCACTCAATCCATCGCGATCCCCGCGGCGGGCAACAACTCCGCTCAGGTCATCGATCTGAACGCGACAGGTGTTGTCTCGATGGAAATCAACCTCGTCGGGTCCGGCGCTGTTGACGACCTGTGCTGGAAGCCAGGCGACGCGCCTGAGCCCGGTGCTTTGGAAGGTCGCTTGTTCTGCGACGACAACAACAATGACGTTGATGACGGCGAGCCCGGCATTGAAGGCGCAACTGTTGAACTGCTCGACGCAGCTGGTGATGTCATCGCGACAACAACAACTGCCGCAGACGGCTCTTACAGCTTCACAGGTCTCGACGCTGGCGAATATTCCGTCCGCTTCCCGACATCTGTTGACGGCAAAACACTGGTTGATGCCAATGTTGGCGGTGATGACACCGTAGACAGCGACGCCGATCAGGGCACAGGCACAACAGCGCCTGTCACTGTTGTCGCTGGCGAGACCACATCTGATGTGGACGCTGGTGTTGAAGATCCGGGCACAGCTTCGCTTGCGGGCCGTCTGTTCTGCGACGACAACAACAATGACGTTGACGATGGCGGCGCAGAGCCGGGCGTTTCCGGCGTGACTGTTGAGCTGCTCGACGCTTCCGGCGCGGTTATCGGTTCGACAACAACAGGTGCTGACGGCTCTTACGAGTTCACAAACCTCGACGCGGGCACATATTCGGTTCGTTTCCCAACTTCCGTGGACGGCAAGACTTTGGTCGATGCCAACCAAGGCGGTGACGACACAATCGACAGTGACGCGGATCAAGGCACTGGCGAGACACCTCAGGTGACACTCGGCATTGGTGAGCGCTCGGAAGACAATGACGCAGGTGTTGAAGTTGTCGATAGCGGCGACGCAGCCATCACTGGCCGTGTCTTCTGTGACGACAACAATGACGACGTCGACAATGGCGAGCCCGGTGTTGGTGGTGTCACTGTAGAACTGCTTGATGCCGCTGGCGACGTGATTGCCTCGACAACAACAGCTGCCAACGGCTCCTACAGCTTCACAGGTCTGGACGCTGGCGACTATTCGGTCCGCTTCCCGACAACAACTGCTGACGGCAAAACACTGGTCGACAGCAATGTTGGTAACGACGACCTGATCGACAGCGACGCGGTCGACAATGGCGACGGCACAGCGACAACGGGCACTATCTCGCTCGATATCGGTGAAGTCTCTGAAGACAACGACGCTGGCGTCGAAGATCCCGGCAATGCCTCCTTGGCTGGCCGTGTGTTCTGCGACACCGACGATGACAATCAGGACAATGGCGAAGCCGGCGTTCCGAATGTTGTGGTTCAACTGCTCAACGCAGCTGGCGATGTCGTCGGTACAACTGAAACTGGCCCGAATGGCGAGTATGAGTTCACCGGTCTTGACGCTGGCACTTATTCGGTCCGCTTCCCGACTGCCTATAACGGCAACAAGGAACTGGTCGACAGCAACGTTGGCAACGACGCGACAGATAGCGATGCAGACCAAGCAACGGGCGAAACCCCGCAGGTCACAATCGGTATCGGCGAGCGTTCGGAAGACAACGACGCGGGTGTTGAAATTGTTGACACAGGCGACGCAGCCATCACTGGCCGTTACTTCTGTGACGAGAACGACAACAACCAAGACGATGGTGAGCCCGGTATCGAAGGCGCAGAAGTTTCTCTGCTCGACGCTGCTGGCAACGTCATCCGCACAACCACAACAGGCCCGAACGGCAACTATTCCTTCACAGGTCTGGCTGCTGGCACATATGCGGTACTGTTCGCGGCGGACGCGGAAGGCAAAACCTTCGTTGATCAAAACGACGGCGACGATGCCACAGATAGCGACGTTGATCCTCGTACAGGCATCACTGATCCGATCACAGTCGGTATCGGCGAAGTCTCCGAGAACAACGACGCAGGTGTCGAAGATCCAGGCACAGCTTCGCTGGGCGACAAGGTCTTCCTCGATGCCAATGGCAACGGTGTTCAAGACGCAGGCGAAGAAGGTGTTGACGGCGTAGAGGTCACTTTGACCGACGCGAACGGCAACACTCAGACAACCACCACATCAAATGGCGGTATGTATGGCTTCACCGGTCTGGACGCGGGCGACTACACAGTTGCGTTCGAAGAAGTGGACGGCTTTGACTTCACAGCAGCGAACGCTGGCGGTGATGACGCAGTCGACAGTGACGCGAACCAGACAACGGGTGTCACAGGTACGATCTCGCTGGAAATCGGTGAAGAAGACCTCACCATTGATGCGGGTCTGGTTGTCGAAAACGGCGATCCGGTTGCAGGTGACGATGCTGCCATGGGCTGCGCGAACGAAGACATCACTGTCGACGTTCTGGCCAATGACAGCGACCCTGACGGCCAAACACTGACAATCGAAGCCATCAACGGGATCGAAATCTCGGAAGGTGCTACGATCGATGTGAACGGTGTCAATGTCACTTTGTCCGGTGGTCAGTTGATCTTTGACGGCGAAGCAGCTTTTGAAGCTCTCAACATCGGTGAGACGGCATCTGTCGACTACACATACACAATCTCTGACGGCGCAGGCGGCACAGCCGACGGCAATGTTGAGGTTGAGTTCTGTGGCACAGCCGAAACACTGGCTGAGATCTGCGATAGCCTGCCAGACTTCGGCACAATCCAAGTGGTTGATGAAAACGATCCTTCGGGCTCGTCGGATGAAGCCTTCACGATCAAAATCAGCTTCGCTGATGCGCGTCTGGATGGTGTCTATGCAGAAGCCTACTGTATCGCGGCATTCGAGCCGTTCCTTGCAGAAGGCAATGGCGGCAACATCGATCTGGCTCCTGAGTTCTTCGGCGAAATCTTCTGCGCTGTTGAATCTGAGGTCCCAGCAGGCTCGCTGCAGACTGTAGGCTCCAACGGCCAGACAGCCGCCGAGAACCTCGACCTGATCACATATATCCTGAACCAGGATTATGCAGGCCAAGGCTTCACCGACGCGGAAATCCAAGGTGCGATCTGGTCCCTGACCGATGGTGACGCGCTTGCGACTGGCTCCAACCCGAACGGTATCTTCATTGCCGACGGTGGTGGTGACATCGCAGACGCTGAAGCGATCCTTGCGGACGCAATCGCCAATGGCGAAGGCTTCGAAGCAGGTTCGGGCGACATCGTTGGTATCGTCATCGACCCAAGCGATCCGGACTTTGAACAGCCGTTCATCTTCGGTGTTGCATTCGACGATCTCGACTGCATCTGCTAAGTGAATTGCTCCCGCCTGGCCCTTGTGGCATAGGCGGGAGCGTTAAGATCTGTTAACGCAGAGTTCGCGTTAACATCCGGTAAGGTTGCGCGTAACCTTGTAACCCTATGTTTCAACCACGCGTAGGTTGGACTTTGTACAAAGGAGTTCTTTTGATGAAAAAGATTCTCGCATCTTCGACGGTTGCTACAATCGTTATGACGGGCGCTGCTCTGGCACAATCCAAGCCAGGTGCGACCCCAGTTCCTGAAATCAATGCATATGCAGGCGTTGCAGCTGTTGCTGTTCTGGCTGCTGTTGTTGCCTTGATCTGGGAGCGTCGCCGCGCAGCTTAAGCTGACGGTGAAGCACTAAATAAAAACGGCTCCGCTTGTTTGCTCAGGTGGGGCCGTTTCCTTTATTGTGACAATTTCTCGCTGTAAGAGCTACGATATGAGTCTGACGCAAACCTCCCCCAAATCCCACATCGCCGCGGGCCTTGGCCTTGCGGGCGCCGTTTTGGCGGTCGAGCTGTTGCTTGTCAGCTTGCTCTATCAGCATAATTTCGTCTTCACCTGCCGCGCCGCTGCCCCTGATGCGTTTTGCGCTTTTGCAGGCCGGATCGTGCCGCGCGCTTTGGGGGTTCTTGCCGCCCTTGGCCTCTTTGCATTCGCGCGTCCCGACGCGATGCGCGAGTTGTTTTCCCATGCAGGTCGCATCGCGCCTGCACTTGCCATCAACCTTGCAGGTTTCGCCGCCGTTCTTGCTCCTTGGGCCTTCGTCTCTGACGCCAGCCCCACCGGGTTAATCATCCTCGCAGCCTTGCTGTGGTCCGTGGGCGGCGTGCTCGTCGCCGCAGGTCTCGCCCTGATGCTGGCGCCTGCTGCTGCGTGGCGCGGATTGCTGATCAAGCACGGCGCGATATTGGCGGCACTCGTGGCGCTTGGCACGGCTCTGCCTGAGATTGCGGACCTGTTGCAACCGCTCTGGCGTATCGAATGGATCACCAATTTCACCTTTGAAGCCGTGCTCGTCGTGCTTGGCAGTTTGGGCTATGAGCTGCAAACGTGGAGCGATGACAAAATCATCGGCGCGGGCGACTTCTTCGTGGCCGTTGGCCCGCAATGCTCTGGCGTAGAAGGCTTCGCGCTTCTGACGATCTTTCTATCGATCTACTTCGTACTCTTCCGCCGCGACCTGCGCTTCCCGCATGTGTTCTTGCTGATCCCAATCGGCTTGCTTCTCAGCGCAGTGTTCAACGTGATCCGCATCTCCGTCCTTTTGGCCATCGGCCTGCAAGGCCAACCCGAGCTCGCCATCGGCGGCTTTCACAGCCACGCGGGCTGGCTCGCCTTCACGCTGCTCTCCATCGGGTTGATCCTCATCAGCCGCGCCGTGCCGTTCTTTCACAAACAAGCCCCCGTCAGCGCCGCCCCCAAAGCGCAACTGCCGTTTTTCAGCGATCCGGTCGTGGCGCAAATCCTGCCCTTCGCTGTCTTCATGGCGACAGCGCTTCTGGCCTCCACCGTCTCGGAAACACCATCTGTGCTCTACGCATGGCGCGCGGCCGCGATGGCTGCGGGGCTCGCAATTTTCTGGCCCTACTTGCGGCAATTGCCGTGGCGCATTGATATGCTTGCGCTGGGCTCAGGGCTAGCCATCGGCGTCGCTTGGATCGCCACCGGCCCCGAGGCCTCCGGCCCGCCGCCCTTTGGCGAACTGGCAGGCATCGCATTTACCGTCTGGATCATCGCGCGCGTCATCGGCACCGTGATCCTTGTCCCCGTCATCGAAGAGCTGATGTTTCGCGGCTACATCCAGACCCGTATCGAGGGCCAAGGCCCCGCATGGCGCGCCTTTGTAGCCATCGCCATCGCAGCCGCACTTTTCGCGCTGCTGCATGATCGCTGGGTCGCGGGCGGTCTGGCGGGCATCATCTTCGGGCTGCTCTACTGGCGCTCGCGCAACCTCACGGACGCGATCCTCAGCCACGCCGCAGCCAACGCCACCATCGCCGCATGGGCGCTGGCCACCGGCGCGTGGCATATCATCTAGACACGCCAATTTTGCAGAGCTTGCTTTGGCCATAGCGTCGAAGTGGAGGGCGAGCGCTTCGGAAGATATTGCTTAGGGCCCTCAAAAATGTAGTTTGGGGATAGCGGTCCTTGGATCTCGTTGCAGCGTTGGAACCGCTCCGAAAAACATCTAGGCCGAGCAAAACAGGCGCGGCCCTACCAATTAGTTCGAGGATGGCCCATGTTTACATTTCGACGGTCGGCACCAATCCCAGCCAAGTTGAAACTTCCCTTATCCGTTACGGCAATTGCCGTGATGGCGGCGCAACCCGTTCTTGCTGATTATTGGGTAGCAGTCGCTGTAAACAAAACTGTCGGGCAGCATGGAAATTCGTATTTCCTTGGAACAAAACGCGAGGCCGTCAACAGCGCTTTGACCAATTGCAAGAAGTTCTCGAAGGGCGCTGAAGGATGCGAAGTCGTCCTTGTTACACGACGCTGCTCTGGGATGGCTCATGCAGGGCGCAGCATTTATGTGAGAGAAGGCAACTCGGCAAATAAAGCCGGAGCGTCTGCCCTAAAAGCCTGCAATGCCAATCACGGCAATGCGTGCAGAATTCATGAGACGTTTTGTCCAAATCAATAGGTGAGCTTGTGGTCGCCCGTCGCCGCATGCCGCGGAAAGCTCTCAACTGTAAACAGGGAGGTGTTTGGTGGAGCCTAGCGGGATCGAACCGCTGACCTCCTGCATGCCATGCAGGCG
>CAZCEW010000070.1:0-14372 GCA_964497775.1 uncultured Rhodobacterales bacterium
CCACCCATAGCAACGGCAGGAACACCGATATCAGCGTAAGCTGCGCCAACCATGCCGGGAGGGGCCCGGAAACGCATTTGACGGAAGTCGTCCATGCTCTCGATTGGTTTCGGGAACCAGCCCAAAGCTTCTGGGCCAACAGGCTGTAGCATGAAGGCTTTGACGTTCACGCCCATCTCGTCCCACAGACGGTCATACAGCTCTTTGCCGCCGCCATATTGGAACCAGCTCAGGAACGCGATGTTGTCGAGACCGACGCCCGCGCCCGCAACAGGTGCACCAAAGAGGTTGGCCGCAACGTGCTTGCCGCCCCAGTAATGCGTCCAAGCGAAGCCACCCTCAACGAGGCCCGCGTCAACGGCGTCCATGATGTCGCGTGGGCCTACAACGGCGCCAGCTGGCAGAACTTCAATTGTGAGCGAGCCGCCCGTCAGCGCAGCAACGTCTTTGCCGAACTCATTGAGCATGAACACTTCGTCTGCCGTGTTTGGCAGAACGGATTGAATGCGCAGGACCTTTTCGGCCATTGCACTCGTTGCCATCAGCGCAAGCGCGGTCGCGCCCATTGCCAAGGTTTTTAGTTTAAACATGGATTTCCTCCCATAAGGTTCCGTGCCTTCCGGTTTTATCTCTGGCTGCGCATTGAAGGCGTTCTACGCGGCCCTTTCTTCAACTGTTGAGTTAAGCTTCCCTGCCTAACCCGTTGAATTTTCATAACTCCCTAGTGGCCCTTGCCGAGCTCCCACCCTTCGATCAGGCCCAGATAGGGGCCTACTCCCAGATTGATATCGAACACGCCGCGATAGAACATCTCGCCTGCGACATAGATCAAGACGAACAGACCCACCCAAGAGATCCAAGGGTATTTGGTCAAGAGCCGCATGATCAAAGTCGCAGCGAACGCCATCAACAGTATGGCCAGCGCCAGCCCGAAGACCAGCATTTTTGTATTTCCATCGGCAATCGCGGCCACTGCGAGCACATTGTCGAGCGACATCGACACATCGGCAATCGTGATCGACAAAAGCGCGGAGCCCAGCGTGCGCTTTGGCGGCCCCGTATATCCCGCTTCGGGATCTTCGGCATCTTCCATTGCATGTGGCGCTTCTTCGTCGACGCCTTCGCGAATTTCCGAGTACAAGCGCCAGCACACCCAGAACAACAAAAGCGAGCCGACAAACAAGATGCCCGGTATGCCCAGAAGCTGGGTTGCGACAACGGCAAAGACGATCCTGAGGAGCGCGGCGATAACCATACCGTAAAGAATGGCCTTCTTGCGCAGCTCGGGCGCGAGGCCTGCCGCCGCCATGCCGATGATCAGAGCATTGTCGCCTGACAAGATCAGGTCGGCGATGATGATTTTTCCGAAATCTAGAAACATATCCATGGCTTACGCGGTCTCTTTAATCTTGGTGGGGCTGGAAGCGCCCACATCTTCGAGGATCAGATCAGAGGCTTTTTCGCCGATCATAATAGAGGGCGCATTGGTATTGCCTGATACGATGATCGGCATGATCGAGGCATCCGCCACGCGCAGCCCTTCGATGCCATGGACCTTCAAGCGTGGATCGACCACCGCCTTCGCGTCAACGCCCATCTTGCAAGTGCCAGTGGGGTGATAAATCGTCGTCGAGGTCTCGCGGGCCCAGTCCAAAAGCTCGTCATAGTCGTCGCTGACCTCGGGGCCGGGGCGGTATTCGGATGTGATATGCGATTTGATCGGCTCATGATCGCAAATGCGCCGTGTTATGCGGATACCTTCGACCAGCGTGTCGCAATCGGTCTTGGTGGCCAGATAATTGGGGTGGATCTTGGGGAAATCGCGCATATCGCCCGAGACGAGTTCCAGATGTCCCGCGCTTTCTGGGCGCAATTGCAGCACCGAGGCCGTGAAGGCGGAAAACGGATGCGCGCCTTCGTCGATCTTATCGGCACTGAAAGGTTGGATATGGAATTGGATATCTGGGACTTCCAAATCCTGGCGGGTTTTCAGAAAGCCCGTTCCCAGCGATGCGGCCATTGCCATCGGACCTTTGCGCGTCGCGATATACTGCATCCCGATCATCGCCTGCTTGAACCAGTTCGACACTTCAGTGTTGATCGTTGGCAGGCTGGTTTTATAGACAGGGCGGGCCTGAAGGTGGTCTTGCAGGTTTTTGCCGACGCCTTCCAGCTCGTGCACCATGTCGATGCCGAGCGGTTTCAACTCGTCTGCGGCCCCAATACCGGAAACCATCAAAATCTGCGGCGAGGCGAGCGCGCCTGCCGACAATATGACTTCGCGCCGCGCTTTCATTGTCACTTGGCTGCCGTTGTAATGCGCGACGAGCCCCGTGCAGCGTTTGCCTTCAAAGGTCAGCTTTTCAACAGGGCAGCGTGTCATCACGGTCAGGTTGTCGCGTGATTTGGCCGGGTTCAGATAGGCCACAGCCGACGAACACCGCCGCCCATTGCGCGTGGTTAGCTGAAAAAGCGCCACGCCTTCTTGGTCGGCGCCATTATAGTCGGGCGCGCGCTTATATCCGGCATTCACCGCAGCCGTCAGCCAGTCATCGACGCATTGGCGCGTGACGGTTGTGTCGGAGACAGAAAGCGGTCCGTCATCGCCGCGAAACTCATCGGCCCTGTCGCCATTCTCGAAATTCTCAGAGCGGCGGAAGAGCGGTTTGACGTCTTCCCAAGACCAGCCCGTGCAACCCAATTGGCGCCAGCCGTCATAGTCTTGAGCCTGTCCGCGCACATAAAGCAGCCCGTTGATGGATGACGATCCGCCCAAAACCTTGCCGCGTGGCCATTTGATCGACCGGCCATTGATGCCGGGATCAGGCTCCGTCTTGTAACACCAATCTGTCTTGGGATTGCCCATCGTCTTGAAATAGCCGACGGGAATGTGGATCCAAGGATAGGTGTCTTTGCCTCCGGCCTCTAGGACCGCGACGCTATATTTGCCATTTGCTGAGAGACGGTTGGCCAAGACACAACCCGCAGAACCTGCTCCGACGATAATGAAGTCAAATTCCACTCACTTCCTCCCAAAAGCGTTGAAAAGTCTAAAATTGAGACCTAAAGTCTCGTTTTTATAGCTCAGCAGGTCCAGATGAGTCGCACAAGCGAAAATTAAGGCCGTCCGCAAAACGGAGCGAAAATGGATAAGTCCGACCGAATTCCAACCAATTTAAGGACCTTGTTGATCCTGGAGACATTGGGCGCGTCCACCGATCCAATGACACCGGCCGAGATCGGACGCAGGATCGACCTACCGAAACAGACCACGCATCGTTTGTGCAATACTTTGATCGAAGAGGGCTTTCTTGTGCGTGACGAGCGGCGGCGTGGATTGCGCCCCGGACGGCGGGCGCGGTCTTTGGCCTCTGGGCTTCTTCATAGCTCAACCGTTCATTCCGCGCGCCATCAGGTGTTGCAAGAGTTAGCGAGCGAAATTGGCGAGACAGTCAACTTTGTGGTGCCGGAGGATCGTGGCATGGCCTATCACGACAGGGTCGAGACCAATTGGGCCTTTCGGGTTCAACTGCCTGTGGGCTCTCACGTGCCGTTTCATTGCACGGCGAGCGGCAAGGCCTATCTGGCAAGCCTGCCAAAATCGCAGCGCCGTCGTCTTGTGCAAGTGATGCAGCTGGAGGCCGTTACCGGGAACTCGATCACGCAACCAAGTGAGCTGTTGGCAGAGCTTCAAACAATCGCCAAACAAGGCTACGCGCTCGACAATCAAGAATTCATCGAAGGCATGATCGCGATTGCTGTGCCGGTCAAGGACGAGGCGGGGCGGTACTGCGCCTCGGTCGCATTTCATGGCCCCATTCAACGTGTCAGCAAAGCACAAGCGGTGGCGATGGTGCCTAAGATCAAGATGGCGTCACGCAAATTGCAGCATACTTTGTTTGGCGACGCCGATTAAGCTGCTGTGCCACCAATCGCCTTTGTGACCTCGCCCGCAGCCGCGCGGACCAGTTTTGCAACATCTTCCACAGACCCGCGGGTCATGCGGCTGGTCGGGCCAGAGACAGACAGGCCTGCCACAGGCTCGCCGAACGTATCGAAAACCGGGGCCGCGATGCAGCGCATGCCGATATTGCGTTCTTCATCATCATGGCTGAAGCCGCGCGTTCTTATGCTTTCTAAGTCGCGCAACAAGGCATCGCGGCTGGTCAGGGTCTTGTCTGTGTAGCGCGTCAGCTCTTGCGATTTTAGCCATGCATCCAGCCGGTCAGGGGGGAAGAACGCAAGAAGGGCTTTGCCGATGCCCGACGCATGCATCTGGCTTTGTGTACCGGGCGGAAAGAAGGCGCGGATAGACTCGTGGGTTTCGACTTGGCTGATAAACATCACCATATCTGCGCGCACAACGCCCAAATTTGCGGTCTCGCCCGTGTCTTGCATCAGCTTTCGCATCACCGGACGTGAGCGCTCCATCACAGAGCTGCGTCGCAAGAACGCGGCCCCGATGCGGTAAGCCGAGGGCCCGATCTGCCAAAGCTGACTTGCTTCATCAAACTCGGTGATATCGTGAAGCTGAAAGGTCGACAGGACCCGATATAGGGTCGCGGGCGACTGGTTGGAGCCTTTGGCAAGCTCAGACAAAGTGCCACCGCCCGTGTGCGCCAGAT
Organism: uncultured Rhodobacterales bacterium; assembly: GCA_964497775.1. Taxonomy (GTDB): domain Bacteria; phylum Pseudomonadota; class Alphaproteobacteria; order Rhodobacterales; family Rhodobacteraceae; genus Litoreibacter. The sequence continues at coordinate 4,626 of CAZCEW010000070.1, forward strand.
GATCCAAGACCCCTAAAGCGCGGTCGAGCGACTGGATCGTGTTCTGCTCCGTTTTGTCATGAAACGCCTTAGGACGCCCTCTTGGGCGCCGTTCAGAACTTGAGTCTTGAGGCATATTTTTCACCTGTCGAAATTAGCTGTGCTAAAGTGAAAAATGTAAACCATTGAATTCTAACAATTTCAAGTTTTTTTCACTGATCGAAACTATTTTTCAAAAAAATTGTACTCATTGTCAAACTGGTATTTAACGTGGTCAACGGATCAGGAGGAGGCCCGACATGACATCGCAAAATCCAGTATTTATTCCCGGACCAACAAATATTCCCGAGCATTTGCGCAAAGCGTGCGACATGGCAACGCTTGACCATCGCGGTCCGGCTTTTGCCAAGATGCTGTCGCCGACTTTGGCAGGTGTGAAGACCATTTTGGGCACAAAGGATGGCGAGGTCATTTTGTTCCCGTCGACAGGCACAGGCGGTTGGGAGGCGGCCGTTAGCAACACTTTGTCACCCGGCGATACCGTTTTGGCTGCGCGCTTTGGCATGTTCTCGCATCGCTGGATTGATCTGTGCCAGCGCCAAGGGCTCAATGTACAAGTGATCGAGACGCCTTGGGGCGAGGGTGCTCCGCTCGACGCGATTGAAGCTGCTTTGGCGAAAGACAAGACCCACAGCATCAAAGCGGTTCTTGCGACGCATAATGAAACCGCGACTGGCGTGAAATCTGACATCGCTGGCGTGCGTAAGGCGATTGACGCCTCGAACCATCCGGCGCTTTTGTTTGTGGACGGTGTGTCATCCATTGGCTCAATGCCGTTTGAGATGGATGGTTGGGGCGTGGATATCGCGATCACCGGTTCTCAGAAGGGCTTTATGCTGCCCGCTGGTCTGGCCATTATTGGTGTGAGCCCGAAAGCAATGGCGGCAATCGAGAACGCGAAACTCCCAAGAGCGTTTTTTGATTTACGCGAGATGCACGCCGCAACGGCAAATGGCGGCTTTCCCTACACGCCGCCGGTTGGATTGATCAACGGGTTGTCCGTGGCAGTAAATGACTTGCTGGAAGAAGGGCTCGACAATGTTTATGCGCGCCACACACGGATCGCGACCGGCGTGCGTGCAGCGGTTGACGCTTGGGGCATGGAGCCTTTTGCAAAGACGCCGGACCTTTATTCCGACACGGTGACGGCGGTCAAAGTGCCCGAAGGTTTTGACGGAACTGACGTCGTCAATGTCGCCGCGCGTGACTACGACATGGCCTTCGGGGTCGGTCTGGGCGAGGTTGCAGGCAAACTGTTTCGCATCGGCCATCTGGGATCGTTGACCGACGCGATGACGCTCTCGGGTCTGGCCACTGCAGAGATGTGCATGGCTGATCTGGGCTATCCGATCAAACTGGGCTCTGGTGTTGCGGCGGCTCAAGATGTCTACCGCCATGCCAACAAAGCCAGCGCCGCCGCAGCCGCTGAATAGGGGGCCAATATGAAGGATACGACCGAGATGTATATCCCGACCTTTGACGATATGCTTGAAGCCCATAAGCGGATCGAGCCCTATATTCACCGCACACCGGTACTGACCTCGTCCTATTTCAACGAGCTGACCGGCGCGCAGTTGTTCTTCAAATGCGAGAACTTCCAAAAGGCGGGTGCGTTCAAAGTACGTGGCGCGTCGAACGCCGTGTTCGGGCTCAGCGATGAAGACGCCGCGCGCGGGGTGTGTACGCATTCCTCCGGCAACCACGCTTTGTCACTGTCCTATGCCGCAGGCCGGCGCGGCATTCCATGCAATGTCGTCATGCCGCGCACCGCACCTGAGGCCAAAAAGGCCGCCGTGCGGGGCTATGGCGGGATCATTACCGAATGCGAGCCGTCGACCTCGTCGCGCGAAGAGGTGTTTGCTGAAGTCCAAGCCAAGACGGGCGGCGATTTTATTCACCCCTATAACGACCCGCGCGTCATTGCGGGCCAAGGGACGTGCAGCCGCGAGTTCATGGAGCAAACCGACGGGATCGATATGATGGTCGCGCCAATTGGCGGCGGCGGGATGATTTCCGGCACATGTCTGACGCTGAGCAACATCGCGCCCGAAGTGCAGATCATCGCGTCCGAGCCAGAGCAGGCCGATGACGCCTATCGCAGCTTCAAGGCCGGCCACATCATCGCGGATGACGCGCCAAATACGATTGCGGACGGGTTGAAAGTGCCGCTCAAAGAACTCACATGGCATTTTGTGTCGAACCATGTCAGCGATATCCTGACTGCGACAGAGCAGGAAATCATCGACGCGATGAAGCTGACATGGCAACGTATGAAGATCGTGATGGAGCCAAGCTGTGCCGTACCATTGGCGACTATTCTGAAGAACAAAGAGAAATTTGCAGGCAAGCGCGTCGGCGTCATCGTCACTGGTGGCAATGTCGATCTCGCGAAACTGCCCTGGATGAACACCTGAGGAGGATCAAGGTTATGAACGCACAAGTAAAACTCGAAGAGCTTGAAGTGGGCTATGACGTACCGGCACTGCCGGGCATGGATGAGGCCGATATCCAGACACCTTGCCTGGTGCTGGATCTTGATGCGCTGGAGCGCAACATCAAAAAGATGGGCGATTTCGCCAAGAGCCACGGCATGCGCCACCGCGTGCATGGTAAGATGCACAAATCCGTTGATGTCGCTTTGCTGCAAGAAAGTCTTGGTGGATCATGTGGCGTGTGCTGCCAGAAGGTCTCGGAAGCGGAAGTGTTTGCGCGCGGCGGCATTAAGGATGTTTTGGTGTCAAACCAAGTCACTCAACCTGCCAAAATCGACCGCCTTGCTCGCTTGCCCAACCACGGCGCGCGCGCGATTTGTTGCGTCGATGACATTAACAATGTCGCCGATCTGTCAGCAGCTGCCGTCAAACATGGCAACGAGATCGAATGTCTCGTTGAAATCGATGTCGGTGCGGGGCGGTGCGGCGTGCAATATGGCCAGCCGGTTGTTGATCTGGCCAAAGCGATCATGGCCGCAGAAGGTCTGAAGTTCGCGGGCATCCAAGCCTATCAAGGCGCAATGCAACATCTTGACAGCTATGAGGAGCGTCAGGGCAAAACGCAGATCGCGATTGATCAAGTTGCCGAAAGCATCGCGCTTTTGAAAGCCGAAGGGATCGAATGCGATATCGTCGGCGGCGGTGGAACAGGATCTTACTATTTTGAAAGCGCGTCGGGCGTGTTCAACGAATTGCAATGCGGATCTTATGCGTTCATGGATGCTGATTACGGTCGTATCCTCGACAAAGACGGCAAGCGTATTGATGATGGCGAGTGGGAGAACGCGCTGTTCATCCTGACCTCCGTCATGAGCCACGCCAAGGCCGATAAAGCAATCGTTGATGCCGGTCTGAAAGCGCAATCCGTTGACAGCGGCCTGCCCACGATCTTTGGGCGCGACGATGTTGAATATGTCAAATGCTCTGACGAGCACGGCGTTGTGGCCGACCCTGACGGTGTGTTGAAGGTCAATGACAAGTTGAAGCTGGTGCCCGGTCACTGCGATCCGACCTGTAACGTGCATGACTGGTATGTCGGTGTGCGTGGCGGCAAGGTTGAGACCGTCTGGCCCGTTTCCGCGCGCGGGAAAGCTTACTAAGCGACCCTGCGGGGCGGATATTTTTGAAGCAGTGATGAGGCGGCCGGTTGCGAGCGGTGCGCCTTGTCACCTCGACCATCCAAGAAGGAAAGAACAATGTATATTGTGCCCGAAAGCGCGATTGCCGATTTGATTTCGGCAGAGGCCAGTTTTGATGCGGTTGAAGCTATTTTCGGCGCAATGTCGGCGGGGGATGCCTATAACTTCCCAGTCATTCGCGAAGCGATTGGCCATGAGGATGCGCTTTATGGCTTCAAGGGTGGCTTTGACGGCAAAGGCATGGCGCTTGGCCTGAAAGCGGGGGGCTATTGGCCGAACAATTTGGAAAAGCGCGGGCTTATCAATCATCAATCGACCGTGTTCTTGTTCGATCCAGATACGGGCAAAGTTCAGTCGATGGTCGGGGGCAACCTTTTGACCGCCTTGCGCACAGCTGCGGCGTCTTCTGTGTCGATCAAGCATTTGGCGCGTCCTGATGCCAAAGTGATGGGCATGGTCGGAGCAGGTCATCAGGCCAAGTTCCAACTGCGTGCAGCCCTTGGGCAGCGCGACTTCGAGAAGGTTATCGGCTGGAACTATCACCCAGACATGTTGCCCGGTCTTGCCGAGGTCGCAGAGGAGGCGGGCTTGCCGTTTGAGGCGGTCTCTCTTGAGGGGCTTCGCGAGGCGGATGTTGTGATCTCGATCACGTCGTCTTTCGATGCGATCTTCGGGCTTGAGCATATCAGCCCTGGCACGCATGTCGCATGTATGGGCACGGATACAATCGGCAAGCAGGAATGCGGGACGGATCTGATTGAAGCGGCGCGCGTCTACACGGATGAGGTCGCGCAATCGATCAGCATTGGCGAGACACAGCATGCGATCAAATCGGGCCTGATTTCTCAGGCCGATGTGGGCGAGCTTGGCGCTGTGATCAATGGTACCGACAAAGGCCGCGAAAGCGCGGATGATATCACGCTCTTTGATGGCACAGGCGTGGGCCTTCAAGATTTGGCCGTGGCGCAATCGGTGGTGGATATTGCGGTCGAGCGCGGCGTCGCGATTGAGGTTGATTTCTAGGCGCGATCATCGATCCAGATCGTAACCGGGCCGTCATTGATGAGAGCCACTTGCATATCGGCACCGAAAGATCCGGTCTCGACGGCGATGTCTAGCGCTGCGAGCTCTTTGACGAAGGTCTCATAAAGCGCGCGGCCTTCATCGGGGGGCGCGGCGGATGAAAACCCAGGCCTGTTGCCGCGCGATGTGTCGGCGGCCAGCGTGAACTGGCTGACAACCAATGCGCTGCCGGAGATATCAATGAGCGAGCGGTTCATCCGCCCAGCCTCATCTTGAAAAATCCGAAGTTTCGAGATTTTCGCGGCCAGTTTCCCGGCCTGCTCGGGCAAGTCACCGTCCATTGCACAGATCAAAATCAACAGGCCCGGGCCAGTTTGGCCGATCACTTTGCCCTCGACGGTGACCGAGGCCTCGCGGACGCGCTGGATCAAAGCTCTCATTGGTTTTGCGCCACGAGATAGCCGAAACCCGCGGCGAGGATCAGACCTAAGATCACTGCGAACGCGATTTTGATGGCGGAGTAGGGGCGTTGGCCTTTGACCGATCCGGTCTGGCCATTGACCACGAAGCGAAAGGTTTTGCCGCGATATTTATAGGCGGCAAGCCAGACGGGCAGCAGCACATGTTTGAAGGTAATATCGCCGATCTGGGTCTCAGCGGAATGGATGCGTTGCTTGTCGCCGCCGATATCAAAGCGGATGTCACGCGTGATCATTGCGTCCATATAGGCGCGGGCTTCTTGAAAACCGTCGTCGAGTTCGACTGTGTAGGCCTCGGCGCGAAAGCCTGCCAGATATTCGGGACTATAAGGCGCAAGGTTTGCGAGCGGCCAAGGCGACAGCGCATCGGTGAAGGATTTGGGCAGCGAACGCGAGGCCAGCACCAGCACATCATCGAACGCGCGTGCGACCCGGCCAGAAGCGCGGTACCAGCGCGTGCGTGCGACGCGTTGCTGCATGCGTTTGCCGTCACGCACGACGGTTCGGGTCTCGTAATAGACGCGGCCGCGCTCGCCGGTGTAGCGCGTCTGTGTGTCGGCGTCATAGGTCCAGTAGGGCACATAGATGCCGTCGAGCTTGCGCCCTTTTCTGGCGTAGTCTTGTAGCCCGTTTGGCGCGAACCAAAGCTGGCCCAGCCACTCCGTCATGGCTTTACGCGCCTCATCCTCACTCAATGAAAAGGGCAAGACGGCACGGGGTTTGATATGGCGATGAGTGCCCGTATCGGTGACAACGGGGGTTGCGCAAAACGGACATTCCGTGGCGTGAATATCGGGCTCGAACGCCACTTGGGCCGCGCAATTGGGGCAGGAGGCAACGCGGGTTTCTTCAATCTCTGCATCGGCCAGATCATTGTCGACGGCGCGCCTAAAATCCTGCTCTCGGATGGGCTGAGTGAAAGCGGGCTGCATCTCTTCGATATTGCCGCAATGGTCGCACAGCAAATGCTGCGTCTCGGGATCGAAACGCAGATCAGATCCGCACGTGTCGCAGGGAAAGCGATGCTCGGCAATAACAGGTTGGCCCGTTAGCTCCATGAGCGGTCCTGTTCACAGCCCGAGAGGCGCGTCATCAGGCTCAGGCGCCCGGTGGAGGAGGTGGCAAAATCGTAAACAAGCGCGCAAGTTCTTGCACGTCTTCGGCGCGCATCCAACCGTCTTGACCTTCGGTCCAGACATAGCTGTCGCGGGTGAAATCGCCGCTCGACGCCATGCGTCCCAGTTTTGCTTTTGAGTAGGGACCTTTCACATTCGTGCCATCGGCCAGATGCCAGACATGCTCGACAGGGGGTGGTGGTGGCGGTGGTGTGACCATGCCGCCATGCGCTGCGCGATTGCCCCAAGGTGTCATGCCGCCCATTTGACCAGCGAGTTGACCAGCCATCGCCATGCCCATACCCGCGCCAAGGCCTGCGCCCATGCCGCCGCCACCCGAAGGGTTTGCGGCTGCCGTGGTCATTGCCTCTGCGGTGGAGTATTGCGTGAACCGGCTCAGATCGCCCGCCATGCCCATTGAAGTGCGTTTATCGAGCGCCTTTTCGACATCCTCGGGCAGGCTGATATTCTCAATATAAAATTCAGGTATCTCTAACCCGTACTCGCCCACAATTGGCGTGATGGCTTTGGCAATCAGCTTGCCAAGATCGCCGGTATTCGCGGCCATATCCAAGACGGGAATGCCAGAGCGCGCAATGACCTGTGAAAACTCCTGCACGATGATATTGCGGATCTGGTAGCTGATCTCGTCCATCGTGAACTCGCCATCGGTGCCAACGATTTCGCGCAGGAATTTGGCGGGGTCAGACACGCGGACGCTATAGGTCCCGAAGGCGCGCAGGCGCAGGGGGCCGAATTCTGGATCGCGCAGCATGATCGGGTTTTTGGTGCCCCATTTGAGATCGTTAAACCGCGTCGTGTTGACGTAGTAGATCTCGGACTTGAAGGGCGATTTGAACCCATGATCCCACGAATTGAGCGTCGTCAGGATCGGCATATTGTTGGTCTCTAGAAAATAGAGCCCCGGCGTGAACACGTCAGCGAGCTGCCCTTCATGCACAAACACCGCCGCTTGCCCTTCGCGCACCGTCAGCTTGGCACCGTATTTGATCTCGTGGCCTTCACGCTCAAACCGCCAGACCATCGTGTCGCGACTGTCATCGACCCAATGGATGACGTCGATAAACTCGCCGGTGATGAAATCTAGAATACCCATGTGATCCCTCGCTTGGTGATTTGGTTAACTTTCGCCGTCTAGCAGCTCAGATGCAATGACCTCAACAATCGGCAGCGCTTCTGCCGGTGACGCGCCCAAAGGCAAACGTTGGTCATAGAGAATTTTGAGAAGCAATTCATCATGGTCTGTCAGCAAAGCAAATTCATTGTCATCATTGAAGATCGAAGGCCGGGCGGAGGGGCTGTCATTGGACAGGCCTAGGCCTTGCGCGATCTCCTCATGATAGCAGGATTTGCGCATCAGGTCGGAATGCTCGGCGCGGATGATGGCCACGGCGGAATAAAACGCATCTGGTGTATCGGCGTCCGAGAACGCATAGACCGCGCAATAGATCGGGCGGTCCATCGAGGTGATTTGTGCAGCAATCCGTGCATCTAGTCCAGGGATCAGGCGCATCAGTTCGGGGCCGAAATTCTCGATCTCATCAACGGTCAGGACGGCGACGTGAAAATTGCCGGGACCATCGCTCAAGGAGACATCAGCGCCTGTGATACGTCCCAAGCGCGCAGCGAAAGCCGCGACGGTTTCGCGGTCTTGGGCTTGCTTTTCGACAGGCACGGCAGGGCCAAATTGCAACGACATACGAACCGGCTTGGTCCAACGCTGCACGCGGCCCTCTGATCGCGCCTCGGTGTAGCGCCCGCCGACAAGCGTGAATTCGTTAAACACGCCGACTTGGATGAAATTCTCGACCAATTGGCGCTTGGTGAACGGCGTGTCGATCCCGCCGCCATCACTGCGCAACAACCCTTGGCTCAGCAAAGATCGTTGAACGCCGGAATAGTAACTTTGCAGAGCCAAAGAGCGTTCCGAAGGCGCAGCGGGCCCCAAGCTCGGTCGAGACGCATCGCGCGGTTCAGGGCGCGGGCTCAGATGCGGCGGCTCGCAAGCGGCCAGCAAGACTGCCGCCCCCAATGCTGCCAATTTCATCCAATGCGTCACGTGTCTTATGCCCTTACTGCTGCTCGTCTGTTCTGGAGCTGGCGCGCGCCAGCGTGTCGCGCAGCTCATGCTCCATCTTGTGAAGTTCCACCTCCGCCGCTGCGCGTTGGCGTTTGCCTTCATCAGCGATCTGCAACGACTCTTCAATCGTGCCGATCAGATTGGTATTGGCCGCTTTTACGGCCTCAATGTCAAACACCCCGCGCTCGTTTTCTTGCCGGATTGCTTTGTTGGCATCGCGCAGGTTTTCGGCATTGGAGGTCAAAAGCTCGTTGGTCAGATCATTGGCATCGCGCACCGCCGCTGCGGCCTCGCCGGAGCGTTGGATCGTCAAGGCCTGCGCCAATTGCGTTTCCCACAAAGGCACGGTGTTGACCAAGGTAGAATTGATCTTGGTGACGAGGGATTTGTCATTTTCCTGCACCAGCCGGATCGAGGGCAGGGATTGCATCGTCACTTGCCGCGTTAGTTTCAGATCGTGAACGCGGCGTTCCAGATCATCACGCGCGGCGCGCAAATCGCGCAGCTCTTGCGCGGCCATGACCTTTTGATCATCTGCGACAGTCTCGGCGGCCCTCGTCTTGGCGGGGATCTCAGTGGCATCAATCTCGGCCAGTCTCTCTTCACCCGCAGAGATATAAAGCCCCAGCTCATTGTAGAAATCCAAAGTCCGCGCATAAAGCACGTCGAGCGATTTGATGTCTTTGAGCAATGTATGCTCGTGGGTCAGCAGATCGTCTGTGATCAGATCAATCTGGCCTTGAACATCCTCAAACCGCGCTTTGAATTTCGCGGCAGGCGCCATGCGTCCGATCAGCTTTTCCCACCAGCTGAGCTTGCGATTGGGGTCCAGCTCGCTGACGGAAAAGCCGCGAATGGTCGCGACCATATCGCGCAAAGAATTGCCCGCAGGCCCGACATTTTTGTTCTTCACATCCGCCAGCATCTTCTGGCTGATCTCTTGCAGCTCAATTTGCGCGCTTGATCCGAAAGATACGATGGAGTTCGTATCGCTCAGATCAACCTCCGCCATCCGCTCGCGAATTTGCGCGGCCACAGGGGCAGGGGCGTCGTCGAGTGAGACCAGATCAGGCTTCGGCTCGGCCAGCTCAATCGTGGCCAGCTCTTCAACCAGAGCGGTTGAGCTTTCGGCCTTTTTGCGGATCGTGTCGGACATGGGGGCTCCTTAATTCAGGCGAATGCCATCGCGTTGCAGGCGGTCGCGCAGGACGTCAATCTCGATATCAAGCTCAGTGCGACTATTGCTGAGAAGTCTTTCGGTCTTCGCGGTGAAATTGGCCTCCAGATCGTCAAGCAAGGCGACATAATCTGTCTTGGCGCTTTGATCTTGACTGCGGGCATAAAGCTCGGTGAATTTCA
>CAZCEW010000071.1:0-14132 GCA_964497775.1 uncultured Rhodobacterales bacterium
AAGCAAACCTTTGCTTCCACTCACAAAACTCCCCAAACAAAAAAGCGCCGCCCTGCAAAACAAGACGGCGCTCTCCATTCACTTCACTTCACCTTACAAATCAAAGCGGTCCAGCATCATCACCTTGTCCCATGCGGCGACAAAGCTGTGCACGAAGGCCTCATTGGCGTCATCCGCCGCATAGACTTCGGCCAGCGCGCGCAGTTGCGAGTTGGAGCCGAAGACCAGATCGACCCGCGAGCCGGTCCATTTGACCTTGCCGCTGGCGCGCTCGACACCCTCGTAAATGCCGTCTGAGGCTGGTTTCCACTCAACACCCATATCCAGAATGTTGACGAAGAAATCATGGCTCAAGGCACCCGGCTTGTCGGTAAACACACCGTGGCTTGCGCCATCCACATTCGCGCCGATCATCCGCAGACCGCCGACAAGCACCGTCATCTCCGGCGCGCTGAGCGTCAGCAGTTGCGCACGGTCGACCAAAAGCTCTTCGGCCGAGACCGAATAGTCGCGCCGCAGGTAGTTGCGGAAACCGTCGGCCATAGGCTCCATCACGTCGAAGCTTTCCGCATCGGTTTGATCTTGGCTCGCATCGCCGCGACCCGGCGTGAAAGGTACAACAACCTTTACACCACCCGCTTCGGCGGCTTTCTCTACGCCCGCGCAACCGGCCAGCACGATCATATCGGCCAGCGAGATTTGCACATCGCCGGAGTTAAACTCCGCCCGGATCGCTTCTAGCGTATCGAGCACTTTGGCGAGAATTTTAGGTTGGTTGACCTCCCAATCCTTTTGCGGCGCAAGCGCGATCCGCGCACCATTGGCGCCACCGCGTTTGTCCGATCCGCGGAAGGTCGAGGCCGAGGCCCAAGCCGTGCTGACCAGATCAGCCACGCTCAAACCCGATGCCAAAACCTGCGCCTTAAGCCCCACGATCTGCTTGTCCGTGACCAACTTATGATCGGGCGCAGGCACGGGGTCTTGCCAGATCAGCACCTCGCTTGGCACGTCCTTGCCCAAGTAAAGCGGACGTGGCCCCATATCGCGATGGGTCAGCTTGAACCAAGCGCGCGCGAAGGCATCGGCGAACTCGTCTGGGTTCTCGTGGAAACGGCGCGAGATCTTCTCGTAGGCCGGGTCCATCCGCATCGCCATATCAGCCGTGGTCATCATCAGTGGCACCGTGTCGCCAGACCCGTCAACCTGAGGCGCGTGATCGCCAGACTTCAGGTCTTTCGCGGCCCAGATATTGGCGCCTGCGGGGCTTTTGGTCAGCTCCCAATCATAGCCGAACAGCACGTCGAAATAGCCGTTATCCCACTGTGTCGGGTTCGCCGTCCAAGGACCTTCAATGCCGCTTGTCGTCGTATCGACGCCTTTGCCGGATTTGAACTTATTGAGCCAGCCAAAGCCCATATCCTCAATCGCGCCAGCCTCAGGTTCCGCGCCGACCAGTGCGGGATCGCCCGCACCATGCGCTTTGCCGAACGTATGACCGCCTGCGACCAGCGCCACGGTTTCCTCGTCATTCATCGCCATGCGCGCAAAGGTGTCGCGAATATCAAAGGCAGAGGCCAGCGGGTCAGGGTTGCCATCAGGCCCCTCTGGGTTCACGTAAATCAAGCCCATCTGCACCGCGGCCAACGGGTTTTCCAGATCACGCTCACCGGAATAGCGGCTGTTCGGCCCGCCGCTTTCTTCCAGCCAAACGTCTTCTGCGCCCCAATAAATGTCCGTTTCAGGCTCATAGACATCCGCGCGTCCGCCACCAAAACCGAAGACCTTTCCGCCCATCGATTCAATGGCGCAATTGCCCGCAAGGATCATCAAATCTGCCCAAGAGATTTGGTTGCCGTATTTCTGTTTGATCGGCCAAAGCAGGCGACGCGCCTTATCAAGATTGCCATTGTCGGGCCATGAGTTCAGCGGCGCGAACCGCTGCGTGCCGGAACCTGCGCCACCGCGTCCATCGGCGGTGCGGTAGGTGCCCGCGCTGTGCCACGCCATGCGAATGAAGAACGGGCCATAGTGGCCGTAATCCGCAGGCCACCAGTCTTGGCTGTCCGTCATGAGTGCCACGAGATCTTTCTTCAACGCGTCCAGATCAAGGCGCTTGAAAGCTTCGGCATAGTCGAAATCCGGGCCGATCGGATCGGATATGGGTGCATTTTGGTGCAACACTGCAAGGTTGAGCTGGTTGGGCCACCAATCGCGATTGCCGCGCGCCGAATTGCTGACTGCGCCGTGCATTACTGGGCATTTGCCAATATCATTTCCGTCCATTTGGATCTCCGATTTCTGATGTGTTAGAGCCTGTCGAGATACGAGGTCAGGCCAAGTTAGGCCCGAACGCACCGCGTCCTGAGCGGGACGCTAGCAAAGAAGTGCCATTCGTTTAAGTTGTATTTTTTCATCGCTACGATAAGAATTAATTATGAAAAACCTAACACTCAGACAGATGCGTTATTTCGAGGCTTTGGCCGCCCAAGGCCATTTCGGACGCGCCGCAGATATCTGCTCGATCTCGCAACCGGCGATGTCGGTGCAGATCAAAGAGCTTGAAGACACGCTGGGCACGCCCTTGTTCGAACGCGCAGCCCGCCAGGTGCGCTTGACCGCGATGGGCGAAGAAATCGCGCTGCGCATCCGCGAAATTTTGCAACGCGTCGATGATCTGGAAGAGCTCGCGCGCGCCGCGCAAGACCAGCTTGTCGGCCGCCTACGCTTGGGCGTCATTCCGACCATCGCACCCTATCTTTTGCCTTCGATTATCGGGAGGATGACGCTCGACTACCCCGATCTCGATCTGCAAATCCGCGAGACGATGACCCATAACCTGATCAAAGTGCTCACAGATGGCAGGCTCGACACGGCCATCGTGGCACTTCCCGTGTCCGAGCCATCGCTGGCCGAGGTCACTTTGTTTGAGGAAGAATTCTACCTCGTCCGCCATGCCTCAGACGCAGACAAACCCGTCCCCAGCGCCCAGCGGTTGCGAGAGATGCGGTTGCTTTTGTTGGAAGAGGGCCATTGCTTCCGCGATCAAGCACTGTCCTTCTGCTCGCTGCGTTCGCCTTTGTCGCGCGATGGGCTGGAAGGCTCATCGCTGTCGACCTTAGTGCAAATGGTCGGCTCCGGCATCGGCGTCACACTGATCCCCGAGATGGCCGTGGGCATCGAGACCCGTTCGGCGGATGTCTCCGTCTCGCGCTTCAAAAACCCGCGCCCAAACCGTCGTATCGGGATGATCTGGCGCAAAACCAGCCCGCTGTCAGACCAGCTCCATCAAATGTCCGAGACCGTCCGCGAGGCGGTGCAGGGCCTTAAGACCTGACCCGCTCCATCTTCGCATCATAGGGGCTGGCAGGGATGATCTTCGCCGCGACCCGCTCGCCCAGCATATCAATCTCCAGCGCTTCCAAACCGTCTGCGACCTCGGGCTTCACAAAGGCATAGGCGAGATTTTTGCCGACACGGTAGCCCCAAGCGCCCGAGGTCACGGTGCCCACGACCTCACCCCCGATCATCACCGACGCCCCGCCATGCGCATGCGCCGTCTTGGTGTCGACCTCAAGGCTGACAAGCTGGCTGCGTGGTCCTTCATTATGGCGCTTCACCAACGCGTCTTTGCCGATGAAATCCGGCTTATCAAGCGTCACAAACCGGCTGAGCCCGGTTTCAAACGGATCAAACTCGGTCAAGATATCGGCCTTCCAGTGCAGATAGCCTTTTTCCATCCGCATCGATTCTACGGCATGGCTGCCAAAGAGCTTCATCGCGTGTTTCTCCCCCGCAGCCTTTAGGCTTTGAAAGGCCGCATAAAGATGCGCGTTGGGGATGTGGATCTCATAGGCCAACTCGCCCGAGAAGCTGACGCCCATCACGGTCGCAGGGGCGATCCCGATGGTGCATTCGCGCACTGACAGCCACGGGAAAGCCTTGGCCGACCAATCGCCACGGCTGACCTCTTGCAACACATCACGCGCCTTTGGGCCAGCCAGAACCAAGATCGTCTGATCATTGGTCAGGCTTCGGATTTCGACGTCTTCTTTGGGTCCGATATGGCTTTGCAACCAGTCCATGTCGTGAAATTCCGACGCCGCAGCGGAGCCATACCAGATCCGGTCCGGCCCCCGATCTGACGCAGGGATATTGGCAATCGTGGCCTCAGCCTTGAGCATACCGTGATCGTTCAAAAGATAGGCCAGCCCCACTTTGCCGGGCTTGCGCGGCATGCGTCCGCAGATCATCCGGTCCAGGAAATCCGCCGCATCTGCGCCGGTGATCTCGAAGCGGTTGAAGCCGTTGACTTCGCACAATCCCACTGCGTTTTGCACGGCATCGACTTCGGCGCCGACCAGATCGAAGCTTTCGTCAAACTTGAACCCATGCGTGACTTTGAAATCGGGGTCGGGCTTGAAGAACTCTGCGCGCTCCCAACCATTCACCACGGTAAACTCCGCGCCTTCTGCGGCCAAAATAGGCGTTAGCGGAGTGGTCTTGGCGTTGCGCCCTGCGGGGCGGTGCTCGTTAGGGAAATGGAAGCGGAACTCGTTTTGATAATCCTCAATTGCTTTCAGCGCCGTCAGCTCGACAGTGGCATGACCCGTGAAGCGGCGCGGGTCGATGCACCACGTGTCGTAGCATGCCTCGCCATGCACGATCTGTTGCGCAAGCAGCCAGCCATGCCCGCCACCTTCGCCCAAGCCCGCGCGCAGGCCGATGATACAAAACGCATTTCTCTTGCCCGGAATGGGCCCCACCAGCGGCGCGCCATCAATCGTATAGGTGATCGGGCCGTTGACCACCGTATGAATTCCGGCCTCCATCAAGGCAGGCATCCGCGCAAAGGCGCCTTCCAGCACGTCCGTGATCCGGTCCAAATCATCAGGGCACAAAGCATTCACGAAATTCGGATCAATCCCGTCCATCCCCCAGGTGCGGCAGTCTTGTTCGTAAAATCCGATCAGCAGCCCGTTCTTTTCCTGACGGCAGTAATAGTCGCTAATCGGGCAGCGCAGCAGCGGCATACGGTGCGGCGCCTCGGCAATTGCGGGGATCTCTTCGGTGACGAAATACTGATGTTCCATCGACATGACAGGATGCTCCACCCCCATCATCGCGCCGACCTCGTTGACGCGGTAGCCGCCCGCATTCACCACGATTTCGCAAGTGATATCGCCATGCTCGGTATGCACGGTCCAGCTGTCATCGCGGTGTTGCGTCAGGCCCGTGACAGGTGTGTTGCGGTAGACTTCCGCACCGGCTTTTCGCGCACGCCGCGCCAGCGCTTGGCACAGTTGAGCGGGGTCGATATCGCCGTCATTGCCGTCCCAAAGCCCGCCGACAAGATCATCCGTGGTAATCAGCGGATGCCGCCGCGCGCATTCCTCCGCGTCGAGCACTTCAAACTCCACCCCCATGCCGCGCGCCATAGACGCAAAATGGTGATAGCCGTCCATCTGTTCTTGCGTATTGGCCAGCCGGATGCCGCCATCGCCATGGTGATAATCGACCGGATAGTCAGGATCATCGCGCAGCTCTTTATACAGATTGATCGAATGGGTTTTCAGCCCGACCATCGTCTGGTTCATCCCGAAATTCGTCACCTGTGCTGCCGAATGCCAAGTCGTGCCCGAGGTTAGCTCGTTGCGCTCCACCAGCACGACATCGGACCAGCCTTCTTGCGTCAAATGATATAGCGTCGAGCAGCCGGCAATGCCGCCCCCAATCACAACGACACGGGTATGGGTTTTCATCTGGCACGCTCCGGTTTGACTGTCCTTCGGAGGGGAGGCCAAAACCGCCACCCCTGTCAATCCTGCCCATGCGTATTCCAGTTTCTTGAAGACCGCTTGCGGAGTTCTTGAAACTCAAATGCCTGCTTGCTCATGGCCGCGTCTCGGGCTTTCAATAGCCCCATGTCCGAGCCTGATCCCACACCGAGACGCGCGGGGCGCAAATCGCGTCTGGCCAAGCGCGCAGCCCCGCCGCAAATCAACCCGGCCCCCGCCGGGCCGTTGGGTGGAGCGTACCGTCCGCTGTCGGAGCCGGACCTGCGCGCGATCTATGACACGGCTTTGAACCTTCTCGAAAAGCTCGGCATGGGCGAGGTGCCTGCGCGCCTTTGGGATGATCTGATCGCGGCAGGGGCGAAAGATCTGGGCCGTGCGCGCATCGGTTTTCCGCGCGCACTGGTCGAGCATATCATTGATATCTCGGCGAAAACATTCACCCTGCATGGTCGCGACCCGAACCGCTCTATCGAGGTCGGTGGCGAGGCAGTTTATTTCGGAACCGGTGGTGCCGCCGTCAATACGCTCGATCTTGATACCGGTCTCTACCGGCCTTCAACGCTGGCCGATCTGCATGATTTCACCCGCCTGCAAGACCGGCTTGATAATGTCGCGTGGTTCACGCGCTGCTGTATCGCGACGGATGTCGAGGACATGCTCGATCTGGATGTGAACACGGCTTATGCGCTGATGAAAAATACCACCAAACCCGTGGCCACGGCCTTCACCATCGCCGATCACGTCGACCCGATTGTGCAGCTTTTTGATATCGCGGCTGGCGGGGAAGGGGCCTTTGCCAAACGGCCTTTCGTGAAGGCCCATATCAGCCCTGTGATCTCGCCCATGCGGTTTGGCGAGGATGCGGTCGATGTGGTCTATAAATGTATCGAACATAACATCCCCGTCTCCTGCATCACCGCCGCGCAAGCCGGAGCGACCGCGCCCGCGACAATGGCAGGCTTCCTCGCTCAGTCTTTGGCCGAAACGCTCGCCAGCCTCGTGATGGTCAACGTTATCTCGCCGGGTTTCCCGATGGTGTTTTCGAACTGGCCACTGGTGATCGATCTGCGTAGCGGCGCTTTCGCAGGCGGGGGCGGCGAGACGACGCTTTTGAACGCCGCATCCGCGCAATTGTCGAACTGGTTGGGCCTGCCGTCCGGCGTCGCAAGCTCGATGACGGACGCCAAAGCGATTGATGCGCAATACGGCGTTGAGAAAGGCATGACGAGCCTTGCGGCAGCTCTTGCGGGCGGCAATCTGATCTATGAAAGCTCTGGCATGACGGCCGCCCTTTTGGGCGCCAGTTTCGAAGCATTTGTCCTTGATGACGAGATGCATTCCATGACCTACCGCGTGCTGCGCGGCGTCGAAGTCAGCGAGGAAAATCTAGGCTTTGACGCGATCTGCGACGCGGTGCTGGGTGACGGTCATTTCCTCGGCACGCAGCACACATTTGAAGCGATGGAGCGCGATTATCACTACCCGAAACTCGCCGATCGCGAACAGCCCAAAACATGGGCAGATGACGGCGCGGTGGAGGCTTGGGCGCGCGCGAAAGCTCAGGCGCAAGACATCCTCAACACGCATAATCCTGACTATCTAAGCAAGTCCCAAGACGCCGCGATCCGCGCTGCGTTCAAGATCCTTTAGCGCTGAAAACCTCAAAAGCTTTCAACGCCTTAGCTGAATAGGCATAAGACGGCCCGCCGCCCATGTAAGTCGCCATCGCCAGCGCTTCGCACAGCTCTTCGCGGGTAATGCCAAGCCGGATCAGCGCTTTGACGTGAAAGCCGATGCAGCTGTCACAGCGCGTCGCAATCGCGATCCCCAGCGCCATCAATTCCTTGGTTTTCTCATCCAACGCGCCGGATTTCTTCGCAGCCCCACCCATGATGTTGAAGCCTTTGACCGTCTCCGGCATTTCCTTGGAGAGCGCGGTGATATTGTCCACCGTCTCGCCCATGAAATCATCCCAATCCATCTGTTATCTCCTCTCGTCTGAACCCATTTTGCGTTCCAGCCAACGCACGCCCGCGCTGATGATCAAGACCAGCACCAGATATTCCAAAATCAGCAAAGTGTAGATCTCCAATGGCCGGTATTCGGTGACGACCAACTCATTGGCGCGCCGCGTCAGCTCTTGCATGCCAATCACCGACGCGAAGGCCGACATTTTCACAATGTAGATGAACTGGTTGGCCAGAGGCGGCAAAATCCGCCGAATTGCTTGCGGCAAGATCACGTAACGCATGGTCTGGATGTAGTTCAGCCCCACCGTTTTCGCAGCCTCGGATTGGCCGCGCGCGATGGACTGGATGCCGGAGCGATAGATCTCTGCCGTGAACGCGCTGTCGCTCAAGGCAAGCGTGATAATCGCGCCCCAAAACGGGTCAATACTGATGTTCAGCCCCATGGATTTGAACACAATCGGCAGGCCGTAAAACACCCAAAACAGCATCGGCAAAAGCGGGATTGCGCGGACGAATTCGACATAGATGCGATTGAGGATGCGCAGCCAGCGCCGTTCCGACAAAGCGGGCAGGGCGACGATCAGCCCCACCACAATCGAGATGGCGGCGGCGATCAGCGAGATCAGGATCGTGGCCCCCATGCCGTTGATCAAAAACTTGATATTGGTCCAGCCTGTGTCCGTCATCGGGTTGATCACATACCACCCCCACACGGCGGATGAGGAACATCCCGAAAGGACCAAGAATGCGGAAAGAAGGATCAGGTTGCGCATATCAGTGCTGCAATATCTGGCTGAGGAATTTTTGCGTGCGTTTGGATTTTGGCGCTTCAAAGAAGCCTGCGGGCGGTCCGCTTTCGACAATCTCGCCTGCATCCATGAACACCATCTGATCGGCCACTTTGCGCGCAAATCCCATCTCATGGGTGACCACAACCATCGTCATGCCTTCCTCTGCCAGCTCGATAATCACATCCAAAACTTCCGAGATCATCTCCGGGTCCAGCGCCGAAGTGGGCTCGTCAAACAGCATGACTTTCGGCTCCATACACAGTGACCGCGCAATCGCCACGCGTTGTTGCTGCCCGCCCGACAACTGACCGGGGCGTTTGCTTGCTTGCTCCGGAATGCGCACGCGGGTCAGGTATTCCATCGCGCGTTCTTCGGCATCCTTGCGCGACATTGCGCGCGCTTTCATTGGGCCCAGCACCAGATTTTCCATGACGGATAAATGCGGGAAAAGGTTGAACTGCTGAAACACCATGCCAACCTCGGACCGGATCGTCTCGTGGGTTGCAGGATCATTGGTCAGCTCGACGCCGCCCACGCGGATCACGCCTTTTTGATGTTCCTCAAGCCGGTTGATACAGCGCACAACGGTCGATTTGCCTGACCCGGAGGGGCCGCAAATCACCACCCGCTCACCGGGTTTTACCGTTAAATTTACGTCTGTGAGAACTTGAAAGTCGCCAAACCACTTGTTCACATCGATCATTTCGATCGCGTTTTGCGTCACTGTTCGGGCCTTTCGCGATTGCAGCGCTATGTCGCTATTTCAGGTTGAGGTTAGGGCCGTGCGTCCGGTAACTTCAAGCCAATAAACGCAAAGCCGCGGCAGTTCCGTTGCGGCTCAACAGGAGAAGACACGAATGAAGAAATTTGCAAAAGCGCTGGCCGTTCTGGCTTTTGGCGCAGCGATGACCACTGCGGCCGTCGCCCAATCTGCCCTGAACGAGATTTTGGACGCGGGCGTTATGAAAGTCGGCACGACGGGCGATTGGAACCCGATGTCGGTGCGCGATCCCGCGACCAACAGCTATAAAGGTTATGACATCGACATCATGACAGAGCTTGCCACCGATCTGGGCGTCGAAGTGGAATTCGTGCCGACCGATTGGAAAACTCTGGTTAACGGTGTCGTTGCGGGCAACTACCACATCACCGGTTCCGCCTCGATCTCGCCTGCGCGAATGAAGGCTGCGGGCTTCTCGGAAAGCTATATCGCCGTCGAGATCATGCCGTTCACCACTGCCGAGATGGCATCGAAATTCAATGGCTACGACTCAATCAACAAACCCGAGGTCAAAGTCGCCACCACGCTGGGCACCACCTTTGAAGGCCTTGTGCGCGAATGGTTCCCGAATGCCGATATCAAAGTCGTCGAGGCTCCGGCCCGTGGCTTCCAAGAGGTTTTGGCCGGCCGCGCTGACGTGTTCATCACGTCCAACATCGAAGGCTCGACACTGGCCGAAAAGCACGGCGTTGTTGCCGTCCCGGGCGCCGAGCCGCGCTCGCCATCGCCTATTGCGATGTTGCTTCCACAAACCGATCAGGTCTGGATCAACTACGTCAATAACTGGGTGAAAGTGAAGAAAGCCAAGGGCTTCTTTGACGCGACAGCTGCGAAATGGGGTCTGTAAGACCACACTCTAACGTTTGAAGCACTCCAAAGGGTCGCGTTCGTCGCGGCCCTTTTTTCTTGGCCTAAACTCCGCCGAGCCGGCAAATGATCTGCCATTCTTCCTGCGTCACAGGCTGCACAGACAGCCGCGAGTTCTTCACCAACACCATCTCCGCCAGTCGCGGATCGGATTTGATCTGCTCCAGCGTGACCGGCGTTTTCAACGCGGCACCCGCTTTGATATCCACGCACTCCCAGCGATCATCATCAGTGGTGCTGTCTGGATGCGCCTCAGTGCAGATTTCCACCAGCCCCACGATCTCTTTGTCTTTTTGGCTGTGATAGAAGAAGCCCAAATCGCCTAGCTTCATTTCGCGCATAAAGTTGCGCGCTTGATAGTTGCGCACGCCGTCCCATTCCTCGCCCGCGGCGCCTTTGGCCACTTGATCGGCCCATGACCAAACGGACGGCTCCGATTTGAAAAGCCAATAGGCCATCAGCCGATCACCTTGTTCCAGACCTCAAGGCGCACGTCGGAAAACAAGCCCGCCTTGGCATACGGATCACCTGCGGCCCAAGCCTCGCCAGTGGCCATATCCGCCACGTCCAAGATCAAAAGCGAGCCGCACATCATGCCGTCCGCATCCAAGAAAGGACCAGCCTGAGCGACCACGCCGCTGTCTTTGATATAGGCCAGATGCGCGTCGCGATTGGCTTTGCGCGTTTCAATCGCGCCGGGTTTATCGGTGCAGATCAGTGCAATAAGCATGTGTGTTTATTCCTTTCCAAGCGGGCGCGACAGAAGTTGCGCCAAGGCGATGTCTAGTGTTGCGTGCCCCTCTAACATATCGACGACGGTCTTGGCGATTGGCATCTCGGTGCCTTTCGCTTTGGCCAATTTCACCACCGCTTTCGCGGTTGCTTTGCCCTCAACGGTTGTGTCCTCAGGCAAGGTCTCACCCGCACCCATGGCAAACCCGTAGGCATAATTGCGAGAGCCCGCCGAGGTGCAGGTCAGCGCCATATCGCCAAAACCCGACAGCCCCGACAAGGTCTCAGCCTGCGCGCCCAAAGTCACCGCAAGGCGCTGCATCTCGGCAAATCCGCGCGTCATCAAAGCCGCGCGCGCGCTTTCGCCAAGTTTCGCTCCCATGCAAATGCCACACGCAATCGCGATGACGTTTTTCAATGCCCCGCCAAGCTCCGCGCCAATCGGATCATTGGACAGATACAGCCGCAAACTCTCGGTCGAGAGCGCCTCTTGCAGTGCGCCCCCAAGTTTCGTGTCGTCAGTGGCCAGCGTCAAAGCCGTGGGCAGCCCTGCTGCAATATCCTTGGCAAAACTCGGGCCGGTCAATACAGCCGCAGGGCAGTTCAGCTCTTGCGCAATGATCGCCGTGGGGCCTTGCATGCTGTCCAGATCAATTCCCTTACAACAGGCAATCGCGGCCATAGGGGCAGGGGTCGTGGCGTGCAAAAACCCGGCAAGGCTTTGCATCGGCACCGCCAGCAACAATATGTCCTCGCGCCCGAGGCTGAGCTTTTGCGTCAACTCGATCGAGTGCGGTATCTCCACGTCGCCCAACCGCGCAGATATGCGGGTCTTCGAGACCTCCGCCATATCGCGGCCCATCAAAGTGACCTCGCGCCCGTCTTGATCCAAGGCCAAAGCCAGCGCCGTGCCAAATGCGCCTGCGCCTGCAACTGTGATCTTTGTCATGCTTTGGCTCCCTTCTTGCCTGACCCAAGCATAGGCGCGCTGGTGTCATCAAGGGGCCAACGCGGTCGCGCGGCAAGGCTCATGTCGTCAAACAGCCCCAAGCGAAACCGCTCGATCCCGACCCATGCAATCATCGCGGCGTTATCTGTGCAAAGTGCCAGTGGCGGTGCGGTAAAGCGAACATCATGCGCGCCTGCCAAGCGCTCTAGCCGCGCACGAATGGCCAGATTGGCGGCCACGCCACCAGCCACAGCAATCGCAGGAGCCTTCGGGCCAGTTTGCAAATACATCTCTAATGCGCGGCGGGTTTTGCCTTCCAGCACGTCACAAATCGCGGCTTGAAAACTGGCACTCAGATCGCTCTGATCGGCGCGCGTCAGCCCGCCTTGATCGGCAATCAACGCATCGCGCGCGCGCAAGACTGCCGTTTTCAGCCCCGAGAAGGACATATCGCACCCGTCGCGGTCCATCAGAGGGCGCGGGAACTTGAACCGCTTGGCATCACCCTCGCGCGCCGCGGCCTCAATCGAAGGCCCACCGGGTTGCGGCAGCCCGATCAGTTTGGCCACTTTGTCAAACGCCTCACCGGGTGCGTCATCAATCGTGCCACCGAGGCGTCGGAACTTTGTGGCACTTTCAGCAATCAAGAACTGGCAATGCCCGCCCGAGACCAAAAGCATCAAGTAGGGAAAGGGCAGATCATCGGTCAGCCGAGGTGTCAGCGCGTGACCTGCCAAGTGGTTGACCCCGATCAGCGGCAGCCTCGCACCAAGCGCCAGCCCTTTGGCGCACATCACGCCAGACATTACGCCGCCGATCAGCCCGGGGCCTGCGGTCACCGCCACCGCGTCCATCTCGTGCAAATCCAGCTTGGCCGAGGCCAATGCCGCCTCAACGCTTAGATCCAGCTTCTCGGCATGGGCACGGGCGGCAATTTCAGGCACGACACCGCCAAAATCGGCGTGCAACTCGGCCTGACCAAAGACGTGCGAGGCCAAGATTTCAGGCGCGCGCCCTGCCTTGTGACGCACGACCGCCGCCGCCGTATCGTCGCAGCTGCTCTCTAGTCCGAGGATCGTTAGCGTGTCACTCACTTGGGCCATACCTGTTGCAGGGATTGTGCAGGGCAGGTAACAGCTTGGCATGATCCAGACAATGCTTAGGCTTTGAGCGATGCGCGTGCTTTTGACCCGACCCCAAGCGGCGTCCGAGGATTTTGCCGCGCGGCTGCCAGCCGGGATCAAGACGCTGATCTCGCCTGTCTTGCAAATCCAACACCGCTCGGAAAAACCCGATCTGACGGGCGTCGACGCGCTGGCTTTCACCTCTCGCAATGGGGTCGACGCCTTTGCCGCCACCCACCCGCAGACAAACATGCGCGCCTTTTGCGTCGGCGATGCGACGGCGGAACTTGCGCGGGGGGCGGGGCTTGATGCGATCTCGGCGAAAGGCGATGTCGAAGCGCTTTTGGCGCTGATCACCAAGCAGAAGCCTTCAGACCTCTTGCATATTCGCGGCGCTCATTCGCGCGGTGATCTGACCGCCAGACTGACCCAAGCGGGCCTAAATGCGCGCGATCACGTGCTTTATGACCAGCTGCAACTGCCGCTCAACGCCGAAGCTCATGCGCTGCTCCTTGGGCCAGATACGGTAATAATGCCGCTATTTTCCCCGCGATCCGCCGCGCTGGTTGCGCAACAGTTGTCAGGTTCGTCGCGTGGTCCAATGACGGGGCGCCATATCGCGCTATGTTTGAGCCAGAATGTGGCATCGGCTTGCGGTGAGGGGATTTTCGGATCGATTGAGATCTGCGCCGCGCCCAATGCTGCTTCAATGGTCGCGCATTTAGAGACCTACGCGGCCGAGTGACTGCTTGAGGCGCGGGCGCACCTGCGGTTAAGATCGGTCGAACAAGACGTTAGGGACAGAGTCGCGCTTGCGATTCTCGTCCGGGGGAAAGGAAGAAACGGTTGGCATCTTCAAAAAAGACATCCTCGCGCGGTGGTCGTAAATCTACGCGTGCGAAGAAAGCTGCTCCGAAAACGGCAGCGGCAAAGGCGAAAGCTGCGGCAGCCAAGGCGGCTGAGGCCACGGGTCTCGACGATCTGACCGATGGCGCGGCCTTTGAGGACGCGCGCGAAGAGTTGTCGGATACGGCAGAGGCTGCGAAAGACGCGGCAACGGATAAGGTGGATGCGGCCAAGGATGCGGTTGAGGACGCCGAAATCGTTGATGCCAGCACTGATG
>CAZCEW010000072.1:0-14054 GCA_964497775.1 uncultured Rhodobacterales bacterium
GAATAGCCGCCAAAGGCCAGCGCAAGGGTCAGCAGAACTTCAAGCGAATAGTCATCAATCCGGCGCATCACTCGGAAGGTCAGCCACCCCAGACCAACGCCCAAAGCCGCCCCGCCCACAGCCTCTTGGAAGAACAGCGTCGCCGCATCGCCAAGCCCTGAGCCATGATGATCATCTGCCGGAAACGCAATGCCAACCAGCACCAAGAAAACCACATAACCCACGCCATCATTAAACAGGCTTTCGCCCGCGATTTTGGTCTCCATCGATTTCTTCAGGTTCGCTTCACGCAACACGCCCAGCACCGCCACCGGGTCTGTGGGCGAGATCAGCGCGCCAAAGACCAGCGCCACCAAAAGCGGCATGCCGGTGATCCATGAAAAACCCACGCCTGCAATGATCGTCGACAAAGCCACGCCCAGCGTGGCCATCAGCGCTACAACCGGCCATTCGCCGCGCAGATCGCTGATCTTGACATGCAAAGCGCCCGCAAAGAGCAACAGCCCCAGCATGCCTTCCAACAGCGCCTCCGAGAAGTCGATGCTTGTGACTTGATCGCGCACCGCGTCTGCCATGCCCAAAGCGGGCCAGATCAGATCAAGCCCCATCACCGAAAGCGACGCAAAAAGCGCGACAATCAAAATCCCGATAGACGAGGGCAGGCGCAAAAACAGATAGTTGATCGTCCCGAACGCCGCCGCCAAAACGATCAGCAGGGATGCCACTTGCAACAGGTTCATCAGGTGCCCCTCAGCCCAAATTCTTTGCGCCAACCTAGCGCTTGCGGCGCGCAGGTGACAGCCCAAAAACGGATGGCTTGACCCCAGATCACCGGCGCTGTCTTGTCGGGCCATCTCAGACAGGTGCTATATGACCCGCAAATCCAAACTCGACACATTCGGCGCGGTCTCGCTGACAGGTTTTGCCGCACTTCTGGCGTTTAACCAAGTCGTCATCAAGCTGACCAATGAGGGCTTCCAGCCGGTGTTCTTTGCGGGGTTGCGGTCTGTGGGCGCGGTATTTTGCATCTACGCATGGATGCGGTTTCGCGGCCTCTCGGTGCGCATCTCGCGCGAGACCATTCCTGCGGCCATCATGATCGGCCTGATTTTCGGGCTCGAGTTCATCTTTCTCTTCGTCTCGCTCGATCTGACCACCGTGACGCGCAGCGTGGTGATATTTTATTCCATGCCCGTTTGGCTCGCGCTCATGGCGCATGTCGCGATCCCGGGCGAGCGGCTAACATGGCGCAAATCCATAGGGCTTGCTGTAGCGTTGGTCGGGGTCTCTTGGGCCATCTTGGATCGCGGCACAGGCGCGGATGCGGCGTCGCTTGCGGGCGATCTTTGCGCGCTCGGGGCGGCAATTTGTTGGGCCGGAATTGCGATCTGCGCCAAGGCCACGAAACTGGCCCAGACCCGACCCGAGGTTCAGCTCTTTTACCAAGTCCTGATCTCGATCCCGGTCCTGTTGATCGCGTCGCTCTTCTTCGGCCCATTCCTGCGCGACCCGCAGCCGCTGCACTACGCGGGGCTCGCCTTCCAGATCATCGTCATCGTCACGATGGGCTTCATGTTCTGGCTCTGGCTTTTGTCGATCTATCCCAGCTCTACCGTGGCCAGCTTCTCGTTTCTGACCCCAGTTTTTGGGGTTTTCCTCGGCTGGGCGCTCTTGTCAGAGCCTGTGGGCGTCTCGATTTTTGGGGCGCTGATCCTTGTGACGCTGGGCATTATCTTGATCAACCGCGCGCCAAATCCTCAGGTCCCGCAAAAAGTCTGATGCACCAGCTCGCGCGCCTCGGGCGCCTCTTGCAAATCGCTATGCTCAGGCTGGTCATCAAAAGGCGTCTCCAGCACATGGGTGAGGCGATGAAACGGCTCAAAATGACCTGACACTGCCGCCGTGATCGCCTGCTCAATACGGTGATTGCGCGGGATAAATGCAGGGTTCGCCGTGCGCATCAACGCCTCATCCGGGCTATGTGCCTGCCACGTCTTTGCCCAAGCCTCAAAGCTCGCAGGATCCGTGAACTGATCTCTCGCCGAGCCATCCAAAAGCGCGCGGAAGGTCAAAGTGAAATCGGCCTCTTGCTCCGCCATTCGGGTGAGCAGGTCTTGCGCCAGCGCAATCTCGTCCTCGCCACCCTCGCTCAGGCCGATC
Source organism: uncultured Rhodobacterales bacterium (assembly GCA_964497775.1). Classification (GTDB taxonomy): domain Bacteria; phylum Pseudomonadota; class Alphaproteobacteria; order Rhodobacterales; family Rhodobacteraceae; genus Litoreibacter. The sequence goes on from CAZCEW010000072.1 coordinate 2,161, forward strand.
TTGGCCAGAAACACCGATTTCCAAGCGGCGGTATAGCTGCCCGCAAACCCTGCCAAAACTTCTTGCGCAGCTTCCACGGCCTTATCGCGATCCGCATCGATTAAAGGCAAAAGCGAGGTCGCAAGCTGGGCCAGGTTCCAAATCACAATCTGCGGCTGCGCGCCGTAAGCATAGCGTCCCGTCTGATCGATGGACGAGAACACCTTGCCGGGATGATAGGTATCCATAAACGCACACGGCCCGTAATCAATCGTCAGCCCGCCGATATGGCAATTATCCGTGTTCATCACGCCGTGGATGAAACCCAAACCCATCCAACGCGCGACCAGATCGGCCTGCGCCTCCATCACCGCGCGCAAGAACCCCAGCGCATCGCCGCTAGACAGGTCTGGATAATGGCGCGCAATGGCAAACTCCAAAAGTGCGGCTACGGCTTCTTCGTCGCGAGACGCTGCGAAATACTGAAACGTGCCAACCCGCAAATGGCTCGACGCCACGCGCGTCAGGATCGCACCGGGGTAGCGGTCCTCGCGCAAAACGCTCTCGCCTGTGGCCACAGCGGCCAATGCGCGCGTGGTGGGCACGCTAAAAGCCGCCATCGCCTCCGAGACGATATATTCGCGCAAAACAGGCCCCAGCCATGCTCGCCCATCGCCCATCCGGCTATAAGGCGTAGGCCCCGAGCCTTTCAGCTGGATGTCCCAATGCCGCCCATCGGGGCCTTGCACTTCGCCCAGCAAATTTGCGCGCCCATCGCCCAGTTGCCCCGACCAGCCGCCAAATTGATGGCCCGCATAAACCTGCGCCAAAGGCTCGGCGCCCGGCGGCAGGTGATTGCCCGCCAGCATCGCCACCCCATCCGCGCTATTCAGCCAGTCTGCATCCAACCCCATCTCACCCGCCAGCGCTGCATTCAACTTGATCAACTCAGGCGCTTTCACCGCGACAGGTGGCAGTTTGGTGAAAAACCGACCCGGCAGGCGGGCATAGCTGTTGTCAAATTCAATCATCCGCTCACCCCCTTGCGCGCGGCTCCCGGCTTCGCTTTGGCAAAAATACTCAAATCCCCAAAGCTCACAAACGCGCCAGACGTTCGCTCAGCAAAGCGAAAAACCCGTCCGCATCCAGATCGCCCATAAACAGAGCGTTCGGCGCGCGCTCCGTGACGCCCCACCAATCGGCGACAGTCATGCCAAGCGTCAATTCTGACGCGGTCTCAATCTCGACATTGACGCGGCGGCCTTGGAACAGGTCCGGATCAATCAGATACGCAATGACGCAAGGGTCATGCAATGGCGCGCCCTCGGATCCGTATTTCTCTTTGTCGAACCGCTCAAAGAAGTCCGTCCATTCTGCCACCATCTGGCCGGGCTTGGTGCCCAAAGCGCGAAACGCTTCGACGCGCGGGCGGGTGGTCAGCGCTTTATGGGTCACATCCAATGGCATCACCACGATATCGGCGCCAGATTTGAACACGATATCAGCGGCTTCCGGGTCGACATAGATGTTGAACTCGGCCGCAGGCGTGATGTTGCCCACTTGAAAATAGGCCCCTCCCATCAACACGATCTGAGCGACACGCGCGACGATATCTGGCGCTTTTTCAAACGCCGACGCGATATTGGTCAAAGGCCCCAGAGGGCACAACGTGACCGAGCCGGAGGGCTCAGCGCGCAAGGTCTCGATGATGAAATCGACGCCATGCTCCGGCTGCAACGCCATCTGAGGGTCCGGCATCACAGGGCCATCAAGCCCGGTCTTGCCATGGACATGCTCGGCAGTGACCAGCTTGCGTTTGAGCGGCGCGTCGCAGCCCGCGAAAACCTTCATATCGGCCCGTCCGGCCAGCTCGCAGACAATACGCGCGTTTTTCTCGGTCAGAGGCAAGGGCACGTTGCCCGCGACAGCCGTGATCCCCAGAACATCCAATTCAGGCGAGGCGAGTGCGAGCAGGATCGCCACCGCATCATCTTGGCCCGGATCGGTGTCGATGATGATCTTGCGCGCGCTCATAGCGGGCGGACGCGCAGTTTGATCAGGCGGTTCTTCTCGCGCTTCTCGACCTCAAAGCGAAAGCCGTGAAACGAGAAGACATGACCGACCTCAGGGATCGATTGCGCCTCATGGATCACCAGCCCCGCGACGGTGTTGGCTTCCTCATCGGGCAGCGACCAATCGGCCATACGGTTGAGATCGCGGATCGTCATCGCGCCGTCGATCAGATAGCTGCCATCCTCGTCAGGCTTCATCTCCGGCTCGCTCTCCTTGCGGTCAAACTCGTCCGTAATCTCGCCTACGATCTCCTCGAGGATATCTTCCAGCGTGATCAGCCCTTGCAGCGCGCCATATTCATCGACCACCAGCGCAAAATGCGTGTGCAGCTTCAGAAAATTGCGCATCTGATCATCCAGCGGCGTGGTCTCGGGCACAAAATAGGGTTTGCGAACGACATCCATAATATTGAAATCATTTAGATTATTCAGATTTCCACCCGCACCACGCACAGTTTTATCGACGGCGCGTAGCAGGTCTTTGGCATGCATGACGCCGACTATATTTTCCGGCTCACCGCGATAAACGGGCAGGCGGGTATGGGGGCTTTGCAGGCATTGGCTCAGCACATCATCGGGCGCGTCATCGGCGTTGATCATCTGAATTTCAGAGCGGTGCAGCATGATCTCTTCAACATCGCGATCATTGAGATCAAGCGCGCCCAAAAGGCGGTCGCGTTGCTCTTTATGAACGACGCCTTCTTCATGGCCCAGCGCCAGCGCACCTGCGATTTCCTCATGGACCGACAGGATCTGGCTGTCAGGATCGGTCTCGACACCAAACACCTTCAACATCGCGCGCACCAAAGCACGCACGGCAGTCACAATCGGCGCGAAGACCAAGACCACAACCGAGATCACGCCCGAGACGCGGCTCGCGGCGGTCTCGGCATTGGTGATGGCATAGGTTTTGGGCAGAACTTCTGCGAAGATCAGCACCAATAATGTCATCACCAAAGTGGCCCAAGCCACACCGGATTCGCCAAACGCCTTTGTAAACAATGCCGTCGCCAGAGAGGCCGCAAGAATGTTCACAAGATTATTGCCGAGCAGGACCGAGCCGATCAGACGCTCGTTATCTTCAGTGATGCTCAACGCACGCTCAGCACCGGGCGAGCCTCGGTCGGCCTGGCTGCGCAGCTTGCCGCGCGAGGCGGCGGTCAGGGCTGTTTCCGAGCCCGAAAAGAACGCAGATAGCATCAGCAAAACCACGATTATCCCGGCGGTCACCCAGAATGCTGTGTCGAAAACCGTTGAGGCGTCTTCCATTTGGTGTTGTTGTCTCTCTGTAAATATAAGTATCCGCTTGTTATGGGGGTGCGCGGGGTTTGCTTCAAGGGAAACTGCTCAGATGACGACTGGGTCATATCGTATCAAGGGCTTAGGCGCGCTGTCTGGCGAGGTGATGCTGTTTGGTGGGGTCTATTCGAATTTGCACGCGTTGGAGGCGTTGATCGCGCGTGCAGAGGCACGTGGCATCGCGCCGAGCCATATGATTTGCACCGGCGATTTGGTGGCTTATTGTGCGCAGCCGCGCGAGGTGGTGGAGCGGATCGCCGACATCGGATGCACGGTTGTTGCGGGCAATTGCGAAGTACAAATTGCCGCTGACGCATCTGAGTGCGGCTGCGGGTTTGCGGAAGGCTCGGCATGTGATCTGGCCTCCCGGGGCTGGTATCCGTTTGCCAAAGCGCGGCTGGAAGGACTGGCGCTTGATTTTCCCGATCTGGTCGTGTTCTCGCATCAAGGCCGCCGCTACGCAGTCATTCATGGCGGCTTGAGCGATGTGGCGCGGTTCATCTGGTCGGTCTCGCCAGAGGTTGAGTTTGCCGAGGAAATTGCACTGATAGAGCAGGTCGCCGGCCCAATTGACACAGTAATTGCTGGCCATAGCGGCATCGCGTTTGAGCGCGAAATTGCAGGCAAGACGTGGATCAATGCAGGCGTGATCGGCATGCCGCCCAATGACGGGGGAGCCGAGACGGAATATGCGATCCTTGGCCCCGACGGCGTCGTATTCGAGCGGTTGAGCTATGAGGCCGAAGGGGCAGCGCAAGCAATGCGATCTGCAGGGCTGACGCAGGGATATGACGATGGGTTGACTACTGGGCTTTGGCCATCGCAGGAGGTTCTGCCGCGGGAATTACGCCGTTAACACTCAATTAACATATTGAAAATAAACGATTTATTAATTTCGCCTAAGCCGTTGAGACCCTTCAGAAAAAACACGAATTGCCAATTGGCAAACTAGTCTTTTGCCAGCGGATGATGCTCTAACACCAGCTCTTTAAGCCGCTCATCCAGCACATGAGTGTAGATCTCTGTGGTGGAAATATCGGCATGTCCCAGCAGCGTCTGGATCGCGCGCAGATCGGCGCCATTGGCCAGAAGATGGGTCGCAAAAGCGTGGCGCAGCGTGTGGGGCGTGACCTTGGCGGGATCAACGCCACCTGCCACGGCAAGCTCTTTGATCAGCATGTAAAACCTGTGGCGCGTCAGATGACCGGACTTGCCGCGAGAGGGGAACAGGAAGCGCGAGGCCTCGCCCCCTTTGGCGCGTGCGGCCTCCTCGATCTTGTCGCGGGTGGTGATCCAGACCGCCAGCGCGTCGCGGGCCGAGGGGGCCAGCGGCACCATGCGTTCCTTGTCGCCTTTGCCTTTGACCAACAGCATACGCGGATCGCCTCGCGTGGCGGCAACGGGCAACGTCACAAGCTCACTGACACGCATGCCGGTGGCGTAGAGAAGCTCCATCAGACACGTGTTGCGGATCCGGTCGTCGCGGCTGCGCGCGCTGGTTTGCGCGGCTCCCAGCAAACGGTCGACCTCATCAACACTCAGCGTTTTGGGCAGCGATTTCTGCCGTCCGGGACCCTTGATCTGAATGGCTGGGTTGTCCGTGCGCCAGCCTTCTTCATAGGCAAAGCGATACAGCTGCTTGATCGCCGACAAGCGCCGCGCACGGGTTGATTTGGCGAGCCCTTGGGCTTCGCAGTCAATCAAGTAGTCCTCGATATCGGCGCGGCTGGCTTTGAGGAAGTCGATCTTGCGGTCGTCCCAGAACTGCCCGACATCAATCAGGTCCCGCCCGTAAGCCAGACGGGTGTTTTCGGAGGCATCAAGCTCGGCTGCTTGGGCGTCCAGAAAGGTCTCGATCCAGCGCGATTTCTCTGGCGACAGGCTCATCGACGTGGCTTGGTGATCAGGATATGAAGCGCCGTGCGCCGCGCGAGGTCCTCTAGGCTCAGCGCGCGCAGCACCGACAGGCCTTGCTCAATCTGGATCGGGTCCGACAGCGCGCCATCTTGCAATTTGATGATCGCGCGCAGAGCCGCTTCTCCCAGTTTGCGCGCGCTGAGCAATTCGTCATATTCGCGCGGTGTCTCGGGGGACGTGAAAGCCGCAAGGATGGCCTGCTCAATCGGATCGTCCGAGCTGATCCCGGAGACCTCGCCGCGCGCAATGCCAAGCCAAAGGGCAGGCGTGTCCTCGGGCAGGGAGCCGGAATTGGCAATGGTTTCATAGTTCTGGCTCAGAAGCGCCAAGCGCGCCGCCTCAAACCGTGCCTCGCCCTCCAAAGGCAAAGACGCAACGGTTGAGCCGTGCAAATCGGCCAAAGCAGGCACCAACCCCGCGCGCCGCATTGCGCGCATAGCGACAGGCAGCTTGGCCGAGATCGCGTCGATGTCGCGCGCGCTCAGAGCGTCTTCAAATTCTTGCAACGCCTCGACCCGGTCCCAAACCCCGCCCGAGGCTGCGGGCGCGCGCTCCGTATAGATGGCGAGCAATTGGGCAGGGGTGATTGCGCCCGTGCGCGCCAGCCGCTCTGCCGCCGTGATACGGGTCTTCCACCCTTCAGAGCTATCAAGCGAGGCGAAGGCAAACGCATTGGGCACGGTCGACAGCGCCAAAGGCTCGCCCAGCGCGTCATGCATCACGAATGCCAGCGGGTTGAGCCGTTCCGGCGCGGGCAGGGGTGGCTCGCCTTCAAAGAGCTCCGGGTCGAGAAACCGCGCCAAAAGCGCCTCTTCTGAGGCGCTGACCACGCCCAAAAGCTGGCCTGTGCGCAGCGTCAAAGCCGCCGCATCCCAATCGCCTTCGCGCGCAAGGCAGAAAATACGGGCCGGATAAGTCGGCGCGATATCGGGTTTGCGCACCATCTGGCGGCACGCCCGTTCTGCGCGGCCCATCAGCAAGCTCACATCAAACCAACGGCGAAACAGCTGCGGCGTGTCAGGCCCTGCGGCCTCAAGAAGCGCGCGCGCCTGATCGAGCGCGCCGAGATCGAGAAACTTATCGACCCGCGCCAAAAACAGCCCCGCCTCCGGCCCGCTATCGCTTGGCGGGATCAGCTCTGTCAGCATCACTTGGCGCAAAAAGCCCGCCAATGGCGCAGGCAGGTCCGTGCGCTGTGCCAAGATCAGCTTTTGCAATTTGGCCGTAGATGACGGCCCCCAGAAATCCGCAGGCAAGCCGCTGACCGTGTGGCGCAAAACGCCGACAGCATCAGTTCTAATCTGGCCCAAAGGCATTGTGCGCACTTGCGCGGGCGTGGCCGAGGTCGCGATATCGCCAGTCGCAGGCGGGTTGCCTTCGGGGTTGCGGACCACATCTGACAGCCAATCAATGGCCGAAAGCGGATCAGGCTCTGTTTGTGCTGCGGCAGGCAGGCCAAAGCCCAATGACACTGCAAACAGGAAGGCGCATGCTCGTCTAGTCGGCATCCACAGCAACCGGTTGGTTCACTTGCACACGGTTCGGCGACAGATCGCCAATATAGGCGTATCCGACAATCGCAATAATCCCGACCACGATCAGGAACATTAAAGCCTTAAACAGCCGACCCATTCACCTTTGCCCCATTCCATTGCAAGCATATGTCTCACGGATTTTGCGATTCATATATGGCTTTTTCAGTCTTAACACGCCATTCAGGCCCTGTGGTGATAAATTGAGCGAGACGATGCCAGTAAATTCGGTTCAGTTGCAAAAGCCTGTTGTGCTGGTGGGCATGATGGGCGCCGGCAAGACGGCAATCGGCGGCGCTCTGGCGCGCAAACTGGGCGTTGATTTCATTGACAGCGATGATGAGCTGGTCAAGGCCGCCGACCGCTCGATCTCGGAGATTTTCGAGCGTGACGGGGAGGCATTTTTCCGCGCCCGCGAGACGGAAGTGATTGCCCGCCTGTTGCAAGGCCCTGCCTGTATTCTCTCCACGGGTGGCGGCGCTTTTCTAAGTGGCTCGAACCGCGACTTGATTGCCGAGACCGGCGTGTCGGTCTGGCTGAAGGCCGATTTGGAGCTTCTATGGAGCCGCGTGCGCCACAAATCCACGCGGCCGCTGTTGCGCACCGCCGATCCGAAAGCGACATTGGCCGAGATTTTTGAGGCCCGGGGTCCGATCTACGCCAAAGCCGCGCTTCATGTGCCTTGCGATGCGCGCTTTTCGATCGAGGAGATGGCAGATAAAGTGCTGAGCACCCTGCGCGATGCAGGCGTGGTCAATGTAGCGGAGGAGCAGGATGGAAGCGCGGGTTGAAGTCGCCTTGGGCGACAGGTCCTACGGCATTGATATCGCTGATGGATTAATAGCTCAGGCAGGTGCGCGGATTGCCCCGCTCTTGCGCCGCAAACGCGTCGCCGTGATCTCGGACGCGACCGTGGCAGAGCTGCATCTGGAGCGCTTGCGGTCAGGCCTGGCGGCAGACGGTGTCGAGATGGAGGCCCTTGTGCTTGAGCCCGGCGAGGGCACGAAAAACTGGGAAAACCTAAGCAAATGCGTCGAATGGCTCTTGGCCCAAAAGGTGGAGCGCAATGACGTCGTCATAGCCTTTGGCGGCGGCGTGATCGGTGATCTGGTCGGGTTTGCCGCCGCAATTTTGCGCCGCGGCGTGCGCTTCGTGCAAATCCCCACCTCGCTTCTGGCGCAAGTCGACAGCTCGGTCGGGGGCAAAACCGCGATCAATTCCAGCTACGGCAAGAACCTGATCGGCGCGTTTCATCAGCCCAGCTATGTGATGGCCGATATCGGTGTCTTGGGCACGCTCACCTCGCGCGATTTTCTTGCGGGCTACGGTGAAGTGGTGAAATACGGGTTGCTCGGGGACGCAAAATTCTTCGACTGGCTAGAGACCAACGGCAAAGACCTCGCCGCCGGAGATGTCACCAAACGGATCGAGGCGGTACGCTGGTCGTGCCAGATGAAGGCCGATATCGTCGCGCGAGACGAGACCGAGCAAGGCGAACGCGCGCTGCTCAATCTCGGCCACACCTTCTGTCACGCGCTGGAAGCCGCAACAGGCTATTCAAACCGCTTGCTACATGGTGAAGGCGTGGCCATTGGCTGCGCGCTGGCCTTCGAGGTCTCTGCGCGATCTAGCCTGTGTTCCCAAGAAGACCCCAGCCGCGTGCGCGCGCATCTCAGCGAAATGGGCCTCAAGAAAGACCTGTCTGATATCGAAGGCGATTTGCCGGATGCGGACGCTCTGATTGCGCTAATGGGCCAAGACAAGAAAGTCCTCGACGGCCAGCTACGCTTCATCATGGCGCGCGGCATTGGCGAGGCCTTTGTCAGCGATGAGGTTGACTTAAACATCGTTAAAACCGTGCTAGAGGAGGCTCTTAGCGCGCGGCGTTAAAGTTTCATCCTGGCAAGAAAACCTCCGCCGGAGGCCCCTCTCAAAACGGCGCCACGCAGATGAATGCGCGGCGCCGTCCAAAAATCCACTTTCTGGCAGTTCTCTTAGAACGGGATTTCGTCATCCATATCTGAGGGCGCAGATTGACCGCCCGAGGGGCCACCGGATGGCCCGCTGTCATAGCCGCCGCCCATTGCGTCATTGCCGTAGCCACCACCACCGCCGCCACCGCTATCCCCACGCCCGTCAAGCATGGTCAGGGTCGAGGTATAGGGCCGCAAAACGACTTCTGTGGAATAGCGATCTGCGCCGGATTGGTCTTGCCATTTACGGGTCTCAAGTTGGCCTTCGATATAGACTTTCGAGCCTTTCTTGAGATATTGCTCGGCGACGCGGGCCAGAGGTTCCGAGAAGATCGCGACCGAGTGCCATTCGGTCCGCTCGCGCCGCTCTCCGGTGCTTTTGTCTTTCCAAGTCTCGGACGTCGCGATGCGCAGATTGCAGACCTTGCCGCCATTTTGAAAGGTGCGCACTTCCGGGTCGCGCCCCAGATTGCCGATGATGATCACTTTATTGACTGAGCCTGCCATGTGGAGAGCCTCCCGATTCTAAATTTCCGACACTGTCGATCAGGATGGTTAATAGCAGGCAAATATCCGCAGGCACCACCCCGCTCTGGAAGTATCGCGCAAAAGCTCTATAGTCTGCGCAAAGAAAAACAAGCGCGGTATAAATTGATGAAGAAAACGGTGGGGATCGTTTTGGCATTTGCGATGGCAGTGCCAGCGGGTGGAGTGTCATCGGTGTTTGCGGAAGGGCTAAGTTCGACCGGCTCGAGCAGCTCTCGCGGCGCTATTTTCAGATCGCAAGCCAGCCTGCTCGATGGGCGTCTGTCGTCGCAATATAAGGCCTCGTCCAAATTGCGCCCGAGCCTTGCCAAATCGGCCTCTGTGGCGATACCGAAATTTCGAGGCTCCTATAAGGGCGTCTATCTGGAAACAGCGAAAGCGGCGGCCCGCAAACATGGAATCCCGGAAAACCTGTTTTTGCGCCTCGTGCAGCAAGAAAGCGCATGGAAGCCCAATGCGCGCTCGCACAAAGGTGCCATGGGGCTCGCGCAATTGATGCCCGGCACGGCGCGCAAGCTGGGCGTGAACCCGCGCGATCCGGCGCAAAACCTAGAGGGTGGCGCGCGCTATCTGAGCCAGATGTACGCCAAGTTCGGCTCCTGGCGTTTGGCTTTGGCGGCTTACAATGCCGGGCCCGGCGCGGTTGAGAAATATAACGGTATCCCGCCTTACCGCGAGACCAAGAATTACGTCCGTAAGATTTTAGGCAGCTGACGGTTTCGTCTAAAGACTGGGTTCAGACTGAAAGTTCATACGGTTGGGGCTCTGCCCCAAGCCCCGAGGTTTTTTTGCCAGGATGAAACAGGGCGGTGATGCGCTTGTCTGAGCGGCGGATTTGTTGTGAGAGTGGCGCTGAGAGTTCAGCAATGAGAGATCCGCGATGGAATTGAAGATGAATGCGGCCGATTTGCAGGCCTTTCTGGCGCGTGATTTTCCGCAAGTGGTGGATGATTTCGAGTTCGTCTCGATCGAGCCGGGCGTGGTTGTTATGGCGCTGTCGGCCTCTGACAAGCATTTGCGACCGGGCGGCACTGTGTCTGGCCCGTCGATGTTTGGGCTGGCAGATGTCTGCGCGTATTTTTGTATTCTGGCCGTACTGGGCCCGGTGGGGCTGGCCGTCACGACAAATTGCGCGATTGATTTTATGCGCAAGCCTGCGCCGGGGCGGCTTTTGTGCAAAATGGAATTGCTCAAGCTGGGCCGCGCTTTGGCGGTCTGTGAGGGGCGAATTTATGTCGAGGGTGATGAGGCGCGGCCAGTGGCGCGCGCCTCGCTGACCTATTCGATCCCGCCCGCATGAGGCCTGCTTCGAAACCTGAAGCGATTTGGAGCCTCGCGCCGATCATCTTAGGCGTCTGTTTCATTGCCGTGGTTGAGCTGAACCAATGGTTGTTTAAAGCGGGGTCGATCTCGGTCGGGTTTGCGATTGGGGCGGAATTGATTGTGGTGCTGGCGGGTCTTTTGGCCTCCTTAGCGCAGGTCTTTTTGGCGGCGCGCTATTTATGGCGGCGGCGTTGGGGTATGGCGGGGCTGAGTATCACTGCGGGCTGTATCTGGTTTGCCTGCCTTGGATATGGCATCGGGCAGGGGGCTGCGATCGTCTATGCGACGTAAAGTAATGGGGTAAATAAATACCTTTATTATACGGCGTTGATTTAGAACGATTTTTAAGGCTCGGTTGGTGTTGACTGTGCGCTGTAATAGCTTAGAACCCACCCATCCCAATGAGGCTTCGGCCTCTGGACCAGATCATCTTAAGGAAGACTGATGAAAACCTTTACCGCCACTCCGGGCGATATCGACAAGAAGTGGATCATTATCGACGCTGAAGGCGTCGTGCTGGGCCGTCTTGCCGCCATCGTCGCCACGCGCCTGCGTGGGAAACATAAAGCCTCGTTCACGCCGCATATGGATATGGGCGATAACGTGATCATCGTGAATGCTGACAAAATCCAGCTGACCGGTAAGAAACGTGAAAAGCCGAATTACTGGCACACGGGCCACCCCGGTGGGATCAAGTCGCGCACCAATGCGCAGATCCTTGAGGGCGCACATCCCGAGCGTGTGGTCACGCAAGCTGTCAAGCGCATGCTGCCCGGTGGACCGCTGAGCCGTCAGCAAATGACCAATCTTCGGGTCTATGCGGGGACAGAGCACCCCCATGAAGCCCAATCTCCTGAAGTTCTGGATGTCGCATCCAAGAACAAGAAAAACACGCGGAGCGCGTAGACCATGGCAGATGAAATCAAAACACTCGATGACCTCAATGAGGTTGTAGATACAAGCGCGGCACCCGCCGATGCTGCGGCGCCTGCGGAAGCTGTTGCGGCTGCGATCACACGCGAGCCCCAGCGCGACGCGCTTGGCCGGTCTTATGCGACAGGCAAGCGTAAAGATGCGGTCGCCCGCGTCTGGATCAAGCCGGGCTCTGGCAAGGTTGTGGTCAATGGCAAAGAGCAAAACACCTATTTTGCCCGCCCCGTTTTGCAGATGATCCTGCGCCAGCCCTTCACGGTCTCTGGCACGGAAGATCAGTTCGACGTGATGGCGACGGTCAAAGGTGGCGGTCTTTCGGG
>CAZCEW010000073.1:0-14038 GCA_964497775.1 uncultured Rhodobacterales bacterium
TGCGGACATCCGCTTAACCGACCTCCATATCCTATAATGAGAGTTATGTTGTCAAACCCCAAAAACCACACCCCTGCACGAAACCTGCACAAACCCGATGAATAAACTGCACGGGGTCTAGGTCAGATTTGTCCCAACAGATTGAGGGACAGAGATCATGACTGGATTTACACGACGCGGATTGCCGAGCTCTTTGGCGCTGGATGGGTGGTGGTTGAGCGATAGCTCGGAGGCCGCAGCGGACCGGCCCAAGGATACCACCGCCACCAAACCGCGCGCGCTTATCACTCCGGGAGCTTTCGCGTTTCTGATCGCTCTTATTGCTTTGGCCGATTTTCTGTTCTGGAAACATGCCGCGGGGCTGTCGTTGATTTTGTTCAGCGCCGGTCTGACAGCGGCGGCCTTGGTGCATTTGTCACCTGCCTTTTCTGCCCGCCAGTGGAGTTTTGTTCTGCTCCTCTGGCTCGCCAGCGCCCTGCCGACCATCGAATATGTGCAAGCCTCTTCCCTCTTGTTTCTTATCGGTGGCCATCTGGGGTTGCTGGTCTGGTGCGCAACACGCTCCCCTGTCCCAACAGTGTTGCGCACCACCTTAACACTCCCCGTCCGCGCGCTTGTGTTTGCGATCAAAAGGATCGTGGAGCTTGGCGCCTCGCTGGGTCGTGAGCAAGACCTCGAAGTGTCGCGCCGCGCTATCGCGGCCTGGGTTTTGCCGCTTTGCGTAGGCTCCGTCTTTCTGGTGCTGTTTTGGGGCGCCAATCCGATACTCGAGCGGTGGTTGGATCAGCTCGGCCAAGTCAAGATTTCGATCGAGACAATTGACAGGATGGCCTTTTGGGCTGTCACCGCCGTGCTGGTCCTTCCGTTCGTCTTATTCGGCGCGCTGTCGAAAGCCTTCCCCTCTACGACGCCCGCCAAGAGCCCAAGCGCTGCGCGTGACGGGTGGCTGATCAACGCGCAATCGATCATCAACTCGCTGATCATTTTCAACGCGCTCTTTGCCTTCCAGAACCTGACAGATGCGGCTTATCTGTGGGGCGGTTTGCGCCTGCCCGAAGACATGACCTATGCCAGCTACGCGCATCGCGGCGCCTATCCTTTGATGGCGACATCCGTGCTGGCCGGGATCTTCGTGCTGATGTCGCGCCCATTCGTGAGCGGGTCGATGGTGCTGAAGGCTCTGCTGGCGCTGTGGATTTTGCAGAATGTGTTTCTGGTCGGATCAGCTTTGGCGCGATTGGGGCTCTATATAGATGCCTACGGGCTGACCTATCTGCGCATCCGCGCGGGCATCGGGATGATGTTGGTTTTGGCGGGGATGGGGCTGTTGTTGTGGCAATTGAAAGCCGGCAAATCGAACGGATTGATCGCGGGCATTTGGGCAGGCTTGTTCGCCGCGACGCTTTATGCGGGATCCTTTGTGAATTTCGGCTATGTCATCGCGAACCACAATCTACAGATGCCAAAGGTGCAAAGAGACATGGGCTATCTGTGCCGTTACGTTCCCACAGGCGTCAAAGCGTTTCGTCAGCATCGCGGCGAAAACCGTCGGGGCCTTTGCTATGGCGCGTCGGCGAACTGGGATGTGGGCCATGACGGATGGCGCGATTGGAGCTACCGGACGCATCGCATGGGCGCGCATTACGAGAAGTTCCGCCGCTCTGCTTGGATCGCGCCAAGCACGCCTTTGCGTGACAGTGATCTGCCGAGCGAGTAACACTGCGCTACAAAGGAAAATGTGCCGATGAGTTCTGACATTCTGGTGGTTGATGACGACGCGAGCATCCGCTCGGTGATCCGGCTGGCTTTGGAAGATGCCGGGCTGGGCGTGATCGAGGCTGCCAATGGGCGCGCGGCGATCCGCAATCAGCGCCGGACCCCTGCCGGGCTTGTCGTGCTCGATATCGGCATGCCGGAGATGGACGGGTTTGAGACCTGCAAAGCGCTGCGCGATTTCAGCTCTGTCCCGATCCTGTTTCTGACCGCGCGCGATGAAGAGATCGACCGCGTGTTGGGCTTTCAGCTGGGCGGCGATGATTACGTGACCAAGCCGTTTAGTCCGCGCGAATTGGTGCTGCGGATAAAAGCGATCCTGAGCCGCTCGGGCGATCGGGAGCTCAAAGGCCCCGCTTCTTTTGGCGATCTTGCGCTCAATGATGCCTCGCATGAAGCGCGTTTAGGAGACAGTGATCTGGACCTGACAGCGTTGGAATTTTCGCTGCTGCGCGCGCTGATCTCGGGGCCGGAGCGAGTGTTTACGCGTGATCAGTTGATCACGGCGATTTACGGCGTGAACACCTCGCTATCGGATCGGACCATCGACAGCCATGTGCGCAATTTGCGGCGCAAGGCGAAAGACGCGGGCTATGCGGATGTGATCCGAACCATTCATGGCGTAGGCCTGCGATTGGGGTCATGCGCGAGTTGAACATCCCTTCCAAGTGGCGCCCCTCGCTGGCTTTGCTGATCGCGGGCGTGGTGTTGATCTTGCTGCTTTTGCCCTTTGCAGCGCTGATAGGTGCGCGAGTGACCAGCAATCAGTTCGTGCGGGAGACGGAAGCAAACTTGCATGCCCAAGCTGCGATTTATGCGGAGCTTTACGCGGCCGCGATTGATCAAACCGCGCGCGACAGCGGGATAGGCCAGCCGATCCCTCCCGCGCTGGCGGAGCATCTGGGCAAGCCTTGGCATCCGGTCGAGACGTCTTTGAGCGCGCGGCGCAGTAGGATTGAGCCGCCGCGCCCCGACCCGATCCAAGGTGGTGAGCCTGAATTCTTGGACAGCTTTTCCGCCCTTGCAGAGCGCGCAAGGCGCACGACTTTGGTAGGCTTTCTGGCGCTCGATCATCAAGGGTTTATCGTGGCAGCCTCCGGCACGGATCGCGGGTCGCTCGCGCATGTCGATGAGGTTGCCCGCGCGCTGCGTGGCGAGATCGTCTCGGTCGCGCGCTGGCGGGTTGAGGAATATCGCAATCACTCGCTGCGCTCGCTGAGCCGCGACACGAAATTCCGCGTCTATGTCGCGCATCCGGTCGTGGTGGGCGACCGCGTCGTGGGCGCGGTTTATCTGTCCCGCACGCCGTCGAACCTGAACAAATACCTGTTTCAACAACGCCATGTGTTCTCTTGGCTTTTTGGGGGAATGGTTCTGGCTGCGGCCCTGATCGGCTGGTTTTTCTGGCGCTTTCTGACGCGGCCTTTGCAAGGTTTGGGCAACCAAGCGCGCGGCATTGCCGATGGCGCGGCGATCACCCGCCTGCCCCATTACGGGCTGAAAGAACTGGCGCGTTTGGGTCAGAGCCTGATCGATATGGGGGCCGCACTCAGACGTAAATCCGACAGCCTCGAGACCTATACCAAACACGCCACGCATGAATTGAAATCGCCCGTGACCTCGATCATGGGGGCGGCGGAATTGTTGGAGAACCCAAAGGTCTCGGACGACCGCCGCGTGAAGCTGGCGCGCACGATCAAGTCGGATGCCGCGCGGATGGACCGCTTGTTGTTGAGCATGCGCGAGATGGTGCGCGGCCAGAACCTGCATGCCTCGGAAGCCACCACTTTGACCGTGTTGATTGATGAACTGCGCGCGGCGCATGAGGGTCTTGAGATCGCAGGCGCAGGTGCGGTGGATGCGACGCTGCCGCTGAGCCAGGATGCGGCGCGGATTTGCTTGAAGCATTTGGTCGAGAACGCGGCGCAGCATGGGGCAACGCGGGTGGAAATTTCCTTTGATCCTGACGCGCGCCGGATCGAGGTGCACGACAATGGCGAGGGCATCTCGGCTGCCAATCGCGACAAGGTCACGGATGCGTTTTTCACGACGAAGCGAGAGCAAGGCGGCACCGGAATGGGGCTTAGCATTTGCGCGGAAGTGGCGGCTCAGTTCGGGGGTGAGGTGCAGGTGATGGATGCGAAATCCGGCACGCTGATCGCGCTGGTCTTCGCGCCAGACTAGTCCTTGATGCGGCCTTTGACGACACGCTGCACCATGCCCGCGAAGTTTTTGAAGTTGCCCTTCAGCGTGTTCAATTTCGCGGCTTGGGCAACTTTCAGCCCCTTATATTTCGGCACGGCACGTCCCGTGAGGCGCAAGCCCAACAAGCGCGCTTGAAGGGCGCGGCGCCTGCCGTTTTGGCCGACCTGAATGGCAGGCAGGGTCGAGATATCAAAGGGCGCTGTCTCTAGGTCTTTTGCGTCGCGGGCGCTGTCGATGATGGATTTGCCCTTGGCGGTGCGTGCAACGACCAAGCTAATGCCGTCTTCTTCTTCAAAAAGAGGATAGCCGTTTTCGTCGCAATGCCACGCATCCGCGCAAACGATATCGGCGGCTTTGCCGGTGCCATCGGCGCAGACTTTGCAGCGGTGCTGGACTTTCGATGACAAGATATCACCCCAGCTGTCGGCATAGGTCATCGAGTTTGAGGTGCCGTCCTTTAAGGTCGCGGTCGCGTGGCCCGGCCAGCCCATGCCGCGGTAGCGGAAGGATGTGACCTGATCAAACGGCGCGCCGAGCGCTTCGATCACTGCCTCGCCGCCTTTGATCGACGGCACGCCGGCGCAAAAGAACGACACCATAACGGGGAAGCGCTGATCGACGCGCGCATCTATTTTGGACAGCGCGCGCAGGGCTGC
Organism: uncultured Rhodobacterales bacterium; assembly: GCA_964497775.1. Lineage (GTDB taxonomy): Bacteria > Pseudomonadota > Alphaproteobacteria > Rhodobacterales > Rhodobacteraceae > Litoreibacter. The sequence continues at coordinate 4,635 of CAZCEW010000073.1, forward strand.
CACATCGCAAGGTTTGCCGACGAAGGCGAATGTCTCCGAGCCGTCCAGCAAGGGCGCGATACCCGCCAAAGGTGTAGACGGTGCGTAGCGCGATCCGGCGGAGGTTTTGACCTCTTCGACGCTGCGCGAAATTGTGGTGATGTTGCCCGCGACATGGCCCGGATCGGCGGTGATTTGCAGCACGGCGTCGACTTGGCCGGATTTCAAAAGATGCACCAATACGGCCGACAAGCCCGCGCCTGACGATCCGGTGTGGCGCAGATCGCTATCGGTCGACCAGCCGGTCAGCATCTCGACATAAGGCCCCCATAGCACGTCATCGGTGCGGCCTTCCGCCTCGACGGTTTGGCCAAGGCCGGGGCAGATTGCGGCGATGGCACGGTCTTGATCGGATGTGACCTCGGCGGTTTGGACGGGGCGCAAATATCCGGTCGGGCTCATTGCCATGCTGATCGCATCAGGCGCGATCGCCGCACAGCCGCCGCAGCCTGCGCAAAGTGCGCCCTTTTTGACCTTTGCAAGGCTGGGAGTGAGATTTGGCTGCGACATCGGATCGGCTCTTTCAAAGGGCGAAAACAGAACTGTAGCGGACACATCCCCAATCAACCCTTCTCGGTCAAGCAAAAATCTGCGGCATTTCAAAATGTTGCAATAGAATCCAACTCTGCTATGCCATGCGTCTAGTTTTGAAAACGAGAGATAAGACATGTCTGCAAACACATCCCTCAAGCCGGTTACGATCGGACTTGCGTGGCATTCAATGAATTCTGACAATCTCGGCGTGGGGGCGCTGACTGTCAGCAATATCGCAATTTTGCGCGATGCGGCGAAGGCTGCGGGCGTGGAGCCGAAATTTGTTGTGATCGGCTGGAAAGACAAACGCGCGCATTATGATCAGATCGCGGATGTCGATGTGCAGACCGTGCGCACGCGCGAATTGGCGAGCCCTGGGGGTAAAGTGGCGCGATTGATCAAAGGCTGCGACATTGTCTTCGATATCTCGGCGGGTGACAGCTTTGCAGATATCTACGGCGCGAAGCGGTTCAACACTGGATTTGCCACCAAAGCGCGCACGGTTCTGGCAGGTAAGCCGCTTGTCCTGAGCCCGCAAACCATCGGCCCGTTTGAAAGCTGGTGGTCGCGTAAACTGGCGACTTGGGTGATGAACAAGGCGCGGTTTGTGTGCCCGCGTGATGCGAAATCCACGCAATTTGCCAAAGATATCGGGGTGACGACGCAGCTTTTGGAAGCCACCGATGTGGCAATGCGCCTGCCTTACACGCCGCCTGCGCCGAAAAATGACGGCAAGACGCGGGTGGGTATCAATGTCTCGGGGCTGTTGTTTAATGGCGGCTATACCAAGGACAATCAGTTTGATCTGAAGGCGAGCTATGCGGATGTGATCCGTCAGTTGATCGAATGGTTTCAGGCCCAGGACGGCGTCGAAGTGCATTTGATCGGTCATGTTCAGTCCGAGCATAATCAGGTCGAAGATGACCAGCGCGTTGGAGCTATCTTGGCGAAAGAATATCCCGGCACGGTGCTGGCGCCTGTCTTCACCTCGCCCAGCTTGGCGAAGGACTATATCGCGGGCATGGACTTCTTCACCGGCGCACGGATGCACGCGACGATTGCTGCGTTTTCAAGCGGCGTTCCCGTTGTGCCGATGGCCTATAGCCGCAAGTTTGAGGGCGTGTTTGGCACGCTTGGCTATAATTACGGTGTGGATTGCAAGAAAGACGACGGCGAGACCATCGTGAGAGGTGTCGCGGACGGGTTCACAAATCGCGCAAAGCTAAAGGCCGATCTTGATGAAGCGATGAAGAACGTTAACGGCCGTTTGGACGCTTATACGGATCTTTGCGCGGCTGAGTTGGCGAAGCTGTAGAATTCCGACTGTAGGGCGAGCGAGGCTGCTCGGCGGTATTATTGTCGGCGCTTGCGAGAGTGTCGCCACGTGTGTGGATGCTCTTGCGTGCCTTGCCGCTGTCGCGGGGGCTCACTTCGGTCTGGCGCGAATAGGGAGAGACTGTCTTAGCAGGCGCTTTGGGTTGAACGGCGCCGTCGACCTCCTCAAGCGTTTTTGCGCCGCCTGTGATCATCCACATGCCCGAGCCGATGAAGAACATCACGAAGGCCATGATGATGTGCCAGTAATGTACCGTGCCGCCCGCCAGAACGATGCCGCCCAAAGACACAAGGAAAGCCGCGCGCGCTGCTTGTTCTTGTGGCGTGACAAGCTCGATCTTGGAGAGGCGCTTGATGATCAGGAAGATCGCCGTCCCGTAGGCGATAATCGCGGGCAGACCATAGCGCATCGCGATCAAGAGCCAGTAGTTGTCGACGCTTGGATTCATCCAGCGCGGACGCACCCAATCATTGAAGCCAAGCCCGAAGATCGGGTTGGCGATCACATTTGCCGAGCCATGGTTCCAGATCAAGATCCGGTTATAAGCACTGCCTGAGCTCAGCGTCGCGTAATTCACCAAAACATGGAACGGCGATTTTGTTGCCGCCAGGTCCACGAAAATATAGCTTGCAACGGCCAGAACCGCGAAGATGCGCCATCTTGCGCGCACGAATTTGAACGTAACTTCCCACCCAACAAGAATGAGTTGCGTCATAACAGCCAGAAGGGCGCCGGTGGAGAGCGAAACGAAGGTTGATGCACAGACCACAAAGGTCAGCACCATGCGCTTAAACTTGTTCGAGGCCATGAACCACAAAAGCCCGAAACCCGTCGACACGAAGACCCCGTAAAGGATCGGGTGGGCGAAAACGCTTTGAACACGGCGCAAGCCCATACGCGGATCTGAATAGTTTACCGGGACGCTGTCGGGGATCATGTTGAGCAAGATCGGCTGACGTGTAACGGCCTCAACCACTGCAAAAGGGAACAAGGCCAGCAGGATTATCGCAAACCATTTGGTAACCCGCGCAAAATCTTCAAAAGACCGGATCGCCAGCCGCCCCAGCGCATAAGCGCCGAAGAATTCGACCAGATAGACCCCGCTGGGTTCAACCGCGAAGCCGAACCCATGGTTGACGATCATCGCGAGAAAGGCCCAAAGCGTTACAAATAGCAGCAGAAAGTCGATCGCATTGAACTTCCCGCCTTTGCCGGTGAACATGCCGATCATCAAAGGGATAAACATAATCGCCAGAAATGCGCGGGTGGGCGTCAGCCGGATCGGACCAAAGAGCGGCTGAATAGGGATCAGCAGCGTGAACAGAAAAACCACAGCCAAGAAAGTCGGTATCTTTTTACCCTTTGTCTCTGACAAGTCAGGCAAACTGGGCAAGGCCGATTGGCGATTATCGAATTCTTGGACGCTCATAGCGGGGTTTGTGGCTCTACACTCTTAAGGTTTTACGACTCTCGTGACGAGATTTTACGCGTGAATATAGCAATTTATGCGGCAAGTCTAAGTCACAGCGCCGAAATCGCGGTTTTTTGACCCCTAAGCCACAGCGTTGGTGCCTATTTGCGCGCGGCGACCTTGGCAATCCCTTCGCGCGCGTGCCGGCTTACGAAAATCAGCGCCAAGATGGTAATCGCGGCGACTGCCGTTGAGATCAGTGTTGTGTCGACGAACACTGTGTTGATGCAAAGCGCAAAAACGATGCCACCAAGAAGGAATGGAACTAGCATCCATTTTGTCCCGACCCCGAGTTTGAACCTCAGCAAGGACAAAGCGACGACATAGGCCGCAAACTCGCCGATGATCGAGATGATGAGAACGGTTGAAATCCCGCCATCAAACCGACTGACGGCGATGAAGGCTGCCACCAGCGACAACAGGCGCGGTATATTGGCGAGCATGAGGTTGACCGTATAGCCTTTCGAGACAGCAACGGTCGTCGCCCCGCCCCGCAACAAGCGCAAAGAGAAGGCAACCCCGATCAAGGCACACATCGCAGAGCCTTCGGCGTATTTTTCTCCAAAGAGCGCGACGAACACAAATGGCCCGATCGACGTGAAAAGCAGCATCGCGATCGTGCTGAACCAAAGGTAGGATTGCATGGCGACCGTGACGCGCCGCTCGAACCGTTCCGGCTCGTTTTGGACTTTGGATAGAAACGGCAAAAAGAAGCTCTGACAGATGCTGGCCACCAGCAATGTCGGCGTCATTCCAAGGGTCAATGCGGCGCTGAATATCCCCAGATCACGCGCAGTGAATTCCTTGGCGACGATGATCCGGTCGCCTTGCAAGATCAGGAAACTCAGCAGACCACTGACGAGCAGCGGCCAGCCAAATTTCATCGCCGTTCGAAAAATTGCGGGATCCCAGCTGAGTTTGAACTTTCGTTCAGCGTAATAGAAACTGAGTGCGGCGCGCACGATCATATCGATTACGATCAGAACCAAGAGCACTCGGAAATCGCCAAGCCAGAGGAAAACAGGGTAAAGCAGGATCAAAGAGACGATGATCGCGCCAAGTTCCGAGAAAGTCTGGGCGCGGAATCGCATATGACGCTGTTCACGCATCATATCGAGATGCGCGATGCTTCGTAGGACGGGAACGATAGCAAAGGCCTGATAGGCCCAAGCAAGACTAGCATTGCCGAAGAGCTCTGCGATTTCTCCGGCGAGAGCAAAGACCAGACCGCTCATAAGAAGACCTCTGAGCAGATTAAGTGTTTGAATCGAGCCTACAAATCTTGGCTCATCGCCATCCTTGTTTTGAACAATCAATCGCTCAAGGCCCAACGCGCTGGCCATCTCGACAAAAGCGATAGCCACCATGAATGTACTGGCGATGCCGTAGTCTTCGACGCTGAGCAAACGCGCCAGAAAGATATTGCGCGCGAAACGCAAGACGGCGGTGGTGGTACGACCACCGGTCAGGAGAAGGCTTTGGCGGATCATTTAATCGGTTAGGGCTCACAATTGATCTGGAGCCTTGTTATGGGAATAGCCCTTGAATTGGAAAGGAAAATTCAAGGCAGTGTTGCGATTAAACCCCTGAGGTCAGCCCACCATCTGTTGCGGAATTGACGATCACGACCGCCCCTCCGGTGCCAAAATTTGTGCCCTGATTGAACTGAGCAAGTGACATACGGCTGCCGTCGATCACGACCTGAGCCAAGCCATCAAGCGCCGAGAGGTCCTCTTTCGGCCCCAGAGTGTAGACATCCGTTGGCAAGAACAGGTTTGTCGAGGCAACGATCTGCGTGATCTGGTCTGCACCAGCTGATCTGTTGCCTCCGGGGCGGTTACAAATCTCGAGGCCCGATAGCGCGACAATTCCGCTGCCCGTGCCCGCTTGGGTTTCGATCTGATAGGGGGGAAGCTCGATCCCGTCCAAAACCAGTTTTGCAACAGCATTTGGCGCGTCATAGCTAAAGAACACATGTCTGCGCTTGGACAGATCAAGCCGGTAGGTCGCTTTATAGATCGTTTGGTTTGAGGTGTCCTTGATCTCGATCGCGGCTTCTTGCTTTGCGGGGTTATAGGTCCAGCCGGTCTTGCCAGTGCTCTCAAACAAGCGGTTCAGCGCGGTTGGAGGCGTCAGCTTCACGCTGGCTGCAATCGCAAAACGAGGCGCATCTGGTAGAGGCGTGCGGATCGACATCTCGTTGGTCTTTTGCTCAAACACCTGAACCGTCGGCGACGCGGCCTTTGTCGTGACCGTCCAGATCGTTTTGTTACGACCGACAACAACGACGGTTTGAAGCGAGGTCAGGCCATCGGCTTCCGCATTTGTGCGCACCGTCAGATACTGGCCGCTTTGGATGATATGAGGCGTGTGCGACCAATCGGACACGACAATCTGGCCTGCGGCATCATCGGTGATCTTGAATTCGGCACTGATGCCTCCCGCAAGTGACACCATCGCGCCCACGGCAGAAAGGCTGCCTTGCCCGTCGAGGATTGTGTTGATCTGCACCGGAGCTGACGTCTGGGGCACAAAGAGATCGGCATTTGTCACATCTGCAAAGCTAAACGGGCTGACAGAGTTGAGAACCGCCAGATCGTATGTGCGGTTTGCATAATCAATGCTGCCATCCAGATCACTGCGCGCAAACCGCGCGACAAGCTCTTGCGCTGTCTGGGGCGCTTGGCCGGATGGTGCGGTCAGAAACGGAGCGTTGGCATAGTCTGACGGCGTAACATCGTGGTTTTGCAAAACCGTATCGCTGGCTACTGAGCTGAAGGCGCGCGCGCTTAAATTGTCGAGCATCACATTCTGTCCGCCGTGATGGCCGAACTGCGTGAAAAGGCTGACACGCGGCAACGCATTGGGTTCGGTATTGGCGGGTCCGACCATTGTGTTTGCGACGATGATCCCGCGGCGCGAATTGAACAGCCCAAGCCCGTAGGAATTGCCCGACCAAACCACGTTTGCGGCAAAAAGCGTGTCGTAATAATAACCCGGGACCGTGCTGCTGGCGATGTCCTCAAAGAAGAAGCCTTGTGGCCAATAGCCATCGATACTGGACGCGCCAAGGATGATATTGCCGATAACCTCAAATCCGACGGCGGTAGTCCCTGCTTGCGGAATAGACTGCAAAAAGTCGGCATGCGGCGGCTCGGTACGGATATAGACACCAGCCCCCACAGAGGTGATCTCGACCGGGAATTCCAAAGTGGTCTGCCCTGCGCTCACATCGATGACCGTGCAAGAATAGTCGTTGGAGCCTTCAACGCCGGGAAGGTTGACCCCGCCGGGCATCGTTGCCGTGCTCGCGCCCATATTGATCACCACGCGGTCACCGACATCGCCAAACCGTTCGCTCGACGCAGTCATACGGTTTTGCGAGGTATCGATGTTGGTCACGGCAACCTCGGGCGGGTCGATCACAATCGGGTTTCGCAAAATGTTCCAACGCACGAAACGGCCATTTGGAAACTCTCCGGACAAAACGCCTGTGTCGACGGAGCAGTTGTAAATCTCGTTGCCTTCCAGCGTCAAAACCCCCTGCCCGCCGGGCAAGTTAAAGCCGCGATAAAGGTCGTGGATCTTACAGTCACGGATCGTCAGATCACCAACCAGAACCGTGGTACCATCCTTGGCGACCCCACCGCGATAGCCCCACTCGCTGCCGGTGAAGGGCTGACCATTAAGAGCAATCGTCTCTGACAAACCGCCATTGAGCTCACATTCGACGAAATTGAGATTATCGACATCGTTGCGCAAAATGATCATCCCAGCGCTCGAATTCGACACGCCCAGCTCAAAGCTCCAGTCAAAATCGACGCGGTAGAATGTCAGATTGGTCGGTTCGCGAATTTCGTTGTTCGTGTTGGACGCAAAGGTGAAGCGGTTGTCGTTGTCATGGCTCGCAATCGTAACTGTCGAGGCAAAGGCGTTGTTATTTAGCGTCTTGTTGCGCCAGAACTGCCGCCCCGGTCGCCCATAGATCGTCATGCCCGAAACTGCAGCGGCGCCAAGGTCCATAACTTGCTGAAGCTGGCCACCGGAAAACTCGTCTGGCTCAATACTGAACGCGCTCGGCTCAACCGCCAGCGTGATCCTTGCAGCCCCTTGATCGCTGTCGATATCAATCGTCTGCCCGTCCTGCGCCGACAAGGCTGCATTCGCCGAGGGCGCGATCTGCCCGCTCGGTGAGAGCGTATAGCCGGTGGCCGAACCTGTGCCCAAATCGCTGACCGAGCTGACAGGCTGCCCCGTCGCATCAACGATCTGAAATGCGCCAAAACCCGCCAAGGTTTGCGCGCCGAATTGTGCGGTTTGATCATAGAGAATGCCATCCGCTTCCACGGTGATGATCAAGCTCTCGGAGACAGAACCTCCTGAGTTCATCGCCGTGACCACCAAAAGCTCTCCGGGCGTGGCTGTATCGGTGGATATGACCAACTCGCGCGCCTGTGCGTCAATTGTCGCAAGCGATCCCGTGACCGAGAATTGCGTCAATGCTCCGCCGAAGACAGCATCAAGATCGATGATATAATCGCCAGAGAACTGATCGAGAATATCGTCATCAAGGACCGCCAAAACAGTTGGCGGCGTTTGTCGAACGATCAGGACTTCGGTGGACACCGCACCATGAGGCTCCGCAGTGATCTCACAGAAAAGCGCGCTCGCATCCAGATTTGCATCCGATGGTGTAAAGCTCGCCGAAGTCGCCCCAGAAATCGGGCCCGCCTCAACAGTATGCCACTGATAGCTGACCGAGGCAGGCGTCCAATTGGATTGATCGATACCCGCTTGCAAACCCACGCCAGATTGCGCGCTCAGGCCATGGGTTTGGTTCTCGACCGCACCTGTTAGCCCAACAGAAATCTCGCGCGGGATGGTCGAGAGCAAGCAGCTGCCTTGCACTGCACCCTCTTCGTTTGTGACCTCGAAGATGATGTCCTGATCTTCAATCAAATCAGACGTCACACCTTGCAACACACCTTGCGGCGATAGCGACATCCCGGCAGGCAAAGGCTGAGAGTTGGCCGCAAGCGCAAAGCTCAATCCTCCGCCGCTGAAGAACGGGGCAACGGAGATAAACGCCGCGACCCCTTGCACCAAAGTAATATCATCAATCGCGCCCGAAAATTGCGGGATCGATTGCGTAACATTTGACCCGCGGTCAGAGTTACTGCTTTGGCTGCCTATCTTCATGCCGAGATTCATAAATCGCTCCTTAACGCATGCCCAGAAGATTCGTAGCAGTCGTGCCGGTTGCAAGAACTTGAGTGATGCGTAGAGGGTAGAGAACACCTGATTGAGCGTTGGCAAGAGTGGTCACCTCCCCGGAAAGCATACGGACAGTCACGTCACCGCCTTGGCCAACATAAAGCCCGCGCGTCACATGGTTGAGAGTTTGAGCGTCATTTGGAGTAATCACCTCTGACTTCGTCACAGGTGCAGTCAAAGATGTCGTTTGGTTTGAAAATTCGTCTTCCATGGCAAAAGGCCCCAGCAATTGAACATTGCAGGGACCTTTAAGCCGTATTTATGAAAGAGGTCTCTGACCCAAGCCCGAACTGTCAGACCCTAAGCAACGGAACCAGGCTCGGGGTTCTTGCTAATTACATCAGAAACAGCTCTGGCATATCCATCTCGTCTTCATGGTCGATATGCAGCGTGTTCTCATCAAACGCACCCGAGACCGGCAGCAATTGGGCGAGGCTCACATCGTCTTGAGCCAGATTTTGCAACCCGCTGTTGAAAACCTCGATCGCGTTGAAGTCGTCATCGCTGTTGAAATTCTCGGTCGAGATTGGGTCCAGAAGATTGACCACCAGATTGCCGATGAAGGACTGAACGCCATCTGGGCAATGTGTGTGGATGTTCGGATCAACTTGGCCGTTTGACAGGTTCGAGATGATCGCTTCCATCTCTGGCAAACGCATGACGCAGGTTGTCGTATCCAGAACACTAACCGGTGCTGGCTCTATAGGTGTGACCGGTGCAGGCTCGGTCGGTCCTACAGGCGTAGGCTCT
>CAZCEW010000074.1:0-13581 GCA_964497775.1 uncultured Rhodobacterales bacterium
TCGTCGGACACGACCAGATCGACGGTCTCAAGCCGTTTTACCTCGTCGCGCAGCCTTGCGGCTTCCTCAAATTCCAAATTTTCAGCCGCCTTGCGCATGTCGAGCCGTAGCCCGTCTAGGACGGCTTGCAGATTTGCCCCCGCCAGTGGTGCGTCGATGGTGGCGGTGACGCGGTTCATGTCGACGTCGCCTTTGTAGAGACCGGCCAAAACATCCTCGACGTTTTTCTTGACCGTCTCGGGCGTGATGCCGTGTTTTTCGTTATAGGCGATCTGTTTGGCGCGGCGGCGGTCGGTCTCTCCCATCGCGCGTTCCATCGAGCCGGTGATGCGGTCGGCATACATGATGACGCGGCCGTCAGAGTTGCGCGCGGCGCGGCCAATTGTCTGGATCAGCGAGGTCTCGGAGCGCAGGAAGCCTTCTTTGTCGGCGTCCAGAATAGCCACAAGGCCGCATTCGGGGATGTCGAGGCCTTCGCGCAGAAGGTTGATACCGATCAGCACGTCAAAGGCGCCAAGGCGCAGGTCGCGCAGGATTTCGATGCGCTCGATCGTGTCGATGTCGGAGTGCATATAGCGCACTTTGATGCCGTTCTCGTGCAAAAACTCGGTCAGGTCTTCGGCCATGCGTTTGGTCAGCGTGGTGACCAGCGTGCGCATGCCTTTCTCGGTCACGCGGCGGATTTCGTCCATCACGTCATCGACTTGCGTCTCGACGGGGCGGATTTCGATCACCGGGTCCAACAGCCCCGTGGGCCGGATCACCTGCTCGACGAAGACGCCGCCTGTTTGCTCGATCTCCCACGACGCGGGGGTCGCAGAGACGAACACCGATTGCGGGCGCATCGCGTCCCATTCTTCAAATTTCAGCGGGCGGTTATCCATGCAAGAGGGCAGGCGGAAGCCATGTTCGGCCAGCGTGAATTTGCGCCGATAATCCCCGCGATACATGCCGCCGATTTGCGGCACGGAGACGTGGCTCTCGTCGGCAAAGACGATGGCATTGTCGGGTATGAACTCGAACAAGGTGGGGGGCGGCTCGCCCGGCGCGCGGCCCGTGAGATAGCGCGAGTAGTTTTCGATGCCGTTGCAAATGCCCGTGGCTTCCAGCATCTCCAGATCGAAATTGCAGCGCTGTTCCAGCCGTTGCGCTTCCAGCAGCTTGCCTTCGCCGACAAGTTGATCGAGCCGCATCTTGAGCTCTTTCTTGATGCCGATGATCGCCTGTTTCATCGTCGGGCGAGGGGTCACGTAATGCGAGTTCGCGTAGATGCGGACCTTTTCGAAATCATCGGTCTTTTGGCCTGTGAGCGGATCAAACTCGACGATTTTCTCTAGCTCCTCGCCAAAGAAGCTGAGCCGCCATGCGCGATCATCCAAATGCGCAGGCCAGATTTCCAGACTGTCGCCGCGCACGCGGAAGGTGCCGCGCTGGAAGGCTTGATCGTTGCGCTTATAGGCTTGCGCAATCAGGTCGGCCATAACCTTGCGCTGGTCATATTCGCGGCCCGCATAGAGGTCTTGGGTCATCGCGCCGTAAGTTTCCACGCTACCGATGCCGTAGATGCACGACACGGAGGCCACGATGATCACGTCGTCACGTTCCAACAGCGCACGCGTCGCAGAGTGGCGCATGCGGTCGATCTGCTCGTTGATCTGGCTTTCTTTCTCGATGAACGTGTCAGAGCGCGCGACATAGGCCTCGGGCTGGTAATAGTCGTAATAGCTGACGAAATACTCGACGGCGTTTTCGGGAAAGAAGCCTTTGAACTCGCCGTAAAGCTGGGCGGCGAGCGTTTTGTTGGGGGCCAGAATGATCGCGGGGCGTTGAGTCTCCTCGATCAGTTTGGCCATGGTGAAGGTCTTACCGGTGCCGGTAGCACCCAGCAGCACTTGGTCGCGGTCACCGTCATTGATGCCTTGGGTCAGCTCGGCAATCGCGGTGGGCTGGTCGCCTGCAGGCTCGAACTCGGTATGCAATTTGAACGCGATGCCGCCTTCTAGCTTGTCGCGCGTTTGGACGTCAGGCGCCGGATTGCTGAGGATCGGCTGCTGCTCGGGCATATTCTCGGGCGAGTTATTGTGCATCTGCGAATCCAGTTCCCTCAGGTTAACCCATAAGTGATCCTTTTTTGTTCTCCTTCAAGGTGCCTTGTCGAGGCGGCTCTTGCCAAGGCGTGTCAGGAGCGCGATATAATGACAGACCTCAAGACGGAGAGACCCATGCGCGCTCGCATCTATCAGCCGGCCAAGACGGCCATGCAATCAGGCACAGCCAAGACGAAGGGCTGGGTGCTGGAATTTGTATCTGAAAGCGCGCGCGAGGTTGATCCATTGATGGGCTGGACCTCATCTGATGACACGCAATCCCAGATCAAACTGCGTTTCGACACCAAAGAGGCGGCGCTGGACTATGCCGAAGAAAAAGGCATCGACGCCGTTGTGACCGAGCCCAAGACGCGCAAGCCGGTTATTCGCGCCGGCGGCTATGCCGAGAATTTCGCGACGGGTCGCAGAGGCGCGTGGACGCATTAAAGACGCCTTATGCCGCGCCGCTGAAAGACGCGGTCGCGCGTGGCTATGAGCTATTCTCGCCTTACAAAATCGCATCGACACTCGAGACCTGCGCCTGTCCGGTTTGTATGACCGAAGACCTGCGACTGGAGATCATCGCGACCCCCATCGCCGATATGCCGCAAGAGCTGATCCAGCAATATTCAAACTCCGCCCATGGCGTGGCGCAAAATCTCGACGACATGAAAGCGATCCTGCCGCGCTACTTGGATTTGATGGCGCAAGACGAGGAGGTCGATTTCACCGGTGTCGGCACCGAGCTGCACCGCTTTGGCGACGCGGTCCGCGCGGGCGGGTTTTTGTCTGCGGACGAAACCGCGCTGTACCACGACTGGGCGCGGCTGATGATCTTGCATTTTGGCTGGGCCGAGGCGCAAGAGTACGAAAACCTTGCTTGCCCGTCTTACCTGCTGGAGCTCTTGAGCTGCGGTGGTGTTGCGGTTGAAGTCCTGCTGGGCGCGCTTGAAGAGCTCTTTGATCTGCCCGAAATCGGGGCAGTGGCTTTTGGTCAGTTTTGCAATGATCTGACCCATAGCCTGCGGCACCGCGCCCCGCGCGTGGGCGTTGATCTGTATGCGATGGGGTATGCGGCTGCGTCGGACCGCCAAGCCGTCGCCGATTGGCTGAATTCAGTGCCCTTCATGGCGCGGATCATGGATGCAGCTGATGCGCAGCCGTCTTCTGAGACCAGTCTCGCCGTCCAGATCATGTTTGATCTTCATGGCCGTTTCGACGCCACTGCTTTCCCCGATCACTCCAAGACGCGCTAACCCCAGAAATACCGCGTCAGGTGGAAAAACACGGGCGCTGCGAAGAAGACGGAATCCAGCTGGTCAACGAACCCGCCTTGGCCCGGGATCAGATGGCCCCAGTTCTTGATGCCGCGATCGGCTTTGACGGCGGCCAAAACCAATGCGCCGCCTGTGCCCGCCAGATAAGCCGCGGCCCCCATCAGCGCTGCGGGCAAAGGCCCGAACGGTGTGATCCATGACAAAAGCATCGCCACGATCATCGCGAAGCCCAACCCGCAGGCCAGCCCTTCCCATGTCTTGGGCGATACATCCGGGGAAATCACATGTTTGCCAAATCTGCGGCCCGCGAAATAGTCCATCAGATCGCCAAGCTGGACGACCATGATCAGAAACGCGATCAGCAAGATCGTGCGCTCGCCATAGCCATGGATCTGAAGCGTCAGCAAAGCGGGGACGTGGCTGGCGCAATAGACGCAGGTCATCAGGGCCCATTGCGTCTCGGAGATGCGTTCAAGGAAGCGCCGCCCGCCGCCGCGCAGCACCGACAAGATCGGCAACAGAAGGAAGGCGTAGACCGGGATCAAAATGGTGAACAAGCCGGTTTGGCCAAGCGAGACAAGAATGAATTGCGCGGGCAGGATCACATAGAAAGACGCCACAAGCGCCCAGTGATCTGCCTTGGTTTTGCGCGTTAGCGTCAGAAACTCGCGCAAGGCCGCGAAAGAGCAGAACGCCAGTAAGATGATCAAAGCGGTGGGGCCGAGTACCAGCGACAGCCCCAGCATCGTGACCATCGCCCACCAAGAATGAACCCGCGTCAGATAGGTCTCGACCACGGAATTGCTGCGCCCGGTTTTGGTGCGTGCGCGCAGCATTTCGGCTGAGACATTGGCCAGAACCAACAGGCCCAAGACGGCCAGAAACAGGGTCAGAAGATCGGCATAGGTCTCGCTCATAGATCGACCTCGCGCACGGGCATCAGCTCGACCAATGCGGTTGAGGCGCGCGTCAGGAACTTGTCTTTGCCTTCGCGATTTTTGACATGGATCGGCGCGCCAAAGATGACAGTGCAAGCCAGCGGGACGGGGATGACCTCGCCCGACGGCATGATCGACGCGATATTGTCGATCCATGTTGGGACAAGATCAATATCAGGGCGCGCTTTGGCGATATTATAAAGCCCCGCTTTGAACGGCAGCAGAGGATCATCAGAGCGATTGCGCCCGCCTTCGGGGAAAATGATCAGCGAGGAGCCTTCATCGAGCGCGCCCAACATCGCCTCCATCGGGTCTTCGACTTGTTTGTCGCGGCGACGATCCACAAGGACGGCATTGAAAACCTCTGGCCCCACAAAAGCGCGCAGTTTGTTTTTCAGCCAGTAATCTGCGGCGGCCACGGGGCGCGTTTCGCGGCGCAATGCGGCGGGCAGGACGGTCCAGATCAGCGGCATATCGGCGTTAGAGGTGTGATTGGCGAAATAGACGCGTTGGCGGGCGACGGGTTCAATCCCGCGCCATTCCGCGCGCACCGATGTAATGACACGCGCAAAAAGCGATAGCGTCAGGCCGACGATATTTGCCAGAAATCTGCGCATGACCCCTCCCGCTTGGTGTTGGCGTGTTGCGATGCGTCGATAGAAGCCCGTTTCTGCGCGATTGTGAAGATGCCACGCGTTGCGGATTGCGCGCCGAGCGCTTGTGTCTAGGGTTGCGAGAACGGAGGGGGCGTGATGATCAACTTGGACCAGATCGCGGAACGCATTGAGGCGGTGCCTTTAAGCGAAGGTCGCAGGATCATCGCGATTGCCGGCGCGCCGGCCAGTGGGAAGTCGAGCTTGGCGGAAAAGCTGCGAGACAGGATCGCGCAGTCGACCATTTTGGCGATGGACGGCTTTCACCGCGACAATGAGGATTTGGCAGCCCATGGGCTACTGGAGCGCAAAGGCGCGCCGGAGACGTTTGATGCGCAAGGTTTTGCAGCGCTTGTCACAAGGCTGAGGTCAGAGCCCGCGCTGAGCGTGCCGACATTTGATCGCGCGGCGGACCGCGTTGTGCCGGGTGGTGCACGGATAGCACCGACGGATCACACGATCCTTGTGGAGGGCAATTACCTACTGCTGGACCGCCCCGTCTGGCAAGATTTGGCGCAGGTTTGGGACTTTTCGATCTTTCTCGATGTCCCGATTGAAGAGCTCAAACGCCGCCTGATCGCGCGGTGGATCGGCCATGGCCATTCAGAGCAAGAAGCACTGGAGCGCGCGATGGGCAATGACATTCCGAATGCGGAACTTGTGGTGCAAAACGCGCGGCCAGCTGATCTTGTCGTTGGGTAGGAATGCTCTCATGATTGGCGCTGGAAGTTTAGAACCGAGGGAGATTTGATATGGCTGGGCCATTGGATGGGAAAGTGGCCTTGGTCACAGGTGGTGCGCGCGGGATCGGGCGCGCGATTTGCGAAGCCATGGCAGAGGCGGGAGCGCGGGTTGCGGTGGCTGATCTGCTGATGGATGAGGCGCAACAGACCGCCAAAGCCGTGGGTGGTATCGGCTTGGCAATGGACGTCACGAAATTCGATGATCTGGCTCAGCAAGTGGACGGGGTAGAGGATCAGTTGGGCGGGATCGATATTCTGGTCAACAACGCGGGCATCTTCAACATGGCCTCGCTCGACAAGATCACGCCCGAGGACTATCGCCGCCAATATGACGTCAATCTGGGCGGCACGCTCTTTGCTTGTCAGGCGGTTGTGCCTGCGATGAAGCGGCGGGGCGGAGGCTCGATCATCAACTTCTCGTCGCAGGCCGGACGCAGAGGGGAGCCGAATATTGCGATCTATTGTTCGACCAAGGCGGCCGTGATCTCGGTCACGCAATCGCTGGCCCTAGAGCTCGCAGGCGACAATATCCGCGTCAATGCTGTTGCCCCCGGCGTCATCGACACGCCGATGTGGGACGTGGTGGACGCACAATTTGCCGAGTATGAGAACAAGCCATTGGGTCAGAAAAAGCGCGAAGTCGGCGAGGCGGTGCCTTTGGGCCGCATGGGTGATCCGCGCGATGTGGCGGCCCCTTGCGTGTTTCTCGCCTCAGATGCCGCGCGCTATATCACGGCGCAAACGCTCAATGTCGATGGCGGCAATTGGATGAGCTGACGGGTTGGTTTTGATGGCGACCCCTGAAGGACTCGAACCCTCAACCTGCTGATTAGAAGTCAGCTGCTCTATCCAGTTGAGCTAAGGGGTCACGCGCCTCTCAGTTAACCCATCTCAGGCGCGTCGTGAACCGGCTTTCTGATCGGGCAAGAGTTGAGGGCAGAATTGGGTGATCGGCTCAGGAAGGTTGCGCGATGAAATTGGCCAATCTAGGCTGTGTACAGAATCAAAAAAGACCTACGGGAGGAGGCATTTTCTTGATTTAGGACAAAGTGCCGCGCTAATCGCGCTGCTAACTTGTCT
This sequence comes from uncultured Rhodobacterales bacterium, assembly GCA_964497775.1. Taxonomy (GTDB): domain Bacteria; phylum Pseudomonadota; class Alphaproteobacteria; order Rhodobacterales; family Rhodobacteraceae; genus Litoreibacter. The sequence goes on from CAZCEW010000074.1 coordinate 6,779, forward strand.
GAGAGCGAAAGAAATAGTCGTTTTTTGTCAGGTGCTTGGAACGCGTTTACCTAGTTTTGGGTATTGATGCGGTGAAGGGCTTGAAAGAAAACAGCTCATGTGGTGAGAAAAGTTTACCAATTCTGCAAAAAATCTCTGGGAGGAGATATCTTATGAAAACCAAACTAATCGTGGCAGCACTTGGACTGTCGTTGACCGCTGTTCCGGCGTCTTCGCAAGAAGTTATCGAGATGACATCGTCATTCGGTAAAAACCTGCCGATCTTGGGCACGGCTGGCGTCGACTTTGTCGAGAAAATCAACGGCATTTCTGAATCGGTTGAGTTCGAGCACTTCGATCCCGGTGAGCTTGTGCCAACGCTTGAAGCGCTTGACGCGGTCTCTAACGGTTCGGTCGATGCGTCTTATGCGACGGCTGGTTACTGGCAAGGTAAGATCACCGCAGCATCGCTGTTTGCGGCTGTGCCATTTGGCCCGGAAGCGGGCGAATTCTTGGGCTGGATGCTCTATGATGATGGCCTAGAGCTGTATCAACGCATGTATGACGACAACGGCTATAACGTCAAAGTTCTGCCGTGCGGCATCATCGCGCCGGAAACATCCGGTTGGTTCAAAAACGAAATCAACTCGCTGGAAGACCTCAACGGTCTGAACATGCGCTTCTTTGGCCTTGGCGCCGAAGTCATGCAGCGTCTGGGCGTCTCGACATCGCTTCTGGCCGGTGGTGACATCTTCCCTGCGCTTGAGCGTGGTGCAATTGATGCGACGGAATTCTCCATGCCGCGGATTGATGCGCGTCTTGGTTTCCACAACATCGCAAAGTTCAACTACTTCCCCGGTTGGCACCAGCCTGCGACAATGTTCGAGCTGCTGATCAACAAGGATAAGTGGAACGATCTTGATGAGCGTGCGCATAAGCAGATCGAAACGGCCTGCCTTGCAAACATCACAACCAACTACGCTGAAGGTGAAGCGACAAACTTCGCGGCGATGATCGAGAACACCGAGAAGAACGGCGTTCAGATCAAGACGTGGAGCCCTGAGATGCTCGCGACATTTGAAGAAACTTGGAACACCGTTGCGGGCGAGTTGGCCGCAGAGGACGCGTATTTCAAGGAAGTATGGGACGATCTGCAAGAGTACCGTGCCGGGTATAAAACCTGGGGCAACACGATCTACTTGCCACGTCCACGTAACTAATCGTGAAAACTTGGGGATGGGCCGCCGCGCGCGGTCCATCTCTCTCCCACTAGGTTTTATCTAGGGGCGCATTTACAGCAGGGCGGCATTTTGCGCCCGGCCTGCTGAGATATTTCGCGGCCCGTCTTGGTGCCGCACGAGAGGGGCAAACGCCATGAGCCAATCCATTCCATCCGAGCCCATTGATCCAGAAGAGCCGCTTGTAGCGATCTCGGATCCCGGAGAAGTCGGACGCGAGCATCACTCGCGCGGGGACCGCTCGATCATTCATATCTCGAACTTCTTCTCATGGATCTACCCGATCCTGATGATCGCGATTTGCAGCCAAGTGGTGTTTCGTGGTTTGGGCCATAACCAAGCGTGGCTGGATGATATGCAATGGTGGCTCTACGGCGCGGCGGTGCTGATTGGCGTGGGCTACGCGGTCACAACCAACAGCCATGTGCGCGTCGATATCCTGTATGACAATTTCGCCAAGCCCAAGCAGCGCAAGATCGATATTTTCGGCCTCGCGTGGCTGTTTTTGCCATTCATCATTTTGTGCTGGGACGTCACGCTGTCTTACGCGATATCGTCCGTTGTGGCGGGTGAGGGCTCTGACAGCCCCAACGGATTGCACAGGCTTTACCTGCTGAAAGTCTTCATGAATCTCAGCTTCGTCTTCATAGCCGCAGCGACCTGGTTTGCCTATGTGCGCTACCTTGGCCAATTGGTAAAACCGCTATGGTGGCGCAAGTTGTTTTGGGCCTTTCCGGCCGTGGCTTTCGTGGTCAATCTGGTCATCTATTACAGCGCGCTGGGTTGGGTGATGTTCACCTCCGAGGAGGCGATCACCGCACGCCAAGCGACGCGACACTGGTTCTTCGACACGTTCGACATCGGACCAGAAGAGATGAAATTCACCGTGGCGTCAGCCTTGATCGTAACCGTTATCATCATCGCAATTGCCTATGTCCTGCGCGATAAATCCGAGGAGCAGGGCTGATGTTTATTCTAGAAATCATTGGGCAGATAATGACCCTCAACGAGCTTGCCGTTTTGGGCATGTTCCTGACCTTCATCTACTTGCTGTTTCGCGGCGTACCTGTGGCCTTCGCGCTGGTTGGTGTGTCGCTGATATTCGCGCTGTTTGCCGAGATTTTCCTCGACCCGTTCCGCAGCAGTTTCCGCGATATCATCGATTTTGACCGCACTGGCATCGACTACCAGAAACTGTCGGTTCTGTCGGGCAGGTTGTTCGGCAATATCGTCAAGAACCCCGTTTTGGTGGCCTTGCCGATGTTCATCTATATGGGCCTGATGCTGGATCAATCCGGCGTGGCCCAACGGATGATGCACGCGATGCAAAAGCTGTTTGGCGGGCTCAGAGGTGGGCTATCGCTAACCGTGCTTTTGATCGGGATTATCCTTGCCGCGTCCACTGGTGTGATCGGGGCCTCGGTGACGCTTCTGGGCGTGATGGCATTGCCTGCGATGATGAACCAGAACTACGCCAAACCGATTGCCACGGGCACGATTGCCAGTGCGGGGACCTTGGGAATTCTGATCCCGCCCTCGATCATGTTGGTGATCATGTCCGACCAGCTGGCGATCAGCTTGGGCGATTTGTTCATGGGCGCTTTGTTCCCGGGTCTGATTTTGGGCGCGCTCTATATCACCTTCATCGTGGTCTACGGGCTGATCTCTCCCAACTCGATGCCGGCGCCCGAGAAAACCGACGAGGTCGGCTGGCCCGTGATCAAGGAAGTGATCTTGGCCGTTGTGCCGCCGATGCTTTTGATCTTGCTGGTTCTGGGCTCGATCTTCGCAGGTGTCGCGACACCGACTGAAGCCTCTGGGCTAGGTGCCTTTGGTGCGACGCTTCTGGCGTTCCTCAATGGCAAACTGTCTTGGAAAGTGATCAAGGAGGTCGGCCGGTCTACAATGAACACGGCGGGCTATATCGTCGGCATCTTCTTGGCCGCGAACTTCTTCGCGCTGGTCTTGCGCCGCTATGGCGGGGACGAGATTGTGGAACATCACGTCTTGGGCATTTTCGACAATCCCTACATGATCGTTCTGTTCATCTTGTTCATCGTCTTCTTGCTGGGCTTCTTGCTCGACTGGATCGAGATCACGATCATCATTATGCCGTTGATGCTTCCAATCATCCAAGGCCTAGAGCTGGCCGTTCCGGGCTTTGGCCAAGTGCAAGACCCGGAGGTGGTCTGGTTCGCGATCCTTGTCGCGGTGACGTTACAGACGTCATTCTTAACCCCGCCGGTGGGCTTCGCACTGTTCTACCTCAAAGGGGTCTCTCCGCCCGAAATCAGCCTTGGGCATATCTACAAGGGCGTTATTCCCTTCGTGCTATTGCAACTGACAGGATTGGCGATTGTGTTCCTATTCCCGTCGATTGTGACCTGGCTGCCCGCGATTGCGTATGGCAATTAGCGATGCTTCGTAGAGCACCACAAACAACAAAGCCGCTCCTCAAAAGGGGGCGGCTTTTTCAATGCAGGTCGCTGAGATTGGGTAAGTTCAGGTGCGTCGCACGCGGATAACGACATCTACTTTAGAAATTACGGTACCTTCGGGCGCGCCGGGCAGAGACGCGATTTCCAGCTCGTCCTTGGGGGCGTCTGTCAGAAGGCCTTCGTCTTCCCAAAAGAAATGCGGGTGATCATCGACGCGGGTGTCGAAATAGCTTTTCGTGCCATCGACCATAATCTCGCGGATCAGACCAACCTCAGAGAAAGCGCGCAAAGTATTATAGACCGTCGCCAAAGACACGCTTTCGGCGCTTTGCTTGACGGCCCCATGCAGGCTTTCAGCGGTGACATGACGGTCTTGGCCATCGCCAATCAGCAGCTCAGCCAAGGCCAAACGCTGCCGGGTCGGGCGCAATCCTGCCCCTACCAGCCAGTCAGTTGAACGTATTGCCGCATCAGTACTCATAGCGCTTTACCCTTTTCCTCCCCTCTATATAGGGCGTTCTGGGCCCTTGTTTCAAATAAAATTGCCCATAGCTCTATGCGGCGCGGTCTTGCAGGGGGACCTTGGGCGATGTTAGAGGTCGCAGTGAGGCAAAAAGCACAGATCCGGGGCAGTGTGATATGGCAGATTTTCCAACCAGTTTTGATCGTGACGACCTGCTAAAATGCGCCCGTGGAGAGCTTTTTGGCCCCGGAAACGCGCAATTGCCCGAACCTCCCATGCTGATGATGGACAGGATCACCGAGATTTCGGGCGATGGCGGCGCGCATGGCAAGGGTCATGTGCTGGCCGAGTTCGATATCACGCCCGATTTGTGGTTCTTCGACTGCCACTTCCCCGGCAACCCGATCATGCCCGGCTGTCTGGGCCTTGATGGGCTGTGGCAGCTGACCGGCTTCAACCTAGGCTGGCGCGGCTGGCAAGGGCGCGGCTATGCGCTGGGCGTGGGCGAGGTCAAACTGACGGGCATGGTGCGCCCGGATCGCAAAATGCTGACCTATAAGATCGACTTCACCAAGGCGCTGCAAACCCGCCGCCTGACAATGGGCGTCGCAGACGGTATTGTGGAAGCCGATGGCGAAGTGATCTATCAAGTCAAAGACATGAAAGTCGCTTTGTCCGAAAGCTAAAGACAAAAAGGAGCACGCAGATGCGTCGCGTTGTCGTTACAGGTCTTGGGATCGTTTCTCCTATTGGCAACTCTGCCGATGAGGTCATGGCTGCGCTGAAAGCGGGTCAGTCCGGCATCGAGCACAGCCCCGAGATGGCCGAGCACGGGTTTCGCAGCCAAATCGCCGGCACGTTGAAGATTGATCCCGCCGATCACGTCGAAAAGCGCACGATGCGCTTTATGGGGCCGGGGGCTGCCTATGCGCATATCGCGATGGGTCAGGCGATTGCCGATGCGGGGCTGTCAGAGGCCGATGTGATCAACCCGATGACGGGCCTGATCGCGGGCTCCGGCGGGCCGTCGACCTCGGCGATGTTGGCTGCGCATCAGGCGGTTTTGAAATCAGGCGCCACGAAGCGCATCGGGCCTTTTGCGGTGCCCAAGACGATGTCTTCGACCGTCAGCGCAAACTTGGCGACGGCCTATCAGATCAAGGGCATGAATTTCTCGATCACCAGCGCCTGTTCAACCTCGCTACATTGCATCGGCATGGCGGCGGGCCAAGTGGCTTTGGGCAACCAAGACATCATGTTTGCGGGCGGCGGCGAAGAGCTCGACTGGACGCTGTCTTGTCTGTTTGACGCGATGGGCGCGATGTCGTCGAAATTCAACGACACACCAACCAAAGCCTCGCGCGCCTTTGACGCCGATCGCGACGGGTTCGTCATCGCAGGCGGCGGCGCGATTGTGGTGCTGGAAAGCCTAGAGCATGCCCAAGCCCGCGGCGCGAAAATCTACGCCGAAGTTACCGGATTTGCCGCGACCTCAGATGGTGCCGACATGGTCGCCCCCTCGGGCGAGGGCGGTGAGCGCGCGATGCGCGGTGCGCTCAAGACGCTGCCAGATGGCCATAAGATCAGCTACATCAACGCGCATGGCACTTCGACGCCGGTAGGTGATGTGGGCGAGGTCGAGGCCGTGCGCCGCGTCTTTGGCGATGGCTCCACCCCGCCGATCTCAAGCACGAAATCCATGACCGGCCACAGCCAAGGGGCGACAGGCGCGCAGGAGGCGATCTACTGCCTGCTGATGCTGCAAGACGATTTCATCGCTCCATCGATCAATGTCGAGACGCTCGATCCGGCCTTGAAACCCGCCGAGATCGCCACTGCGCTGGTGGAAGGCGCGGGGCTGGATACGGTGATGACAAATTCATTCGGCTTCGGCGGAACCAACGGGTCGATGCTTTTGACCAAATTCGAGGGATAGAGCATGTCAGGTTCAATGAGCGGCAAGCGAGGCCTGATCATGGGCGTCGCCAATGAGCGGTCCATCGCATGGGGCATCGCCAAGGCCATGTCAGAGGCTGGCGCGGAGCTTGCGTTCTCATATCAAGGCGAGGCGTTCGGCAAGAGGGTGGAGCCACTGGCAGCCTCGGTCGGGTCGGACATTTTGGTCGATGTGGATGTGACGGATGATGCCTCGCTCGATCTTTGCTTCAAGACGCTCGCCGACAAATGGGGCAGCCTTGATTTCGTCGTCCACGCGATTGCGTTTTCCGACAAGAACGAGCTGACAGGCCGTTTCATCAACACCACGCGCGACAACTTCAAGAACTCGATGGTGATCTCGTGCTATTCGCTGATTGATGTCGCCAAACGCGCAGCGCCTATGATGGCCGAGGGTGGCACGATCCTGACGCTGACCTATCAAGGCTCCAACCGCGTGACGCCGTTCTACAATGTCATGGGCGTGGCGAAAGCGGCGCTGGAATCCACTGTGCGGTACCTCGCGAACGATCTGGGGCCGGAAGGTGTGCGCGTCAACGCGATCTCGCCGGGCCCGATGAAAACACTGGCCGGCGCGGCCATTGGCGGCGCACGTAAGACCTACCGCCAGACTGAGGCCAACGCGCCGATGCGCGCCAATGCGACGCTGCAAGCGGTAGGCGGCACGGCGGTCTATCTGGCATCAGACGCGGGCGCGTGTACGACGGGCGAAATCATCCGCGTCGATGG
>CAZCEW010000075.1:0-13398 GCA_964497775.1 uncultured Rhodobacterales bacterium
TGTATCTTGCATGGGGTGGCCTTACTTGAGAACGCAGGCGATCTCAACACGATTGACGCGGTGATATGGCACCGCCTAGCCTGAGGATCGGGGAGAGTCGGCATGCGCGGTATTTCATCAGTTTTCTTTGCGATTTTAATGTGGGTGTGTCTGGCCTCAGCCAGTGCGGCTCAGGTCGATATCACTCAAGCGCGCTGGAGTGCCGCGAGCGATGGCCAGAAGCGCGGGTTCTTCAATTCAACCCATTTGGAACAAGCGCTGAGCATTCACCGCGAGACAACGAAGCTGAGCATTCATAATCCGGTCTGGCACGCGCGCGCGCGAATTTACCGGCTGCAGGGTGGTTGGACGCCTGAGCATTTGAACCTTTATTTCCTGCGGATGCCGAATGGTAAATTCATGCGATTGGACGGCTCGGCGCGGCCGTTTTTGGAGCTGCAAAAGCAATCAAAGTCTTTGCCGGATTACGAACAATCGCCCGCCTATCTTTGGGCCTTTGGCTTTTTCGTTCGTGAGGACGGCGTGCCGCTGCTCTTCCCAGAAAGCCGCACCGCAGGTGTGATGCGATACGTCAGATTGCCCAAAAGCGCGGGGTCTGATGGCGGGGCGGTCAATCTGGATGACGCGTTTGAGCCGATCACCTGCCGTCCCATCGTCACGGCAATCTCGCGGATGCAATGCGATGCGACGCTGCTCCATAAGGGGGGGCTTTTCCGCGTGACGGCCTCACTTGGCGCAGATGGCGCGTTTCAGATTACCGGCGGGCGTCAGCTTGTTGCGGGACTTCGCGCGAAGGTCGATTTGCCGATCAACCCCAAATATGTGGCGAATTTTAAGCCGAAATCCTACACGCCACCACCAAAGGTCGTGTCGAAAGCTGACCCGCCAAAACCACGGGTGACGCGGCGCGTGACACAGCCCAGCACATCATCGCAGCGCCAATCGAGCAGCCAAACCGGAGCCGGGCTGCCACCTCCGATCAATGGGTTGAGCTCGGCCCTTGGTCAGACCTTGGCGGCGATTGCGCGCGGCGAGACGGTGCGTTTGAACAGAGAAAACATCCCGTTTCTGGCGGGCATGGCCAGTGCGATGGCAGAGAAATGCAATATGCCGCGCAACCGTGCTGCGCGCATACGGCTGGCTCGGTTTGCTGCGACCAGCACGGTTGGGGCTATGGCGGGGTTTGATTTCTCCAGCAAAGATCTTGGCAAATCGGTCGGCTCTGCTTGGCGGCAACAATCGCTTCTGGCCTCAGGTGCGCTTGCGGTGAATGCGATGGGCTGCTCGCCCGCACTTGAGCGGGTCGGCGTGAATATGGCCAATCTGGTTGAAGGCAATGACGCGGGCGGGTCGGGTTTCGTATCATCTTGCGCGGGCCGTCATGGGCAACGAAAATGCACCTGCATCGCCAATACGGCGCGCCAAGTTATTCCCGATATTGCCTCGCGGCGCTATTCGCCGCGGCTGATGCAAGAGGTGATCCAGCGCAATCCATTTGTCGCGATGATGCTGATTGGGACCTGCGGTGTGACCCAATACTGACCCATCTGTCGCTTTCATGCGTCAGGGGGCGGATTTTGCCGCTGATGAGGGCTTTCGCGCAGGTATGACGTCTCTAGGAGCCAAATCTTAGGGAGGGTCCGATGACTGATACTGCAGCACCCAAGCGCCGCACGCGTGGCGGAGGCGGCGCGGCGCGGCGCGCAGAGCGTTTGGCCGTCAGCATCGAAACGGCCAAATATATCGAACGCAATATCCCTAATTTCGAGGTGCTGAGCGAAGAGGCTTTGCAGATCATCGAAACCAATGCCGAGACGGTTCTGGCCGAGATTGGCGTGGCCTTCGTAGATAACCCTGCGGCGCTGGATCGGTGGCGTGAGGCGGGGGCCGAGGTCACGGGCGAGCGGGTCCGCATTCCGCGCGGGCTGGCGCGCGAGCTGTGCAAAACCGCGCCCTCAACCATCACGCAACATGCCCGCAATCCAGAGCGTAGCGTAGAGATTGGCGGAAAATCCTTGGTGATTGCGCCGGTTTACGGGCCTCCCTTCGTGCGCGACGCAGAAGGCGGGCGGCGCTATGCGACGATGGATGATTTCAATAAATTCGTGAAGCTTGGCTATATGTCGAAATGGCTGCACCATTCGGGCGGCACGGTGTGCGAGCCTACGGATGTTCCGGTCAATAAGCGCCATCTGGACATGCTCTATGCGCATATGTCGCTCAGCGATAAGCCGTTTATGGGCTCTGTGACCGAGCCTGTGCGCGCGCAAGATTCGGTAGAGATGGCCGATATTTTGTTTGGCGGGTTGGATAATCGCACGGTGATGACCTCGCTGATCAATATCAACTCGCCGATGACTTTTGACGCCACGATGATGGGCGCATTGGAGGTCTATGCGGCGGCCAATCAGGCCTGCATCGTCTCGCCTTTCATTGTCGGCGGCGCAATGGCGCCTGTGTCAGTTGCAGGCACGTTGACGCAGGTTCTGGCGGAAGTCATGGCGGGTGTGGCCTATAGCCAGCTTATCCGCAAAGGCGCGCCGGTGATTTTCGGCGCGTTCGTCACCTCGATTGATATGAATTCGGGCGCGCCGACTTTTGGGACGCCGGAAGCGGCGCATATCACCTATGGCGCTGGGCAATTGGCGCGGCGTTTGGGGCTGCCTTACCGCTCTGCCGGGTCATTTTGTGGCTCGAAACTGCCTGATGCGCAGGCCGCTTATGAGACGTCAAATTCGCTCAATGTCGGGCTTTTGGCGGGGGTGAATTTCATGCTGCACGGCTGCGGCTGGTTGGAAGGCGGGCTGGTTTCGAGCTTTGAGAAATTCGTGATGGATGCCGATCAGCTGGGCACATTGCATCATCTGGCGCGCGGCGTTGAAATGGACGAGAATGCGCAAGCGATGGGCGCTATTGAAGAGGTCGGTCCCGGCGGGCACTATCTTGGTTGCGCGCATACGCAAGACAATTTCAAAACGGCGTTCTGGCGCTCTGATTTGCTGGATTACAAACCGTTTGAGACCTGGGCCGACGAAGGCTCACGCGACACGGAAGCCTTAGCATCCTTGCGCGTCGAGAAGATGTTGGCGGATTATCAGCAACCGCATCTGGACCCGAGCATTGACGAGGCGTTGAAGGCCTACGTCCGGCAAAAGAAAGAGAGCATGCCGGACGCGTTCGTGTAGAAATTCGCTCAGACGCGAATATTGCCGGGCAACAGGCGGCATTCGGCCATTAATGCGACCAAAAGCTCGATATGGCGGGCGATGGAATAGTCCGCATCGCGATCTTTGCGGGTCTGCTCCATCTGTTGTTCTTGATAGACCAAAGTCTCGACAATTGCCTCGCTTGTGGCTTGTGCGGGCCTGCCCGTGATCCGTCTGATGTCGCGGGCGCGGTTATAATCCGACAAGCCGTGACGGGCGGCGCGTACCAGAGTTCGGGGGCGGTGCAAGTTCGAAAGCAGCTTCGATAATTCGGTCATTTCCAATAGTCCTTAGGTATGAATATGCCTCTGGTGTAGGCCAAAAAGCTCGGGTGTTGCTGCGCGCGCAGCATGGCGAACGCCCCGAGCCCTCGCGTTTAGGTTTTGGAAACATTTTTGGCAAAATGACGGCGCTATTAACGATCTCGTAAACAATTGGGCTACAGGTTTGCGTCAGATTTTAGACGATGGGGATCGCGATTTATGGACATTGATAGTTTTGATTTAGAAGGTGCTACGCTACCGCGCTGGGTGCCTGATTCCGTGCGGCGCTATTTGGAACATACGGAAAAAGGTGTTTCTTTACGGCATGTTGCGCGTCGCGACGGATGCCACGCCTCGACAGTATTGCGCCAAGTACGCCGCTTTGAAAATCGCCGCGACGATCCCTTGGTCGACGAAGCATTAGAGCGGCTGAGCCGCCATATCGCATCACCGTCCGCTGCCACAGACCTTAATTTACATAAAGGAAATGAACGAATGTCGATCCCTCTGCGCACGCCGCTTGTACCCGATGAAGACACGCTGGCTCGTGAAGCGCGCCGTATCTTACGCCGCTTATGCGAAAGTGGCGCGGTCCTGGCCTTGGCGCCTGATATGGACAAGGCGGTTGTGCTGCGTACCCATGCCGATGGCTCGCCTACGCGCACGGCCGTTGTCTCGCGCGAGATTGCCCACGCGTTTGCGTTGAAGGAATGGGTGACATGCCAAGGCACGGGGCGCGTTGTGCGCTATGTGATCACCACTGCAGGGCGCGCGGCGTTGAAGGGCTTTTTGTCGGAAGACATGGACCGCAAGCGCGAGAAGCTGGAAATGGCAGAAAGCCAAAGCCCATTTACCGCACAACATATCGATTGGGCGGGTCGCGAGGCGGGTGGTGACGCGCAGCAGGTTCGGATGCGCTACAATATGTCCGAGAGCCCTTTGGCGATGCTGGGACGGCGCCGCGACAAGGACGGACAACCTTTCTTGGATAGCACGCTGGTGCAAGCGGGCGAGCGGTTTCGCGAAGATTTCGAGCTGGCGCAACTAGGCCCAAGCGTTGCGCAAAACTGGGAACGCTTCATGGCGTCCGGTGATCGCAGCTTGTTTGAGGCCGATGCCCCATTAAGCGACGGGTTGAGCGCCGCGCGCGAGCGAATTTTGAACGCGCTGGAAGATCTGGGACCGGGTCTGGGTGATATCATCATGCGGTGTTGTTGTTTCCTCGAAGGGCTTGAGGCGGCAGAGAAACGCATGGGCTGGTCGGCGCGCTCTGGCAAGGTGGTGCTGCGCATCGCTCTTCAGCGCTTGCATCGCCATTATGTCGACATCCATGGGCGTGTCTCGGCCATGATTGGCTAAATTAGCCGCCGTCAGAGCAATGTCAGACGTCTTGCGACACTCGCAAGGCGTCTTTTTTCATGCCGTGCGTCTATCGCAAACCGGCTATGCGCTTGAAACTCTAGGGCTGCGACAACAGATCGTTTAGACTTAAACTAATTTTCGAAGTAGGATGGTTTGAGCGATTTAAAGGGGCCAAGACATGGCGACACGCGATCTGAAAATACCGGCTCAGCGCCATCCTGAAAAGCAGCGCCGCGCGGATGCGGCGCAGCCCAAGAAGCCCGATTGGATCAGGGTCAAAGCGCCTGTGGGTGAAGGCTATAAGGCCACGCGCGACATTATGCGTGAGCATAAGCTGGTCACCGTCTGCGAAGAGGCGGGCTGCCCGAATGTCGGCGAATGCTGGAACCAAGGCCACGCCACGATGATGATCATGGGCGAGGTCTGCACGCGGGCTTGTACCTTCTGCAATATCGCGACAGGCAAGCCGCCTGAAGATCTGGACGTGTTCGAGCCGGGTCGGGTCGCGGATGCCGTCAAGAAACTGGGGCTTAACCATGTGGTCATCACCTCCGTGGACCGCGATGATGTGCTTGATGGCGGGGCGGAGCATTTCGCGCAGACCATTCGCGCGATCCGGCGTCAAAGCCCTGACACAACCATCGAAATCCTGACGCCTGATTTTATCAAATGCGATCCGGCGGTCTTGGAGATCGTCGTTGAAGCGCGCCCTGACGTGTTTAACCACAATCTTGAAACGGTTCCGGGCCTCTATCCCGAAGTGCGCCCGGGCGCGCGCTATTTTCATTCTTTGCGCCTGCTTCAACGCGTCAAAGAGCTTGATCCGATGATGTTTACCAAGTCCGGCATCATGGTGGGGCTCGGCGAAGACCGCCAAGCGGTGATGCAAGTGATGGAAGATATGCGCGCCGCAGATATCGATTTTCTGACCATTGGCCAGTATTTGCAGCCCACTCCCAAGCATCACGCCGTTGACCGCTTCGTGACGCCTGACGAATTTTCGGCCTATGAGAAGGCGGCATATGGCAAAGGTTTCTTGATGGTCTCGGCCACGCCTTTGACACGGTCCAGCTATCATGCAGGCGATGATTTCGCGCAGCTACGCGCCGCGCGTCAGGCCAAGGTGAACCGAGGATAGGACGCGAGCGACTTGCGCGCGACGCCGCATTGGGTAAGATAGCACCCATTTAGAGATAAATGGAGTTTTAGATGCGCCCGGTTTCTCTTTGCGTTGGCCTTGCGCTTGCCTGTTCGGCCTGCACCCCGATCCTTAAAGCTGATTTTCAAGGCCCAAATGACATCAACGGCGCGCTGCCCGCGATCGAGCCTGCAAGCTCTGCGGATGACGCAATTCAGTTCATTCCTACGGCCCAAGACCTAAGCGGTTGGTTCTTGCGCCGAGCACCTGCCAGTTTCGGTGGCGGGGCGGATAATCTTGCCTTTCAGATGTTGGGGTCGGCGCCTGTTGGCGCTGGTGCGTGGTTTGCATCCGAGCTCATTTCTTTCCGCAACCGGTCAAAACCCTATCGGGCCTCGCTCGTTGTTCAGAATTTCTCGCGCGGGGAGTGGTCATTTGGCTTGCTTCAAAACAATCTGTTCTCATTTGGCACTGCCAATGTGTCTGAGACAGACGTGACCGTGACGTTGCGCGATCAGCCGCCAATAGTTTTGCCCGTGGCGACCTATGCGCAGACCTTCAAGTTGAGCTTCGTCGTGCGGCCGGATGAGAACAGCGTAAGGGTATCGATCCAGGTTTATGGCGGTCCTTCGCAATCGGTGCAGCATGTCTATGAAGAGGGGGAATTACCTACCCTGAACCGGATGATTGTCTCCGTCTCGCAAAACGATCCTGAAAACGGCGCAGGCAATATTCTTGTCGATAAAGTCACCGCACGCCCTGCGCCGCGGATCAGAATAGGGTTTGGCAGTCCTTAGTCGACGCGCGGCACTCGTCGCAGATAGGCGGTTATCGCTTCGCGGTCTGAGGCAGGCAGGCGGGCGAGGTTTTGGACGACCTGCACCATATGGCCTCCGACCGTGTCAAATTCGGGCGTGAAGCCTGTTGTCAGGTAATTGGTGACGTCGAGATCGGACCAGGTCAGTTTTGCAGGCGTGATGTTCGGCGTGCGGCCTTTGCCGTCGGGGTTGGGCGCGCCGGCCATCCAGTTTGCGCGCTGCAACCCGCCCAGCAGATTGCGCGGCGTGTGGCATTCGGCGCAGTGCGCCAAGGCCTCAGAGAGATATCTTCCGCGCTGCTCGACCTCCGTCAGATCGCCCGTCACCGCCCAGCCGTCTTTGGCAAACAGCCATTTCCAGCCCCCGACAGAGCGGCGGATGTTGAACGGAAATCCAACCTCATGAGGCAGCGAGGGTGTTGCGTCATCGGGCAGGGTTTTCATGAATGCATAAAGCGCCGCGATATCGTCAGGCGTCGCGTTCACGTAAGATGTATAGGGGAAGGCCGGAAAATAATGCTGGCCATCTGGGCTTACGCCTTTTTGGACGGCGGCGGCAAATTGCGGCAGATCCCAGCCGCCGATGCCGTGTGTTTCGTCTTGCGAGATATTGGGGGCCAGAAACGTGCCAAAGGGGCTGGCGAATTTTTGCCCGCCAGACAGAACAGGCGCGTCGGTTTCTTCCGCGCCGGGTGCGACGTGGCACGACGCGCAGCCTGCCGCCCAGAACACCATCTCACCTTTGGCGATATCGCCCTCAGCGAGATTCAGATCGGCAAGTTCAGCACCCGACAAGCTTGCAGGGCGCGTGATCAGCCAAAAGGCAATCGCGCCGACAAGGCTCAGGAATATGATCCAGCGGAAAAACGGGTGCATTAGACATACATGCGCGGAGCGGTGCGTGGTTTCGGACCGCTCCGGGCTGACTTACTTGGGCTGGCGGTAAGTTTTGTGGCACGCACCACAGCTGGCGCCAATCGGGCCCATTGCGCCTTGAAGCGAGGCTAGATCATTGCCCGCGACCGCTTTCATCGCATTGGCGGCATCTGCCAGATCAGATTCGATTTTTTGCACCTTTTCGGGCTCTTGCCAGATCAAGGGCAAAGCGCGGCTGCCTTTGATCGACGTGTCAGAGCCCACAGGCCAGAAGGCCGACTGATCTGTGCTGGCCAACATGGCAAGCTTATCGGCCGCCTCTTGCGCCATTGCTGCGTCATAGGGTTTGGCGCCTTTGGCCATATCGCCCAGCACACCTAAAGATGCGCCGTAGCCCTTCATATGAGCCTGACGATCTTTGATGGCTTTCGCGATTTCGGGGCTCGCGTGACCGTCAGCGATGACGGTACCAGTGACAGCTGCTGCGCTAAGCGCTGCGATGGCGAGGATTTTGAGATGACGCATGAGGGAACTCCGCTGTTGACTTATTTTTATGTCTCCCACGATACCCGCAAAGCCGAAACAATCCAGTAACGTTTTTGGGGGAATGGGTTTCTAGACGAAGCGAACCTTGCCGATATAGGGCAGGTTGCGATTGCGTTGACCGTAATCAATCCCGTAGCCCACGACAAATTCGTCCGGGATCTCGAAGCCGGTCCAAGTGGCTTTCACATCCACCTCGCGCCGTGTGGGCTTATCAAGAAGTGCTATGGTCTCGATGCGCGCAGGGCTGCGGCTTTCAAGCAGATGCAGCACGTGGGATAGCGTGAAGCCCGTGTCGACAATGTCTTCGACGACCAGCACATCGCGCCCGCCGATCTCTCCGCGCAGGTCTTTGAGGATGCGCACTTCGCGCGAGCTTTCCATCCCGTCGCCATAGCTTGAGGCCTCTAGAAAATCGACCTCCACGGGCAGGTCCAATTCGCGCAACAGATCGGCGATAAAGACGAAAGAGCCGCGCAGAAGGCCCACGACAACCAGCTTATCGGTGCCCTCGAAATGGTCGTGAATATCGCGCGACAGCTCTTCAATCCGCGCAGCAATCGCCTTGGCCGAGATCATTTCGTCGATCTCATAGGGTGGATGAGACATGTTATCCCCTTGAATTTCGCGCCCGTTCTTGGAAATGGTGATCCAGACGACGGTAACAGGACGGCTATGCCAACCCATAGTGAAAAACGCAACATGCCATACTCGGCCCAGCAGATGTATGATCTGGTTGCCGATGTTGACAAATACCCCGAATTTTTGCCGTGGTGTTCTGCGGCGCGGATAAGGTCGCGCACGCCTGATGGTGCGTCCGAGGTGATGCTGGCTGATCTGGTGATCAGCTTTAAAGTATTTCGCGAACGGTTCGGCTCTCGCGTGGTGCTGCACCCCGATCAGACCGCGATTGATACGGAATATCTTGACGGGCCGTTCAAATATCTCAAGAGCCGTTGGGCCTTTGAGGATCTGGGCGCGCAAGGCTGTCACGTCGATTTCTACGTGGATTTCGAGTTCAAGTCGCGCTTGTTGCAAGGCGTGATCGGTGTGGTGTTCAACGAGGCGATGCACCGCATCGTGCGCGCGTTCGAGCAGCGTGCGGAAGAACTTTACGGAGCCAAGTCATGAGCTTCACCGCGGCCTTAGCCGGTTTTGCGAGCGGTAAGGTCTCTGGCGCGGATGATGCTTTGGCGATGATGCGCTTGTCGCTTCTGGATTGGGCAGGCTGCGCAGTGGCAGGCGCGGGGGAGCCTGTTTCGAGAATCGTCGCGGAAATGGCCGCGCAAGAAGGCGGGCTGGGCGAGGCCAGTGTTATCGGCACGCAAACCCGCCTGCCTGCGCGTGCAGCGGCTTTGGTCAATGGCGTGACCTCACATGCATTAGATTATGACGACACGCATTTCGCCCATATCGGCCACCCGAGCGTTGTCGTTATTCCGGCAGCCTTAGCTGTGGCGCAGCGAGATGGCGCGTCAGGAGCGGAATTTCTGGAAGCCTGCCTGATAGGGGTCGAGGCCTCGATCCGCGCAGGCATCTGGCTGGGCCGCGGGCATTATCAAACAGGGTTTCATCAAACGGCTACGGCAGGCACATTCGGGGCCGCTGCGGCGGCGGGGCGGCTTTTGGGGCTTGATGCGCAGCAAATGTCGCATGCTCTGGGGTTGGCTGCGACCAAAGCCGCTGGGCTGAAGTCGCAGTTTGGTACGATGGGAAAGCCCTATAATGCAGGCCAAGCGGCCAGCGCCGGGGTCGAGGTCGCGCAATTGGCGGCGATGGGGTTTGTGTCGAACCCAGAAGGGATGGAAGCCGCGCAAGGGTTTGGGCCAACCCATGCAGGCGAGGCGGATGATGCCGCGTTGACAGGGATGGGTGAGAGTTGGCAGTTTGAAACAATCAGCCATAAGTTTCACGCCTGCTGTCACGGCACCCATGCGATGATCGAGGCTTTGCTGAAGGCTCCGAAACTCAAGCCGGATCATATCCGCCGCATCAAGGTAGAGACCCATCCGCGTTGGCTGAAAGTCTGTGATCTGGCCCAGCCCAAGACGGGGTTGGAGGCGAAGTTCTCCTACCGCTTGATCGCGGCTTTGGTTTTGTCAGGCCATGATACCGCAGCACTTGAGACGTTTAGCGATGACAATGCCAACGATCTTGATCTTTGCGCTTTGCGCGATTTGGTCGAGGTGACTGCGCATGATGATCTCAGCGAGATGCAGGCGCGCGTGACGGTTGAGATCGATGGTGAAGACTTGCACCTGACCCATGACCTTGCCGCGCGGTTGAGCGTTGCGGTGCGGCGCGAAAAGCTGATCTCGAAGCTTGATGCTTTGGTGGGCCTCGCGCGCTCTGTGCAAATGCAAAAGGCCGCACTGCGAGGTGCGGCCCCTGATCTTGAATTGCTTGCGTCTTGTCTTGAGGCTTAGTTGCCTTCGACGATAGCCTGAAGTTGCGGCATCATCTTGGGCAGGTTGTTTTGCACCATCGCCATAACCTGAGGTTGCTGGACCTCGATCAGCTTTGGCAGTTTCGTCATCACCGAGCGTCCATCGGGCGTCTGATAAAAGTCACGCAATGCGACGATCTCTTCCATGGTCATGATATCGGCCATCGTTTTGCTTTGCTCGCGCATCAGCTGCGTCATCGGCTCGCTCATATTGTCTTGGTAAAGCTTGTCGATCGCATCGATCTGGGCTTGCGTCAGCTTCTTGCCGGTTTGCTGTTCGATATTGGTCAGAAGCGGCGTGTACATCTGGGCAATGACATCGGCCATATTGATGTCTTCCAGCGTGGCTTCGATATGCTCGTTGGCGACGGCGAGGCGTTCTTCATAGCTGTCGGCCTGCGCAGTCAGCGGAAAGGCAAGAGCAAGTGTCAGGGCAAGGGCGAGGCGCATAGGGCATCCTTTTGGTTGGGGGTCTCGTCTAGCAGATCATAAGGGCGGGAAGCCTGCAAGGGCGGGCAGGGTGAGGCGGCTCAATAGCCGCGCCAAATCCACCCGCCGCCGAAGATGCGGGTCGTGTCGTCATCATAAAAGACACAAGCCTGTCCGGGGGAGACACCTTCCTCGGGCGTCAACAGCTCGACCTCTGCTTCAGTGGCAGAGATCGGTCTGATGATCGCAGGCGCAGGCGGGCGGGTCGATCTGACTTTGACGCCGACATGCCATTCGCTTTGGCTGTCAAACGCAGTATCGCCCAGCCAATTGATCTCGCGCACGGGGATTTTACGGGTCGCAAGCGCCTCTTTGGGCCCGACGATGACATGCTTCTTGTCGACATCAAGCTTGACCACGTAAAGCGGCGTCGACAACCCGCCAATGCCAAGCCCGCGACGTTGCCCGACTGTGTAATGGATCACGCCTTCATGGGTGCCAAGCACATTGCCGCCCATATCGACAATATCGCCCGGCTCGCCCGCACCGGGGCGCAGTTTCTCGATCACCGAGGCGTAATTGCCGTCCGGCACAAAACAAATGTCCTGACTGTCAGGCTTGTCGGCGACGCTAAGCCCATAAGTCTCCGCCAGCGCGCGCGTTTCCTCTTTCGAGGCCAGATGGCCCAAAGGAAAGCGCAGATAATCCAGCTGCGCAGGCGTGGTCGAAAACAGAAAATAGCTTTGATCTTTGCTCGGATCAGCGGCGGAGTGAAGCTCGGGGCCGTGATCGCCTATTTTGCGTTGGATGTAATGTCCCGTCGCCATGCAATCGGCGTCCAGATCCTTGGCCGTTTCCAGCAAGTCCTTGAACTTCACCCGCTCATTGCAGCGGATACACGGCACAGGCGTCGCACCCGCCAGATAGCTGTCGGCGAACTCGTCAATCACGGCATCCTTAAAGACGTTTTCATAATCGAGCACGTAATGCGGAAAGCCCATTTCCTCGGCCACGCGGCGCGCGTCGTGAATGTCACGGCCAGCGCAACAGGCGCCTTTCTTGGCCAGAGCCGCGCCGTGATCGTAAAGCTGCAAGGTGACGCCGACCACGTCGTAACCCTCTTGCGCCAGTTTTGCGGCCACCACTGACGAATCCACACCGCCCGACATCGCCACAAGCACACGCGTCTCGCCCGGCGCTTTCGCAAAGCCCAGCGAGTTCAAACGCCCGTCTGTGTGATCCAATGCCATTGTCAGGCCTCTCTACGTATCTGTGGCGGAATATAGGAAAACTTTAGCTACTCACAAGGGACGGCTTCACCGCTCTTTAAACAAAGCGGGGTCATTTGGGCCTATTCAGTCCAAAGAGGGTCGCAAAATGTATCTCAAACGCCAATCCGGTCCGCGCTGTGTCACGTTGTCAGATGGCACGACCCTGACACGCGCAGATTTACCCGATCCAAAGACGCGCCGCTGGGTGGCCAGCCGCAAAAATATCGTGGTTCAGGCAGTGCGCGCGGGGCTTATTGATGAAGATCAGGCTTGTGAGATGTATGAATTATCTCTTGAGGAATTGGCCTCTTGGATAGATGCTGTCGCTGAGCACGGCGAAAAAGCCCTAAAAACCACCCATTTGCAGGATTTCAGGCAAAAATTGGGGTAATTCGCCATCTTAGCTCCTTAGTAACGATGAATTAACCTTTTGGGTTCTATTGTTAATACTTATTGAGGGGCCGGACCGGAGAATTTGACTATGCGTGTATTACTTGTGGAAGACGATCCTACGACTTCTAAGTCGATATCGATGATGCTCACCCATGCGAATTTGAATGTTTATTCGACTGATCTGGGTGAAGAAGGGATCGATCTGGCGAAACTCTATGACTACGATCTGATCTTGCTGGATTTGAATTTGCCCGACATGACAGGGCATGAAGTTTTGCGCCAGCTTAGGCTGTCGAAGATTGAAACACCGATTTTGATCCTTTCGGGCGCCGATGACACCGAGAATAAGCTCAAAGGCTTTGGCTTCGGGGCAGATGACTACATGACCAAGCCGTTTCACCGAGAAGAGCTGGTGGCACGCATCCATGCGATCATCCGCCGCTCTAAGGGGCATTCGCAATCGGTCATCTATACTGGCAAGATTGCCGTTAACCTCGATGCCAAGACAGTTTCCGTGGATGACCAGCCTGTCCATCTGACGGGCAAAGAATACCAGATGCTGGAACTTCTCAGCCTGCGCAAAGGCACGACGCTGACCAAAGAGATGTTTCTCAACCACCTGTATGGCGGCATGGACGAGCCGGAGCTGAAGAT
>CAZCEW010000076.1:0-13046 GCA_964497775.1 uncultured Rhodobacterales bacterium
ACGGATTGATGGCAGAGCCGCGCTCGTTCTCGATCATATCGCGCGGCATCAGGTGACGGCGATTTGATGTGGCGTAAAACAGCACATTCTCAGGCCGCCCTTCGATCCCGCCATCCAGCACCGCCTTGAGCGATTTGTAATGCTCGTCATCATGGCTGAAGCTGAGATCGTCGCAAAACAGGATGAAGCGCTGATCGGAGCTGCGCAAA
The DNA here is from genome assembly GCA_964497775.1 of uncultured Rhodobacterales bacterium. Classification (GTDB taxonomy): domain Bacteria; phylum Pseudomonadota; class Alphaproteobacteria; order Rhodobacterales; family Rhodobacteraceae; genus Litoreibacter. The sequence goes on from CAZCEW010000076.1 coordinate 210, forward strand.
TGGCCCAAGAGCCTGCCAATCGACGGAAGGTCCTCGCGCTGCACTTCGACCAGTTTCAGGGCCAAGCCCTCCTCTAGTACAGCCGCGTGGATCGCTTTGACCAAAGATGATTTCCCCATCCCGCGCGAGCCCCAAAGCAGCGCGTTATTGGCGGCAAAGCCTTCTGCAAATTGTTTGGTATTGGCAAGCAGCGTATCGCGCGCCCGCTCGATCCCGATCAGAAGATCCAGCGCCACGCGTTTGACGTCAGGCACGGGTTGAAGCCTGTCGGGCTGGACATGCCAGAGATACGCATCGGCTGTCGCGAAATCAGGCGTATCCGCATTTGGCGGAGAGACGCGTTCCAGCGCGTCGGCGATCCGCTCCATCGGGTCGCGTGTCATGGGCCACGATCCTCGGCATGGGTTTCCTCATCTGCGGAAACCTCTTCGTCGTCATCGTCATCTTCAAACCAAAGGCCTTCCGCGCGTAGCTTGGCTTCGCGTTGCTTTTCAACCCGCGCGACAAGGAAGATCGACACTTCATAAAGGCCATAGACCACCGTGAACAAGATGACTTGGGTCAACACATCTGGCGGCGTCACGAGGCCTGCAACAAGCAAGATCGCGACGATGGCATACTTACGGACCAGCTTCAGGCCCTCGGCCGAGACCAGCCCCGCCTTGCCCATCAAGGTCAGCAAGACCGGCAATTGAAAGCACAGCCCAAAGGCGAGGATCATCTTGAGCGTGATGTCCAAGCTCTCATTGACCTTGCCGTTGAACACGATGTCGATGCCTGTGTCTTCCGTCGCTATCGCGACATCTCCGGACGCCACAAGGGCTGCGACAAAGGATGGCAAATCGGCAAAGCCCAGAAAGAACCGCATGGCGAGCGGGACGACGACGAAATGCGCAAATGCCGCGCCGGCGATGAACATCAAGGGCGAGGCAAGCAAGAAGGGCAAGAATGCGGATTTCTCGTTTTTATAGAGCCCAGGCGCCACGAAGCGCCAAAGTTGATGCGCGATCACCGGGAAGGCCAGCATGATGCCGCCCACCACGGAAATACGCACAAGCGTGAAGAAATACTCTTGCGGAGCGGTGTATTGCATCACCGGATTGGGATTGCCCAACTCGCGCATCGTCTTCTCAATCGGGATGAGCAGGAAATCCAGCAAGGCTCCGGCAAAAGCGAAGCAGAAGAACAGAGCGATAACGAACGCAATGACAGAGCGGATCAGACGGGTGCGAAGCTCGGCCAGATGCTCGATCAGCGGCGCTGAGCTGTCCTCAACCTCATCGGTGTTGACGTCGCTCATGTGCTGGCCTTCTTAGGCTTGGACGCTTTCGGCTTTGCGGCTGTCTTTGCGGGCGCTTTCGCCTTAGGCTTCGCAGCGGGCTTCGCTTTCGGCTTCGCAGCGGATTTGGTTTTAGCAGCCGTCTTTGTGGTCCCTTTTGCCGCGCGTTTGGCCGCAGCTTTCGGCTTTGCCTCAGCGACCTTCGCAGCCGCCTCGCGGTCGATACGGTCTTGGGCGACTTTCGCACTGTGATCGCGGATTTTCTGCGCTGCTTCGGCGCGTTCCTTCGATAGACGCCCCGTCGCGCTGTCAGGATCAAGATCTTCGACGGATTTCTTCACCGTATCAGTCACAGAATCCAAAGCGGCCTTTGCCGGATTGGTCGCAGCTTGAAACGTCTTTTGAACATCCGCCACGCCAGCATCATCCGCCGCATCTTCCATCGCGCGCGAGAAGTCTCGCGCCATGCGTTTGGCTTTGGCGGTGAACTGGCCGACTTTACGAAACATGCCGGGCAGGTCTTTCGGGCCGACCACAATCAGCGCGACCATAGCCACGATGAGCATTTCGCCCCAGCTCATACGGAAGATCCTTGATTTGGCATCCGCTTAGCTTTTGTCTTTTTCTTCCTCAGGCGTGACGTCGCGGGCCATTTCAGCCTCTGCATCGTCGAGCTCTTTCTTGCCTTCAGCCACGCCCTTTTTGAACGAGCTGATGCCTTTGCCGACATCGCCCATCATCGACGAGATCTTGCCGCGTCCGAACAGGACAAGGACAACAACCGCAAGCAGAAGCCAGCCAACGGGCGGAATATTTGTGATAAACATGGGTGTCATCATGTGTGACGCCTCCTCAAAAGGATAAGTTCTATTGGTCTCGTATCTAAGAGCTCATAGGTCTCGGTGAAAGTGACAAATTCGGATTTCACGCAGATTTGGCCAAAAACAACGCCTGCCCGCAGGAATCCCAATTCCTCCTGACAGGTTTTTGTCAGTTGTGCGGTGTTCTATATACTTAACCAAGGCGAATCGGAGTTCAAATCGACCATGCGGCGTACAGACAGGCTTTTTGACTTGATCCTTTTGCTGCGTGACGGACGGTTGCACCGCGCCGAAGACCTTGCGCAATCGCTTGATGTGTCCGTGCGCACGATCTACCGCGATATGGATAGTTTGGTTCTGTCTGGCGTGCCTGTCGCCGGAGAACGCGGGCTTGGCTATATGATGACGGCCCCGATCACTCTGCCGCCGCTCAACTTGACGAAGACCGAGCTTGAGGCGCTGCATTTTGGCTTGGCGGTTGTGGGCGAGGCTGCGGACCCAGAATTGCAAGACGCCGCGCAGTCGCTTTCAGCGAAGATCGACGCGGTGTTGCCTGAGGACAGGACCACCCCGCCCTCTAGTTGGGGCTTTGCTGTCTATCCGTTCAAGGACGCGGCCGCCGGATTTCGCTTCATGCCGCAAATCCGCCAAGCCATTCGGGCGCGCCAGAAGTTGCAAATCTCCTACGCCGCACCGGATGCGCCGCCATTGGATAGAGTGATCCGCCCGCTGCAGATGGAATATTGGGGTCGGGTCTGGACCGTGACCTGTTGGTGCGAGCTGCGCGCTGATTTTCGCTCTTTCAGGGTGGACCGTATCAGGTCGTTGAAGGTCATGGCGGAGCTATTCGTAGATGAGCAAGGCAAGTCGCTGGCCGATTACATCTCGCGCCAAGCTGTGTCTTGACCACGCGCTAAGAGGCCGGCTCGTATTTGGTGACCATACGGTAATCCTTCATTGGCCCCACTACGCGCCAGACGCTTTGCCACTGAGGAAACGTCCGAAAATCATAGCTGACATGGTATAGATCAGGGTCGCAATGGTGGTTGGTATCGGGCATGAGCCGCTGCAAAACGATCACATGAAAGGGCCTGCCATCGTCAAATTGTACTTCGATGCCTTGCGCGTGTGGCAGCCAAAGATAGCGCCGCGTCGCCTCCATAGAGGATTTCGGCCCGTAGCTCAGCTTACCGGTTTCCTCGTAAGTCAGCCCGCCTTGTGCGCGCGGTGAAAGTGTCGCCTCCCCGCTTAGCGTGCCGTCTATTCCAGCCCGCTTGTCTTTGATCGTCCGCTCGATTTTCCAACGGCCTTGGAAATCGGCAAGACTTGGAAGCGTTGGCATATCAATCCTCCCGATAGCGCCCTTCGACCGCATATCCTGTCTCCGAAACAAACCGCACCGCCGCGCCGTCCGCTGCCAATTCCACATTATAGCATACCCACCCATCCGCAGGTGGCCATTGGCTGCAATATTGATCGCCCCGCACGGCCCAATAGCCCCAACTGGGCCTGCCATTGTCGAAAAGCGTGCGGCCAGAGGTGCGAAAATCTTGCGTGGCATTGTCGTATTGAACACTGCGCGCATTCAGCGCCGCCTCGATGCCCTCGCCGTCCAACGCGACCCAATCGCCTGCGATTGCGGGACCGGCAATCAACAGTGCCGTTGAAAATGCCAATATGACGCGCATCTCGCCCCCCTTGCCGTCTTGTGAGCCCGTAGGTGTCAGTTTAAGACGCATCCATCTGCCACACAAATCACGAAAGCCTGTCTTATGATCGAACGCTATTCCCGTCCTGATATGGTTGCTATCTGGTCACCTCAGACAAAGTTTCGCATCTGGTACGAGATTGAGGCGCATGCCTGCGATGCAATGGCCGATTTGGGCGTCATCCCGCGCGAGAATGCTCAGGCAGTCTGGAAGGCGAAAGATGTAGAATTTGACGTGGCCCGGATAGATGAGATCGAGGCCGTCACCAAGCATGATGTCATCGCCTTTCTGACCCATCTGGCTGAACATGTCGGATCGGAGGAAGCGCGGTTCGTGCATCAAGGCATGACCTCATCAGATGTGCTCGATACCTGTTTCAACGTCCAGCTTGTGCGCGCTGCAGATATTTTGATCGAGGATGTAACGGGCCTTCTGGCCGCCCTGAAGCGGCGCGCGCTGGAGCATAAAGACACGCTGCGTGTTGGGCGCTCCCACGGCATTCACGCCGAGCCTACGACGATGGGCCTGACCTTCGCGCGCTTCTATGCCGAGATGGACCGCAACCTTGCCCGTCTGCGCACTGCGCGCGATGAAATTTCTACCGGCGCTATCTCTGGCGCCATTGGCACATTCGCCAATGTCGACCCGCGCGTTGAGGAACATGTTTGCGCGCAACTGGGTTTGAACCCCGAGCCGATCTCCACCCAAGTCATCCCGCGCGACCGTCACGCGGCCTTTTTTGCGGCCCTCGGCGTGGTCGCCAGCTCGATCGAGAATATCGCCACGGAAATTCGCCACATGCAGCGCACCGAGGTGCTGGAAGGCGCGGAGTTTTTCTCGATGGGCCAAAAGGGCTCGAGCGCTATGCCGCATAAAAAGAACCCGATCCTGACCGAGAACTTGACCGGCCTCGCCCGCGTTGTGCGCATGGCCGTCGTGCCTGCAATGGAGAACGTGGCGCTCTGGCATGAGCGTGACATCTCGCACAGCTCTGTCGAGCGCAATATCGGCCCCGACACTACGATCACGCTGGATTTCGCCTTAGCGCGCCTGACGAGTGTGATCGACAAGATGCTGATCTTCCCTGACAACATGCTCGACAATATGAATAAATTCCCCGGCCTTGTGATGAGCCAACGGGTTCTTCTGGCGCTGACCCAAGCCGGTGTCTCGCGCGAGGATGCCTATGCCATGGTTCAACGCAACGCTTTGAAGGTCTGGGAGCATCGCACTGATTTCAAAGAAGAACTTCTAAGCGACAAAGATGTGGTCGCAGCCCTCGGCGTGGACGAAATCGAAGAGAAATTCGACATGGGCTATCACACGAAACATGTCGACACGATCTTCGCGCGGGTCTTTGGCGGACGTTAGAGGCGCGATCACGAGATTGAGAGTTTGCCCAATGGCTAAGCCGTGCTATTCTTACGGGGATAGTTAATATGGGAGAATTTGAAATGACGCCAAAGACTATTCTTGCAGCCTTGGTTCTGAGCTTGGCGCCAATGGCCGCCTATGCTGAATGCAGCTACGGCAAGCACGCGCAAACAACATCATGTCAAGACGGGACAGTATGGGATGCCGCGAGCGGCGCTTGCGTTGCCACAACTGGTTAATCCAGCCGACAATCAGATTGCTTAACAGGCGTCGCGCAACTCTGCGCGCCGCCTTTTTTAATCGCCTCAACCCACGGAGTTCTATCATGCGCCTTGCTTCATATCTTGCCGTCCTCATTTGTCTGCCGAGTTTGAGCTATGCTGTGGGCTCTGACGACAGCACTCCGCCGAAGCCCACGCAAACCGCGTCTGACTGCGAGAAGGGCGAAGTTTTCGACGAGAAGACGCAAACCTGTCTCGATGCTAAATCCGGCCTGATTAACGATGATACGCGGTATGAGGCCGTGCGCGAGCTGGCCTATGCGGGCCAATATGATCGCGCGCGTTTGATACTGAATACAATGTCGGATCAATCCGAGGCCCGCGTCTTGACCTATCGCGGCTTCATTGCGCGAAAGACAGGCGACAACGCGGCCGCATTTGAGCTTTATGCGCAGGCGCTTGCGGCCGATGCCGATAACATTCTGGCACGGTCATATCTGGGCATGGCTTATGTCGAGACCGGAGATTTGGCGAACGCCCGTATTCAACTCAGTGAAATTCGCACGCGCGGTGGGCGAAACACATGGGCGGAATTTGCGCTGAGATCTGCGCTCGAGACCGGCGTGACCAAGGCCTATTGAATTTCATTTGAATTAAAGGCCCCGCTCAGCGGCACCGGGTGATCACTTTTCGTTAACGCCCCTCTGGCCATCTACCCCTGCGAGACGATGCGGGACGGGATTGCTATGGAAATGAAACCTCACCCCAGAAATGGGTCGGGCGATGATGCGCCACTTGACGCTATGGCTTTGTCCGAGCGCGGCCTGACCGGGTCGCAAAAAGCCGCCGTCATCGTTCAGATGATCTTGTCGGAAGGCGGCTCCGTTCCTTTGGCGGGGCTCAGCCGGGACAGCCAAGTGCGGCTCGCCTGCGATTTTTCATCCATGGGCCCGGTAGATCGCGCAACGCTTGCGCGCATTGTCGATGAATTCGAAAGCTCCCTGTCTGACAGCTCTTTGACGTTTCCTGAGACGATTGAAGACACGCTCAACGCTTTGGAAGGGCAATTGACGCCAGATCTACATGCGGAACTGAGGTTGCGGTTCGGGCTAATCGAGAAATCCGACCCGTGGGCCAAGATCACCGCGCTGGAGCCTCAACCCCTGGCCGATATCGTCTCGGGCGAAAGTGCCAAGATCGGGGCGATCATCTTGTCCAAACTGAAAGCCGACTTGGCAGCCTCCGTTGTCGAGCTACTGCCTGCGGATGTTGCAAATTCCATCACCTGCTCGATTTCTCAGACTGAGACGATTGGGCCGGCAATGGTCAATCAAATCGGGCAAGCCTTGGCAGACCGGTTCGGCACCCCTGAATTGCCGAAAGCCTTTGACGCCCTGCCCGTTGCGCGTGCCGCAGCAATTTTGAACGCCGCACCCTCGGCGCAACGCGATGCCATTCTGACGGCCTTGGACGAGATGGAAGAAGAGTTTGCGGTCCAAGTGCGCAAGGCCATCTTCACCTTCGCCGACATTCCAGCACGGATCACGCCTACGGATATTCCGAAAGTCGTCCGCGCTGTTGCGCCGGAAGATATGACGCTGGCTTTGGCAGCCGCGCAGTCCGATCTGCCCGAAGCAGTTGCGCATTTCTTCGACAATATGTCGAAGCGGATGGCCGAACAGATGCGCGAAGAAATCGCAGAGCTGGGCGCGGTCAAGGCCAAGATCGGCGAGCAAGCTATGGGCAAAGTCACCTCCGCCATCCGCGATTTGGTCGATCAGGGCGAGATTACTTTGCCCAGTGATGATGAAGACGAAGAAGAAGACGCGTAACGAAAAAGGGCGGTCTGCATGAGACCGCCCTCCTCAATCTCTAAGCCTTCAAGGCTTAATGCGCGACGGCGCCTGTTCCGTCATCTGACCCTTTCAAAGCAGCCTGCGCCGCTTCTTCGGCGGCCTCATCCCACTCAATCGCCTCCGGCGTGCTGACCAAAGCATGTTTCAGCACATCCGTGACATGGGCCACGGGAATGATGGTCAGACCGTCTTTGACGTTGTCCGGGATCTCGGGCAGGTCCTTTTCGTTTTCCTGCGGGATCAGCACAGTCTTGATGCCCCCACGCAAGGCCGCCAGAAGTTTTTCTTTCAAGCCACCAATCGCCAAAGCATTGCCGCGCAAAGTCACCTCGCCTGTCATGGCGATGTCTTTTTTCACAGGAATGCCCGTCAGGACCGACACGATAGATGTCACCATCGCCAGACCGGCCGAAGGGCCGTCCTTTGGCGTCGCACCTTCCGGCACGTGGACATGGATGTCGATCTTGTCAAAGGTCGGCGGCTTCACACCGATCTGAGGACTGATGGAGCGCACATAGCTTGACGCCGCATCAATGGATTCCTTCATCACGTCGCCCAGCGTACCGGTCGTCTTCATCCGGCCCTTGCCCGGCAGGCGCAAAGCCTCAATCGACAACAACTCGCCACCGACAGAAGTGTAAGCCAGACCGGTGACCACACCGACCTGATCTTCCTTCTCGGCCAGCCCGTAGCGGAATTTCTTCACGCCCAGATAGTCATCGAGATTGTCCGTGGTGATGACGACCTTCTCTTCCGCCTTGCGCACGATCTTGGTGACCGCTTTACGCGCCAGCTTGGCGATTTCGCGTTCCAGATTACGCACGCCCGCCTCGCGGGTGTAGGTGCGGATCATCTCCATCAATGCGCCGTCGGTCAGCTCGAACTCGCCCTTTTTGAGGCCGTGGTTCTTGACCTGCTTGTCGATCAAATGCTGCTTGGCGATCTCGGATTTTTCATCCTCGGTGTAGCCTGCAAGCGGAATGATCTCCATGCGGTCCAGAAGCGGGCCGGGCATGTTGTAGCTGTTGGCTGTGGTCAGGAACATCACGTCCGAGAGGTCATATTCGACCTCCAGATAGTGGTCGATAAAGGTCGAGTTTTGTTCCGGATCGAGCACTTCAAGCATGGCAGAAGCCGGATCGCCACGGAAATCCTGACCCATCTTGTCGATCTCATCGAGCAAGATAAGCGGATTGGTGGTTTTCGCCTTCTTTAACGCCTGAATGATCTTACCGGGCATCGAGCCAATATACGTCCGGCGGTGGCCGCGGATTTCGGATTCGTCACGCACGCCACCAAGCGAGATGCGAATAAACTCGCGCCCTGTCGCTTTGGCCACGGATTTACCCAGCGAGGTCTTACCCACACCCGGAGGGCCAACAAGGCACATGATCGGGCCCTTCAGCTTCTTTGAGCGCTGCTGTACGGCCAGATATTCAACGATGCGCTCTTTAACTTTCTCAAGACCGTAATGATCATTGTCGAGCACGGTTTGCGCCTTGCCCAGATCCTTCTTGACCCGCGATTTGACGCCCCATGGGATCGCGAGCATCCAATCAAGATAGTTGCGCACCACTGTGGCCTCGGCCGACATGGGTGACATGTTCTTGAGCTTTTTGATCTCGGCGTCGGCCTTTTCACGCGCCTCTTTCGACAGCTTCGTGTCGGAGACTTTGCCTTCCAGCTCGGCCACTTCGTTCTGGCCTTCTTCGCCGTCACCAAGCTCCTTCTGGATCGCTTTCATTTGCTCGTTGAGGTAATATTCTCGCTGAGTGCGCTCCATCTGGGTTTTGACGCGGGATTTGATCTTCTTTTCAACTTGCAAGACAGACATTTCGCCCTGCATCAGCCCGTAGACTTTTTCGAGCCGCTCGGTGACGGACAATGTTTCGAGCAATTCTTGCTTCTGCTCGACCTCCACACCCAGATGCCCGCCGACCAGATCAGCCAATCGGTGCGGCTCTTGCGTCTCGGCCACGGATGACAACGCCTCTTCGGGGATGTTCTTTTTGACCTTCGCATAGCGCTCGAACTCTTCACCGACAGAGCGCACCAAAGCTTGCAAAACAGTCGGGTCACCATCGATTTCGCGCAGCTCGACAGCAGTGGCTTCAAAGAAATTCTCGCTGCCGACAAAATCCGTGATCTGGACGCGCGAATGGCCTTCGACCAGCACTTTGACCGTGCCGTCAGGCAATTTGAGCAATTGCAGAACATTGGCCAAGACGCCAACATCGAAAATACCGTCTGCGGTTGGATCATCCACTGACGGGTCGATCTGGCTCGACAGAAGGATTTGCTTGTCATCCTTCATCACCTCTTCCAAGGCGCGCACAGATTTTTCGCGCCCGACAAAAAGCGGCACGATCATATGCGGGAACACCACGATATCGCGCAAAGGCAAGACGGGGTAGGATTGTATGTGTTGCTCGGTCATTCATTTTCCTTTTTGGCAAGCTCATACCGGTCCCGCAAAAGGCGGCAACATTGGCATGACCTCCGGTTGTTAAGAAAAGGTGGGGACGCGCCCGAACCGATTCAACCGACCGTGTTTGCTTATATCTATTTTGACGACCCAAAAGGGCAACTACAAGGCAATCAGGCCCGACTATTTCGTGAATTTGTCCATCTCTGCGCGCTTCATCGCCTCAAACGCGCCAGATTGCTTCGTTACGTTCAAGTCAATTGAGTCGCTCAGGTCTGCCAAATGTTCAAAGTGATCCTCAGACACTACCGCCGAATGGCCGCGTTTTCCGTGGGCATGGCTTTGTTGTGTACATCGCTTTTGGTAAGCCTCGGCTCCGCGCTGTCCGACTTGGCGCATTTTGCCTTCTTCTTGCTGACCATCATATCGTTTCTGATGATGGCGTTGGGGCTTTACGCCGTAAAACCAAGCCAGCGCGGCATTTTGGAGATCGCGGGCATCTCGGGCGTTCTGAGCACCATATTCCTGTTCTACCTGCCCTATTCCGGCGTCTTTCCGACATTGATCGGTCTGGCCGTGTTCTTCGGGATTATGACGTCGCTGTGGTTCTTCCTAAATAGCTCCATTTCGCGAAAAATTGGTCGCAAAACCATGTGGCGCGATCGCCATTCGTGCCAGATTCCCTATCCAGCCAAGCTGGTTTGGAAACATGTCATACCCGGTGCGGCGCAGCCGAAAGATCACTGCACAGGCATGATGGAAAGCTATCACCAAGACCCGGATGACGAAGATACGGTCCATATTGCGTTTCGTGGCCGCTCGCACGGCTCGTCAAATTACTCGATCACCTATCTGGAAAAAGAATATCCGACATTTTGTCGCTTCTATTTCGAGGGCGAAGAGGCTGACGGAACACTTGTTGACGGCATCTTCTCGTTCCGTATTTCGGTGATGGATCGCGATAGCAGCTTTATCATCGCCAATGAGGAACGCTCCGGCCTGTCGCTCGGCGCTTTGTTGGAGCGGTGGTGTGACGACGCGATGGGGTTCCAGCATGACCGCCTCTTGTTCAAGCTCGATGAGCTTTATGGCTCTAACGAAGACACCTCCGCTCCTAAAGATCAACTGGCGTAAGGCGGGGCGCATGACGGGGCTTTTCAAACGCATCTACCGCCAACGACGCAGGCTGGGCTTTGCTGCTTTCTTTCATGCGCTGTCCGGCCTCTTGCTGATTGGCGGCGAGACCATTCCAAAAGGCGTTCCGATCTGGATGACTGCTTTGGGCGATTTGATCTTTGTGGCCATTCTGACCGCGCTTAGCGTGGTTGTCTTGGTGGTTCTGCCACGTTGGCGCACGGTTATCGAGATTGCCGCGATTTACGTTTTTCTATTCTCGGCGCTCAGCAAGCTTTGGCCAGATATCTTCGGGCTCTATACCTCGCCCATCGGGACCATTTTGCAGTTCGTGCTCATCATGGCGATCTCCAATGGGCTTTACGGCACCTGGTCAGACAGATTGCGGCTTTGGGTAAAAACCTCTGACCGCTATAGCTTCACCACCACCCGCCCGCGTGCGGAGATCTGGCAAGCGCTGATACCGGGCAAAGCCGCGCCGGAAGAGTTCTGGGATGGGCTTTTGGCCAATGTGGAGCCGGAAGAAGATGAGGCGGATTCCTTGCGTCTGTGCTATCACTTGGGCAATAGCGCGTTTGAGCACCAGCGCATCACCATACTTGAGGAAACCCCTCTAGAGCGCTGTAAGTACTATCATATCGGTGATGTCAGCGCCCGTAATTCCGACTTCTCCGAAGGCATCTGGGACATCAAATTCACCGAAACCAAGTCAGGCGCGACGCGCGTCTCCCTGCACTGGACCCGCACGGCAATGCATCCGCGTTTGGGCGTTCTCAACTGGTTTGACGACCGCGTCGGCGACATGACCGATAGCATGAAAGCGCGCCTGTCCGGCGTCAGAGATTTCTCGATGCACGGGCTTTTCGTGCGCGATGCGTTGAAGATGTCTTAAAGCTTAGACAGGCTCGATATCGCCTTGCGCACGCAGCGCATGGAAATCCGCGACAAATCTATCTAGCGCTTGCGCCGCAATCGCATCTCTGAGCCCCGCCATAAGCTGCTGATAGTAGTGCAGATTATGCCATGTCACGAGCATCGAAGAGATGATCTCTTGCGCGCGAAACACATGGTTCAAATACGCCCGCGAGTAGTTGGCGCAGCACGGGCAAGAACAGTCTTCATCCAGCGGTCGCGGATCGTCGATATGGCGCGCGTTTTTCACATTCACCACCCCGCGCCGCGTAAACGCCTGCCCCGTACGGCCAGAGCGGGACGGCAAGACGCAATCAAACATATCAATCCCGCGCTGAACGGCGCCCACGATATCATCGGGTTTGCCAACCCCCATCAAGTAGCGCGGCTTGTCTTCGGGCAGCATGCCAGGCGCGTAGTCCAGCACGTCAAACATCAACTCTTGGCCCTCGCCCACGGCAAGACCGCCCACCGCATAGCCCTCAAAACCAATAGCGCGCAGCTTCTCGGCGCTCTCAGAACGCTGATCTTTGAAGACCGAGCCCTGCTGGATGCCAAAAAGCGCATGACCCGGCCTATCGCCAAACGCCTCGCGCGACCGCTCAGCCCAGCGCATCGACAATTGCATTGAGCGCAAGCTTTCTTCCTCGGTGGCCGGAAACGGCGTGCATTCGTCAAAACACATCACAATATCGCTGCCCAAAAGGCGCTGGATCTCCATCGAGCGCTCAGGCGTCAATTCATGGCTGGAGCCGTCGATATGGCTTTTGAACGTCACGCCATGCTCGGACATTTTGCGCAGCTCATTGAGGCTCATCACCTGAAACCCGCCGCTATCGGTCAGGATCGGTCGCTCCCAGTTCATGAATTTGTGTAAGCCACCTAGGCGGTCGATCCGTTCCGCCGTGGGGCGCAGCATCAAATGATAGGTGTTGCCCAGCAAAATATCCGCCCCCGTCGCGCGCACACTGTCGGGCATCATCGCTTTGACCGTCGCGGCCGTACCCACAGGCATGAAAGCGGGCGTCCGAATGTCGCCGCGCGGCGTCGAAATGGCACCTGTGCGCGCCCGGCCATCCGTGGCATCGACACTGAAAGAAAAGGTT